>PWMS01000033.1 GCA_003558105.1 Mollicutes bacterium | reverse complement strand
CTCATGCCATCACCGCCACGGCCGCTTTTAATATGTAATTTAACTAGATCAATAAACATAGGGTGCACCTCACAGACTGTTGTACCAATGCATCAAAGCTTCGCGAGTGTCAAAGACTAAAATGTTTTTTTTAGGTCTTAAGCTGTTGATGATGGCTTCGAGTTTGTGGCGCTTCGGTTCAAAAAAGGCCACATACTGTAAAAATTCTTGGTCGAGTTCTTCGATACAACCGGTCGCCATGTCGCTGCGGTACCGGTGTTTGTAGACATTTTCTCTTTCAATAACGCCTTTTAAAGCGGTTTTTTCATGATAATTGAGTAAGATGACCGTATCGCTAATCTTTAAACGGTCTTCAAAGTTGGTGTGGTTGGTGTAATTGCCATCCATCACAAAGCGCGGGTGTTGCTTTAAGTAAGAAAGCACCGCCTTGTTAAAGTCAGGTTTGCTTAAAGACTGCCAGTTTTTAAGCCAATAGATGGTATCTAGATGGATCACATCTAATTGTAGTTTCTCCCCCAACATGCGGGCTAACGTCGTCTTTCCGGTCCCCGCGTTGCCAAAGATTAAAATCCGGTGGGCAAAACGATAATCAATGCGACGTTCATAGGCCAAACGATCGATGGCTTTGATATAGCCACGTGGTTCAAATTGATGTTTCTTCAGCAACTTGCGCATCGGGCCATTGGCTGCGTGGGTATCTATTTTTAAGGATTCAAAGCCTTGTTCTTTCGTTTTTCCGATTCCAAAAAGGATGAGACTATCCGCAATCCCTTGACCTTGATAATCGGGATGCACCATCAAACGGTGTATCACCATGCCACGTTTCCCATGCCATGCGATGCTGCGGTAGCTTGCTTCGTTTTCTTCATAGATTGCCATCATCGCTTTAATCGTATTTTCCTCTTCAAAAACATAGAGACGGCGCGCCTCGACATCGGCTTTAAAATGCGGTTTTCTCGGATAGGAAAAAGACCATTGAGTGCGATGCAGTTTTTGCATACTCGCAATGGTAGCTTTCGCGATATCATCGATGGGGTTTAAATCTTTGAGTTCTGCTTGTCGAATCATAGTTTCACCTTTTAAGCCATGTCTTCAAGCCTTATTATACAATGACTAAAAAAAATGGCAAACAGTTTCCACTGTTTGCCAAACGATTACTCTGGGTACACTGAGGCGCGTTTACGATTGCGTCCAATGCGTTCAAAACGCACAACGCCGTCGATTTTTGAGAATAATGTATCGTCGCCACCGATGCCGACATTTTCACCAGGGTGCACCTTTGTGCCTCGCTGACGATAAATGATAGAGCCTGCATTGCAGTATTGACCATCGGCTTTTTTGGCGCCAAGACGTTTAGCTTCGCTATCGCGACCGTTTTTCGTTGACCCGACACCTTTTTTAGATGCCATACAAATGGTTAGATTCATATCGATTAACATAGTGGTTCACCTCCGAAAAGTGAAGAATTGAATTATTTTTCAATAGACGTGATTTCAAGTTTTGTATAAGGCTGTCTATGGCCTTGTTTACGACTGTAATTTTTTTTGGGTTTGTATTTAAACACAATAATTTTTCTTTGTTTCCCGTGTTTAATAACTTTGGCTTTAACTTTTGCGCCATCGATTGTGGGGTTGCCGACTTTTACTTTGTCGCCACCAATCAACAAAACGTTATCAAAGGTTACTGTGTCGCCTTCGTTGGCTTCGAGTTTTTCAACGTAAATGGTTTCACCTTTGGTGACGCGCAATTGCTTACCGCCTGTTTCTACTACGGCATACATACTTGTAGAGCACCTCCTCATAATTTTAAGACTCGCCATTGGGGTGATAGTTTCCTATACTTTTATAAACCCGTTTTGTGCGGTATGCTGCTAAGCGTTTAAATGATACCAAATATCATCAAAAAAGTCAATGATTTGACCATCACTTAAACATCTTTCTACATTATACATAAAAAGGCTTGCCTTGGCAAGCCTAAATCACATCTTTCCTTGTTCCCGATAAGAAAAATAGACGCCTTGGCCAACGACGATATGATCAAGGATTGGAATATCCATCATATCACCGTTTTGTATCATCGTCATGGTCATGGTATCGTCGCTTTTAGAAGGTTCTGGGTCGCCTGAAGGATGGTTATGAACTAAAATCACATTCGCCGCTGAGACACTCACGGCATATTTGAATAACTCACGGGGATGCACGATCGCACTGGAAAGGGAACCAACAAACAGTTTTTTTGAGGTGATCAAGCGGCCTTTGGTATTGAGATAAAGGGCATGAAATTCTTCTTGTGTGGAAGATTCCAGCCGCGGGCGCATCCAGTCGTATACCTTTTCAGGATCGGTTAAAAGCGGTTCATTACCAAAGCTCTCTTCAAACAGACGTTTGCCGAGCTCTAAGGCACTTAATAATTGTATCGCCTTGGCTTGACCCATGCCGGTAATCTTGGTTAGTTCGTTAACCGAGGTTTGGGATATTTTCCGCATTGAGGTATGCGTCCGCATAATTTGATGGGCTAAAGAAAGGACACTGGTTTGGTTGGTACCAGTTCTTAGTAAAATAGCAATTAACTCTTGATTGGATAAAGCTTCCTTGCCATAGCGCATAAACCGTTCCCGAGGTCTTTCTTTGCTGGGTATTTCTTTAATCAATAACATCGAAACACTCCTTTACCCTATCGTTGGGTAAAGTCTGTTCATTTACTTTTTATTAATGAAAAAATCTTTTTATGGGCGGTGGAAATCGCATTGGTTTTGGTTTCAAAGTTCACCATCGCCTCGAGAGGCTTGGTGATTTCACAAGCATAAACTTGCATGACCCAGATTTTATGGGTAAAGACATGACGCATTATACCAAGAGATTCAAACTTGAAATCAGGCAGTTTAAAATCGGCTTTAAACTTTTGGTAGGCACGATCAAAATCATAGGTTTGATATTGGGGAAACGCCAATAAGCCCCCAAGTAAACCATCTTTAGGACGGGTAATCAACAAATAGTGATGGCGATGGTATAAGACAAATGTGATATAAGTTTCAAGCGTTTTAGGTTTTAATTTAGATATTTTAGGATAAGCCATCACGTTATTTTGTTTGTATGCGAAACAATGGTTTTGCATAGGACACGCTTCACAATCAGGGATTTTCTTGCATACCAAGGCACCAAGTTCCATCAAAGCTTGTGTGAAAACACTGGGTTCAGCAAGCTTAATAAGTGGCTCTAATATTTGTGTAACCGCGCGTTTTGCGGTGGTTTTACGAATATCCTCATCGTATAAAAGGATACGGCTCATCACCCGCATTACATTACCATCAATCGCCACGGAAGGTTGATCATACGCAATCGCATGAATCGCGGCGGCGGTATAATCGCCCACGCCTTTTAAGGCTTTGATGTCTTTAAGCGTGCTTGGAAAGACCCCTTTAAAATCCCGCTTTATGATTTGCGCGCTTTCATGGATGTGATGAGCGCGGCGGTAATACCCTAAACCTTCCCAAAGCGACAAGACCTCGCTAATATCCGCGCCAGCTAAAACCGCAACGTTGGGAAAACGCTTGATGAACCGTTGATAATAAGGTATCAAACTATCCATTTGCGTCTGTTGGGCCATAATCTCTGAGATCCAGATATGGTAGGGATCTTGGGTTTTTCGAAAGGGTAAATCCCGCTTGTTCTCTTGGTACCACTGTGATATATCGTGTACAAACTTATTAGGGTCTTTGATGTTTTTCATCGTCTCACCTATAACATAACTTCCATAAAATATGTAAATAATCCGGTGATGCGGATAGCGATTTGTTTTGATCTGGACAGCTCTTTTGGCTCAACATCGACGTTTTGGGCGTATTGACCATCCTCCAAAACTTCTAAGCTACGGGCGATATACGTATCTAAAATGGCTGAGTAATGCGCTGTGAAGTCTTTTGAGACAACCACAATGACACTTTCGGTGGACAGGGTTGCGCTTCTAGGGTCTAGATTAAGTGTTCCAATCACACTGATTTCATCGCCGAAAATCATACCTTTCGCATGAATGGAGCCGGGTCCTTGATATTCATATAAGGTGCTATTTTCAGCCAATGGCTGGCGATACCGTTGATAGCCTGACATCGCAAATACATTGGGGGTAGCGGCTTTGGCGTTGGTTAGAATTGTAAAATCATCGGGGACTTGATTTGGCAAAGCATCCAGCATGAAACGATGAAAGATGATGTAAGGCGACTGTACAACCCAACGATCATAATCCACCGCAAGGGCACTTAGCGATTCCAAGACGACTGGCTTTTTATGAAAACGATCTAAGGGGCTTCTTAAAAAGTGCGCACTTTGAACCGCGATCGCGTTGGTTTCGGTCGTCTCTAACAAACCCTCAAGCGATTCGTGGACTTTATAGGTTTGATAAACCTCTTTCAGGCGGCTTTGTTCATCGAGTCGCGCTTGTGTTGTCGTCGCTGAGCGTTTAACCGTATAAGGCGCTTCGAAGAGTTCATCGTAATAGGCGTTCATCTCTAAGACGGTTGGATTTTGGGGTTTTGAGAAGACTAAAACATCTCGATCAAAGGTTTTATTAGCAGGGTCTTCTGCTTCGTTTAAAAGATAATAACGATCACCGATATTACGGCCCCCAAGTAACCCATGGCTTTCATCGATCATGATCATTTTATCGTGGAGACGATTATGGATGGTGTAAGGCAGCCAAGGTTGATAGGGTTCATAGAGTCTAAAGTCGATATTGTCGTGGATATAAAGCGCTTCATTGGGTAAAGCCTCGCCTCTGGTTTGGAAATAAAAGATGTAATCGATGATAATTTCAACAGAAACACCGCGATCGGCGGCTTCTAAAATAGCACCATAAAACAAATCGCGACTCTGACCGCCATGAATCGTATAATACGATATTTTTATCGACGCTTCCGCCTCATCCATAAGGACCAATCTAACATCGAGAGATTCTTTTAAGTCCTCAAGAATATACGCCTTTGTATCGGGATGGGTCGTCGTTTGTATCGTTTCTTTATTATAGCTGAGTGATGAAGGGCTATGCATGGGTAAATTAAAAACCAAGCCACCAAATAAAAAGGTGTAAAAAATAAAAAAATAGATGGCAAAGCCTATAATTTTCACAAATTTTCTCATTAACATCACCGCCTTTTGGTTTAGCTTCATCTATATTGTACCACGTTTACACGCTGCTAAGCGCAATAAAACGCATGAAAAAACCTAGCTAAAATCTAGGTTTTAATCATCGTTTTACGCATCATACTAATAAAGTATAAAGACCCGCTAATGTATATCACACTATCTTGTTCACGACTAAGTTCTTGGGCCTTTTGATAAGCTTCTTTATAGTCGCTGATGACATACTTTTCGTGAGCGTTAGAAACCTGATATAACTGCGCGGCTTTTTCACTGCGAACATAAGGAATCTCGGTAAATATGATGCGGGCATGCTGAGCTTCCAGTAAAGCCAGCATGGGTCGGTAAGCCTTATCAGCCATCACGGCGAAAATCAAGGTTTTTGTGTGCGCTGGATAGGTGGCGTTTAAAGTTTCAAGCGATGCTTCTAAGCCATTGATGTTATGGGCACCATCAAGGATTGTCAAAGGGTTTTCAAAGATTTCAAAACGCCCAGGCATGAAAGCTTTTAGAAGGCCTTTTTGGCGGGCTTTTAAACTTGTTTTAAAGCCAAGGGCTTGTAAGGTGTCTAAGGCGCATAGTGCTAAGACGGCGTTGCGGGCTTGATGAGCGCCAAGCATATGGGTTTCATAGCTATTACCTTGAAATATAAAGCGCAAAGTCGGGGTGTGTTGAAGGATTTTAAACGGTAGGATACTCGCATCAATCCAAGGACTTTTGGTCGTTTCAACGCGCCTTTTTATGATCGGTTTTATATTGGATTGGGTAATGCCGCTGATTAAAGGGGTGTTCGCTTTGACAATCCCGAGTTTGTTCTCAGCGATCGATGCCAATGTATCACCTAAAACCCCCATATGATCGTAGCCTAAAGAAGTGATGATGCTCAATAAAGGCGTGATGACATTGGTCGCATCAAGACTGCCACCAAGGCCCACTTCATAAAGTACCACATCGACCGCCTGGTTTTTAAAGTATAAAAAACTGATGAGCGTCAGCAATTCAAAAAAGGTAATTTGATCATTGAATCTTTTTAGATACATTGTTTGAAAATGATAGACTTCATTGATGTAATAAAGCAAATCATCATCGCTAATCATGTCGTTATTCAACGTTATGCGTTCATTGAAATGTACGATATAAGGGCTGGTGAAGGTTCCAACGTTGTAGCCAGCTGCTTGCAAGCTTTCTTTTAAATAAGCCAACGTTGAGCCCTTTCCGTTGGTGCCACCAATATGGATGCTTTGAAAGGATTGTTCGGGGTGGTTTAATAAATCGCACGCTTTTTCCATGCGCGAAAGGTCATATTTTTGGCCAAATTTTTCGATGGATTCAATCCATGCTTGAGCCGCTTTTAAGGTTTTAAACACTGCGTTTTAAATCCTCAAGACGTTTTTCAACGTGTTTTAATTGGTGTCTATAATTTTCGTATTTATCTTTTTCAGCTTTGATTTTGGCAGCGGGGGCTTTGTTCACAAAGTTTTCATTATTCAACATACCTTCAGCGCGGTTGATTTCTTGTTTTAGACGCTTTTTTTCTTTTTCCTGTTTTTGAATCTCTTCGTTGATATCGACCAAACTGCCGAGTGGAATATATAGGGTAAAGGTCGAATAAACAAAGGATAATGTGTTGTCTTTAAGTGCGATGTTTTGAGCAATGTCTAACGTTTTCGGATTGGTAAAGCGCTCGATAAGATGCCGTTCTTGTTCAAAGCGCTCGCGCGTCACTTGATCGGCTTCAATATAAAGGTCAATCGCTTTTTTGTACGATACATCATAATCGTTGCGGACGTTTCGGACGCGAGAGATAAGGCTTTTGATGGTTTCAAAGGCTTTTTCTGCGCTTTGATCTAAGTCGCTTTTCTCGGCCTTTGGCCAAGGTGCAACCATGATGCTTTCGGCGTCTTTTAGCGGAAGTTTTTGATAGATTTCCTCGGTCACAAACGGCATAAACGGATGCAGCAGTTTCAGCGCATCGCGCCATACCTTCAAAAGGACCGCTTTGGTCGTGGCTTTCGCGGTTTCATCATCGCCTTGTAAAGCCATTTTTGAAACTTCGACATACCAAGAAGCCACTTCGTCCCAATTGAATTTATAAAGCGCTTTGGCCGCCTCTCCGAATTCAAAGCGTTCATAGTTGCGGTTGACGTCTTGAATCGTCGTTTGTAAACGCGAGAGGATATAACGGTCTTTTAAGGCGAGATGTTCATCTTTGATGATGGCTTGATCCGCGGTGATATCATCGATATGCATCAGGATGAAACGGGAAATATTCCATAGTTTATTGATATAGTTCCACGAAGATTCTACTTTTTCTATCTCGAAACGCAAATCTTGGCCTGGCGCAGAATTGGTGGTTAAGAAATATCGCAAGGTGTCGATACCGTATTGTTCTTTGATGTCCATCGGATCGACGCCATTGCCTAGGG
Source organism: Mollicutes bacterium (assembly GCA_003558105.1). Taxonomy (GTDB): domain Bacteria; phylum Bacillota_I; class Bacilli_A; order Izemoplasmatales; family Izemoplasmataceae; genus B1SED10-225. The sequence goes on along the minus strand of PWMS01000033.1, from coordinate 129 downwards.
ATTTTGACATTTTACGGCCCTTTTCATCACGGATTAAACCGTGAATCAAGATGTTTTCAAACGGCGTTTGTTCGGTGAATTCAAGGGCGCTAAAAATCATGCGTGCGACCCAAAAGAAAATAATATCAT
>PWMS01000120.1 GCA_003558105.1 Mollicutes bacterium | reverse complement strand
ATGTCCCGTAATTAAGTATGTGACTTACTAAAACCAAACTAGGAACAATGCCCTCAGCGATACGCAGCCCAAAAGAAAGGGAGATGAAGATAATGGTAAATAACGTGAACACCCAAATATTGTACCCTATTAAAAGAAATATAACAGTTGATAAAGCTAAAGCTAAAAAAGCTCCAATAAGGCGTTTACCAGCTATTAAGACCGAGTCGGTTCTTGTTTTTTGAATCGATAAAACCGCTAGAATACCCGCGGTAATGGCGTGTTCTAAACCGATAAATTGTGCGATGAGAATCGCCAATAAACCCGCACTGGTCATTTTGATACTATTGTGTAGAATCGTTGACATTGTAGACTCCTTTCTTCTAAATAAGTTATTTATGAATACAAAAATTTATCATCACATGATAGACTAAGAGATGAATACAATTTATTAGAAGGTGTAGCACATGTTGATTTTAGCAAACGAAATACAAAGTTATGACGTTATCTTAATTATATCATTGATGATCCTTTTGGGGCTATTTGTTGGTAGAATTGCGGAAAAACACCATATTCCCAATATCACAGGCTATATTATAGTTGGTATTGTTTTTGGTTTAGGTATTTATTGGTGGAGTGGCGTAGCGTTGTTAGGTCTATTTATGTATATAACGAAGTTTGCACTTGGTTTTATCGCGCTTAGCATCGGACTTGAGCTTGATTTTAGAAAGATTTGGAACCGACGCAATGAAGTTTTGATTGTGACAATCGTGCAAGCGGTAAGTGCCTTTATATTCACGGCCATTGGGCTTCGGGTTTTTGGTTTCCCTTTGCATTATGCTTTGTTGCTTGGGACCATTGCGATTGCCACAGAGCCCGGGCCTATTTTATTTTTAACCAAACGCTATAAAACCAAAGGAGAATTAACCGATACATTGGTTCCACTCCATGGTGTTGAGGATGCTTTTGCGATTATCATTTTTGGGATTGTATTATCGTATGCGATTGCCGTTGAGCAAGGTCAATCGTTATCCTTAATAATGATTTTGCATGGACCGATTTACGAATTGATTTTTTCTCTTTTTCTCGGTATAGCTATTGGCATAATCCTGCGTATTATCATTCGAAAACTAGATTATGAAGATGTTGATAAAGATATGGTGGTATTTGTTAGTGCTTTTGTGGCGATTATGTTTTCTATCGCTTTGGCGATTCGAGGTTTTGATTTCTTTGGTGCACATGTCCATCTTTCACCCGTGTTACTACCGATGGTTGTCGGGATTACTTTCGCGAATACGTCTTCAAAACTCGCTAAAGATGAAACCGAGCACATGCTTGATCTTTTTTCGCCACCCATATTGATTGGTTTTTTCACCATTATCGGGGCGGAAATGGTCTTCTTATTAATTTCAGGAACCGCAGATATCGATTGGTCAAGGTTTCTTTTATACGCTACAGTATATATTGTTTTTAGGATATTTGGCAAACTTTTTGGGTCTTATGTGGGCGGTCTTTTAGGCAAATCGACAAAAAACGTCCGCAAATATTTGGGCTTTTGTTTATTACCGCAGGCGCAAGCAGCGATTGGTTTGATATTTTACGCTGGGACACGGTTATCAAATTCAGTAACCGCCAACATGATGATTTTAATCGTGATTGCCGGTACGCTAGTATACGAGCTTTTGGGTCCCTTTGGGCTTAGGCATTCTTTTATACGGTGTGATGAAGTCGATGAACACGGGGCTTGTATCATAAAACAAAAAAGAAAAACTTAATTATTTTAGGCATTCACAAGGCCGTTAGGGATTGCTATAATAAGAGATATTGCATGCAGGAGGATAACATGTCAAAAATAAAGTTGATTACCGATAGCACCTGCAATTTATAAAAATAATTGCTTAACGTACACGATATCAAAGTGCTGTTAAAAGACGTTTTAAAAGACAAAGATATTATGGATACCGATGCCATTAGATTACCCATTCTCATGCCGATGCACATGTTGATTAAATCATTACAGTCTTTACATTTGTCTCCGGAGGGTGTTTTCTAATATTGTAGATCCTAAAAAATCAAGAAAAAAGACCGATTAAAGTCGGTCTTTTACTTTATATGGGCTTTAATAGTGGCTACTTTATCCAATCTTTCCCACGGTAAGTCTAAGTCAGGTCTACCGAAATGACCATAGGCCGCTGTTTGTTGGTAAATCGGCCGTTTTAAATCAAGGTGTTTAATAATGGCTGCGGGGCGCAAGTCAAATTCCTTTTTGATAATATCGATGATTTTCGAGTCTGGAATTTTGTTGGTGTCAAAGGTCTCTACAGCAATGGAGGTCGGTTTGCTCACACCGATCGCATATGAAACAGAAACTTCGACTATATCAGCGAGACCTGCGGCAACAAGGTTTTTTGCGACATAGCGAGCCGCATAGGCACCACTACGATCAACCTTTGACGGATCTTTTCCGCTGAAAGCGCCACCGCCGTGATGGGCAGCCCCACCATATGTATCGACGATAATTTTACGTCCTGTTAACCCAGCATCGCCTTTAGGGCCTCCGATAACAAACTTACCGGTAGGGTTGATATAAAATTTGGTGTTTTCATCGATGAATTTATCAGGGATAATGGGTTTAATCACATACTCGGTGATATCGCGACGAATTTTATCGATACCAACGTTAGGCGCATGTTGTGAGGAACACACGATACTATCGACACGGATAGGTTGGTGGTTTTCATCAAAAGCCATGGTTACTTGGGTCTTGCCATCGGGTCTTAAATAAGTTAAAGGCCCTTCTTTGCGAACCTTTGCTAACTGTCTTGCCAGTTTTTGTGCCAAGTTGTGGGTAATTGGCATATAGGTATCGGTTTCGTTTGTTGCATACCCAAACATAATGCCTTGATCTCCAGCGCCTAAATCGTCTTTATCTTTTTTATCAACGCCTCTAGCGATATCTTCACTCTGAGGGTCAATCGCCACAATAACGCCCATATTTTCACTGTCAAAGCCATATTTTCCCCGGTCATAGCCAATCGCTTTGACGGTTTTTCTGACAATGCTTTGAATATCGACGTATGTCGTGGTGTTAATCTCGCCCATCACCAAGATCAGGCCTGTGGTTACTGCGGTTTCACAAGCAACCCTAGCCTCGGGATCATCCTGTAAGATGGCATCTAAAATCGCATCGGATATTTGGTCACATATTTTGTCAGGATGCCCTTCTGTGACCGATTCAGATGTAAATAAATACGCTTCTTTTTTCATTCGTATCACCTCAATACTTTCTGTATCATAAACGCTTGTGAGCGATTAATCAACCGATAAATCGTTCAAAACTTGTAACGCATGTCCTTTGGGTTTAATGTTACGGTAAGATTTAATAAGTTTACCATTCTCATCTAAAACAAATGTCGAGCGGATGATGCCCTTGAAAGTTTTCCCATACAGTTTCTTTTCTCCAATGACATCAAAGGCGTTTGACAACAGTTCATCTTTATCTGACAACAAGAGTATGTTTAAGCCTGCATTTTCGATAAAGCGTCGGTGGCTTTTTACCGAATCTCTAGAAACCCCGAGGAGGATGGTGTTTTTCTTTTCAAACGCTGTTTTTAAATCACTGAATTCTTTGGCTTCAATGGTACAGCCACTCGTGGAGTCTTTCGGGTAAAAATACAAAACCACTTTCTGACCTTTGAAATCTTTTAGTGTATACGTATGTTGATCGCTACCATCTAGGGCAATATCAAGTTTATCCATGATTTTTCTCCTTTTTTGGTTTTTCAGGTACAGGATCATAACCACCCTTGGATAGGGGGTTACACCGAATGATTCGATAAAACGTTAACCACAGGGCATAAAAAAAATGACGTTTTTGAAACGCTTCTTTAGCGTATTGAGAACATGTGGGATGGTACCGACACGTCGGGTTTTTCGTGCGTGATAGCTTTTGATACCACGTGATTAACCTAATCGCTAAGGTTTTCATTTACATCACCTACTCTAATCATACCAAAAGGCATATAACTAGGCAATAAGTTTACATGTTATATCGTGATTATAATAGACAAAAACCCCCTTTTTTGATACAATACACTATGGTGATTAGATGGAAATTCAAGAAGCTAATGAAGCGTTTTACGATTATTTAGACCAGACAGCGATGCGGCTTTATGAAGCCGATAAAACCCCATATTTAGAGGGTCTTTCTTTGGCACTTTCTTTTTTACTGGATGATACCTTTTCTAAAGCGATCACCCCTAGTGTACAAACGGATATTACAGCTTATAAAGAAGCGATTCTTCATCAATCGTTTTCAAAAGAATCTGTTCGTAAAGCGATTCAACTGTCGCTACTAAAAGGCTTTAAACATATGGAAATTACCAATTCCATGATGACCCCTGATTCGATTGGCATGTTTATGGCTTACCTTTTAAAGAAGCTTTACAATAATCAAAAAAATCTAACGGTACTAGACCCCTTAAATGGTACGGGTAATCTTTGTGCAACACTCCATAATCATTACGCTGAATCCTTGAAGTTCACCGGTTTGGATGCCGATCCTTTATTGTGTCATATAGCCCGTAATTTTTTCGATGCTTTAGAGATGAAACACGAGGTTTTTCATCAAGATACTTTAACCTATGAAGGGCCCAAGGTCGATTTGATTGTTACGGATTTTCCGATTGAAACTCAGAATCGAAAACACAGTTATTTTCCTTATGAAGTTATCCTGCATCACCAAGCATTTTTAAAACCTTACGGTTTTTTTCTAGCGATCATTGAAAATGATTTTTTTGATCAAAAAGAAGCCCCTGGGTTTAAGAAGCGATTGCTTGAAAACATGCATCTTTACGGTTTGATTAAATTTGATGAAGGCTTATTTAAGAACCATCCCCAAAGTCTTTTGATTATGCAAAAGAAACATGAGGCAAGCGAGACAATCGATGATTTCTTATTGGCGGATTTACCGCCTTTTACAGAGCAAAAAGCGTTCCAAAGAACGTTGAATCAAATAGAAGATTGGTTTTTAAAAAGAAAGGTTGATGAACAATGAAGATTATGGCTGTCAATGCGGGAAGTTCGAGTTTAAAATTTCAGCTTTTGGAGATGCCTGAAGAAAAAGTGATTGCCAGTGGTGTGGTGGAAAGAATTGGACTGCCCAATGCGGTCTCTACCATCAAATTCAACGGTGAGAAGAAACAAAAGACTTTAGAAGTTAAGAATCATACCATTGCGGTTGAAACGGTTTTGGAGATCTTGGTTTCTTTTGGTATTGTGTCGTCGTTTGATGATATAGAGGGCGTTGGTCACCGTGTCGTTCATGGTGGTGAGGCCTTTAGCGATTCGGTACGTATCGATGATGATGTTATTGCAGCGATTGATGATGTTAGTGATTTAGCACCATTACATAATCCTGCCAATTTAACCGGCATTAAAGCGTTTCAAAAAGCGTTGCCGAATAAACCGATGGTTGCGGTTTTTGACACGGCTTTCCATCAAACGATGGCAGAAGACGCCTATATGTATTCCACACCTTATGATTGGTATGAGAAATATCGTGTCCGCAAATATGGTTTTCATGGCACAAGTCATAAATACGTTTCTCAACGTGTGGCGACGATTTTAAATAAAGATATCAAGGATTTAAAGACCATTGTCTTACATATTGGCAACGGTGCTAGTATCTGTGCGGTTGATGGTGGGGTTTCGGTCGATACATCAATGGGATTCACCCCGCTTGCAGGGATATCGATGGGAACGCGTAGTGGCGACATTGATCCAGCGATTATCGAATTCATCTCCACGAAAGAAAATCGTTCGATTGGCGAGGTGATGAATGACTTAAATAAAGAATCTGGTTATCTCGGTATTAGCGGCGTTTCTAGCGATTCAAGAGATTTGTGGGAAGCCGCTTATAAAGGCGATGATAAAGCGTTACTTGCAATTAAAAAACAGGCGAAAATGATCGCTGATTATATCGGTGCTTATTACATGCGCATGGGCGGTGTTGATGCGATTGCCTTTACGGCTGGGGTTGGCGAAAACGCGCCCAACACAAGAGAGTTAATCGTTGAAAGACTCTCGGCGCTAGGCGCAAAGATTGATGAGAAAGCCAATGAAGTTCGTGGCAAAGAAGAAATTATCTCTGCGAAAGATTCGAAAGTTCAGCTACTCGTGGTCCCTACCAACGAAGAAGTGATGATCGCAAGAGATACCATGCGACTTATTAAATCCTAACAATTCAGATATAAAAAAAGAAAAAGACAAATCGATGCGTATTATCAGAGTGAGGAGGTAGTACGATGAAAAAATTTGTCTTTTTCTTTTTCTTTGCTTGTTTGATGACAATCTCAGTTGTCTATGCAAAGAATGATGATGTTTACGATGTTAGATACAATTATGATTTAGAAAAGCGGCGCATTCAAGTCACCCACAAGGATGAGCCTAGTACCATTCATTTTCTTGGTGATGGAACACTGGATTTGACCTTTAGAGGGGACCATGGTTTTGCGGGTGAATATTACGCCATCAAAGCTCGAGAGGTCTACAGCGAAGGTTCATCCCGATACTTTCGTGCACATCTAATGGTTTTAGATAGCCGCAACGAAGTTTATATGACAGCGGTATATGATGATTACAAAGCCACTCGTATACAGGATGTTTATGCGCTTGAAGACACCTTGATTGTACAGCTACAAATACCGAAAGAAGAGAACGCGCTCACCTCGACAAAGACGATTTTTTACTTTTATAAAAATAGCGAATTATATAAGGAGCATGTGATTGAAGAAGCGCTATATTTATCAGATCAGGATGACCCGTTGTTGTTTGCGAAAAGGACGGGGACCGGGCCATACATATTTTGTTTTGATAAAGATGGACAGAAGTTTCAAGCATCCGATTTTGCGGTGGAGGAAACCTATTATCAAGGCAGCTTGGATTTGGTGCTTTTTGATGAAGCAATCCTGAATAAAGAGACATTGTCCAAAGGGGTGCACAAGATTAGCTATCCAGGCTATTACACACTGGCGTATCAAGGTCAATCCACAGATTTTGGCATCGATCCTTTTATAGAGGGATTTGAAGCCGATAAGACATATGATGAACCTTTGGATATTCATTATGCCTACGGCCAGTTATACTTAAACGATCAACTTTATACCAGTGGTGATATCATCGACGAACCCGGACATTACACCTTTAGAATCGCAGGGATCAATGATTATGAGATAACGTATAAATTCACGTTGGAAAACGATTTAGAAACATTCAAAGAAAGTGTGCATACCACCCCGGTTGAACTGGACTTTATGGGTGAGATTTGGTTGAACGATGAGAAAGTTGAACGCGGCCATGTCATCTATCAAGGCGGGGATTATACACTGGAGATTTTAGGTCGCGATGATTTTAAACAAACCGCACATTTTTCCTTGCTGACAGATGAAGTGACGTTTAAAGATCAACTGTTAAGCCTTGAAATTGGAATCGCCATCAGTATTTTAATCCTCGGGGGTCTTGGTTTGTTTGGTCTTTACAAAAAACGATGAATAAATGGCGTGAGTTCTTCTAAAGCTCACGTCATTTTTTTCTGATTGTGTTATAATTTTTAATGAATGGAGGGATAGTGTGTCGGTTAAACTATTTACAGAGAGCGCCTATAGTTTTTCTGGAGCTACGATTATGCCAAAAGATATTATTGACCATGCCTTAGCACATGGTTTTTCCTATGTCGTCTTAGCCGACAAAAACGCCCACGCTTTTTATAAATTTTACCAAATGGCATGTAAAAACAAGCTTAAAGTGATTTTAGGCTTACAAGTCAGGATAGAACCTCTTTTTAAAAAAACGCCTTTAAACCTTGTTTGTTATGCAAAAAACCAACAAGGGTATCAAGACTTATTAATGCTTGCTTCCTTGCAGGCGGTATACAAAGAAATTGAATATAGTGCTTTTAAAAAGTATGCCAACAATATTAGTGTTGTGATTAACACAAATACTGGGGAATGGCATGAATTAGATCAAGAAGGTTCTTTAAATGCCATTAAAACATGGCTTGAAACATTGCGTCAAGACGTCGATGATGTCTATTTAGGTCAAGGAAAGACCAACAACGATACTAAGCTAAAGGTTCCTAAACTTTCTTTTCAAAAGACGGCTATCAAGCATGCTGAAGATCAACCGGTCTATGAAACTTTAGCGAAGATACTACAAGCAGAATCTCATCACAATGTGGCTGCATTAGAGGATAACGAAGATGAGCTAACAAAAGAAAAACAGGTTTTTTTAGAGAAACATAGTTTGGATTTAACATTCAATCAAGCTTCTTTACCGAAGTTCGAGACGCCCGATAAAATTGACAGTAAACGCTATTTAAAAGCCTTGAGTTATAAAGGCTTGGCAAAGAGATTATCGGGGAAAAACGTTGATAAAACGCACTATGAGAAACGCTTGGATAAAGAATTACGCACGATTGATGAACTTGGGTTCAATGATTATTTTTTAATTATGTGGGATGTTATTAAGTATGCGAAAAAAGAGCGTATTTTGGTTGGTCCTGGCCGCGGTAGTGCGCCTGGAAGTCTTGTCTCTTATGCTTTAGGCATCACCAGTATTGATCCGGTCACGCATGGTCTTTTATTCGAACGTTTCTTAAATAAAGCCCGGAAAACTATGCCTGATATCGATATTGATTTTCCTGATCATAAACGCGATCAAGTGGTACGCTATGTCAAAGACCGGTATGGAGCACAGTACGTGGCTTTAATTTGTACCTTTGGGACGTTTTTATCTAAAAGTGCTTTACGCGATAGCGCTCGAGTCTTAAAAATAGAATCGCGTTATGTTGAGGAGATGGCCCGTAAAATCACGTCTTATCCCAATATTCAAGCGATGATAAAAGGCGATGCGGATGTTCGAAATCGAATGGATAATGAAAGTTCCTTAGCCGCGTGGTTGAGTATCGCACAAAAGCTTGAAAATTTGCCCAGGCACGTATCAACGCATGCGGCTGGGGTAATGTTATCCGAAGAACCCTTAATTGAATATACGGCGATTCAGGAAGGTTTAAACACGCTTTATCAAACACAATATGAACAAACTGATTTAGAAGCGATGGGGCTTTTAAAAATGGATTTTTTAGGGTTGCGCAATCTAACGATGATCGAAGATGTGATTGTAGGCATTAAACGCACTTATAACAAAACGATTGATGTGGCCAAATTACCGTTGGATGATAAGAAGACATTCAAATTACTAAGAGAAAAAAGTACAACAGGGTTGTTTCAATTGGAATCCTCGGGGATGCGTTCTTTGATCAAACGGATGAAAATGCGCGCTTTTGAAGATATCGTCGCAGTCTTAGCGCTTTATCGACCGGGACCGATGGAACAGATTCCTAGTTTCTTAAAACGTCGCCATGGAAAAGAAAAAGTCCAACCTATTACCGAGGAAGTCGATCAGATTTTAGCCCCAACCCACGGGATTTTACTTTATCAAGAACAAATTATGGCGATCGCCGTACAATTTGCGAACTACACTTTAATCGAAGCGGATTTGTTAAGAAGGGCGGTTAGTAAGAAGGATAGCCACGTTTTAAAAGCAGAGCGCAGCAATTTTGTCAAACACGCTAAAAATGCTGGGAAATCGCAAGAATTAGCCGATAAGATTTATGATTATATCGTTAAATTTGCGGATTATGGTTTTAATAAATCCCATTCCGTAGCCTACGCAATGATCGCTTATTGGATGGCGTATTTGAAAGCTAATTATCCTGCGATGTTTCTATCGGTGTTAATGCAGAACGCTTTAAATAACGACCGTCTCTTGCGTCTTTACACACAAGAGTTACACGAACACGGCTTATCGCTTCAAAAACCGTCATTAGAAAAATCTAAAGAGATTTTTACCTTAGAAAAGGATCATCTTTATTACCCGCTTAGCGGCATTAAGTTTATTGGAAAACAAACGGTTATGGCGTATTTGGATATGCGCGATTCCGTCTCTTTTGAATCGTTTATCGCTTTTGTTAAGGATACCAAAGAGGTTTTTAATAAACGACACTATGAAATGTTAATTAAAAGTGGTGCTTGTGATGAATTTAGATATAACAAAAAAACGATGCTTAAAAACCTAGAGGCTATGTTGGATTTTTTAGCGTACGACACCACACTTGCATTGGATGAATTCATTTATCAAAACTACGATGAATTTGATAGGGCAGCGTTGAAAACAATGGAACACGAGACGCTAGGATTTAATATCACCTACGATAGTTTTAAACCGTTTGAAAACCTCGTTCAACAAGAGAAGCTATCTTGGCCATTTATGCTTGAGGATTTTCCCCCTGGTCGGTTTGTGGATATGATTGGTCTATTGGTACAGGTTAAAGAAATTACCACAAAACAGGGTAAACCAATGGCGTTTTTGTCATTTGAAGACCGTGTGACAACGATGGAAGCGGTCTGTTTTCCCAGTGTTTATGAGAATCTTAAAACACCACTCAAAAAAGATACGGTTTATAAAATGACGGGGAAAATTCAACTGAAAGAAGATAAAAGACAATTGATTGTAGAATCGTTAAAGCGTTTAAATATTTCATAAACAGGCATTGTTTGTTATAATTTATCAGAGGAGAGACGAATATGAAAAAAATAGCTGTATTAACATCTGGGGGCGATGCACCAGGTATGAACGTTGCTATTAGAGCCATTGTGCGCAGTGCAATTCATTATGGTATGGAAGCTTACGGCGTGCAAGATGGTTTTAAAGGGTTAAGTGAGAATGATATTTTTCCTCTGACCCGTAAACATGTCACCCGTATTATTAACCGTGGCGGTACGATTTTAGGTAGTGCGCGGTATCCTGAATTTAAAGAAGAAAAGACGCAGTTAATAGCGGTTGAAAACTTAAAAAAACGTGATATTGAAGGGTTGATTGTGATCGGTGGCGATGGTTCATTCAGAGGCGCTCAAGCTTTGAGTAAACTTGGTATTAGAACCATTGGTTTACCGGCAACCATCGATAACGATATCGCTTCTACCGATTACTCGATTGGTTTTTTTACCGCGCTTGATACGGCGGTGGAGTCGATTGATAAACTTCGTGATACGTCTTTTTCACACCAGCGATGTAGCGTCGTTGAAGTGATGGGGCGACATTGTGGGGATTTGGGTCTTTACGCCGGGATCGCTGTGGGGTCTGAGTTTATCGTTACCCCAGAAACTGGGTTTGATAAAAGCAAAACCATCGCTGAGGTAAAAAAATCATTTGACCGTAACAAACGTCATGCGATTGTGGTGGTCACAGAAAACATGACCGATGTTCATCAGCTTGCTAAAGATATTGAAAAAGCGACGACACACGAAACGAGAGCAACTGTTTTAGGCCATGTGCAAAGAGGTGGGACACCGCAAGCCTTTGATCGTGTTTTGGCTACCGAGATGGCGGAAAGAGCTGTCTATTTACTCAGCAAATCTTTAGGCGATAAAGTGATTGGTTTAAACCGCAAAGATTTAGAAGAATTCTCCTTTGAGGAAGCTTTGTCTATGAAAAGAGAAACCCCGTCTAAACGCTACGGTTTGGTCGGACAGTTAAAAAACTAGGAGGCAATATATGATCCCTTTTAATCAAACTAAAATTGTATGTACCATTGGCCCCGCCACCGAATCTAAAGAGATGATGCGTAAACTAATTTTGGCTGGCATGGATGTCATGCGCCTAAATTTTTCGCACTCTAATTATGCTGAACACCAAGAACGCTTAGAAACCCTAAACACGCTCAATAAAGAACTTAATACCAATGTGGCGATTATGCAAGATACAAAAGGGCCTGAAATCCGCACCCATAAGTTCAAAGGCGGAAAAGCCCACATTCAAGTTGGCAGTGAGCTCACGATTTACATGAATGAGATTGAGGGCGATCACACCAAATTTAGCGTTACGTATCCCGATTTATACAAAGATGTTATAATTGGCGGTATTATCGTTGTGGATGATGGATATTTAAGCCTCAAAATCACCGATGTAGATAAAAAAACCAAAACCATTAAAGCAATTGCTTTTAATACGCATACCATTAAAGACAGACGCGGCATCAATGTACCTGGTGTCGAATTGAAACTTGATTTTATCTCAGATAAAGATGAGGCAGATATTAAATGGGCTTGCGAACATGGCATCGATTTTATTGCAGCAAGCTTTGTTCGAAAACGGGACGATGTTTTAGCTATAAAAAATTTGATTAAAAATCATTGCAATAGACAAATTCAAATTATCGCTAAGATTGAAAATCAAGAAGGCGTTAATAATATTGATGATATTATTGATGAAGTCGATGGGGTCATGATCGCTAGGGGCGATTTAGGTGTGGAAGTACCACCCGAGGAAGTACCTGTTATTCAAAAAGATATCATCGCCCGCTGTCATGAACGCGGGAAAATCACCATTACCGCCACTCAGATGTTAGAAAGTATGCAAGAAAACCCCAAGCCTACGCGTGCTGAGGTCTCGGATGTGGCCAATTCTATTTTAGATGGCACCGATGCCATCATGTTAAGTGGTGAGAGTGCAATTGGGAAATACCCTGTGGAATCCGTCGATATCATGCGCAACATTGCTAAGCGCATCGAAAAAGAAATCAAACGCGTTGATCTTATCGAACGCGCCAATAAATACTATCGCCAAGATATTCCCTCTAATATTGCGATGAGTGCCGCAAGGACCGTCATACAGGGACATGCGAACCTCGTTATCGCACCTTCGGTTAGTGGGACTACCGCTAGGTTAATCTCTAAAAACCGACCCAATACCATGATTTTGGCGCTTGTACCATCGTGTGAAAAAGCGCGTTCGTTGGCTTTAAATCATGGGGTTCATGCGGTACCTTTTAAATTGGGTACAGAGACAGAGTCCTTGATTAAAAGAGCGATAGAATATGTTAAAAAAGAGAAACTCTTGGATAACGGCCGTCGCGTTGTGATTACAGGGGGTTTCCCTTTGGGAACAACAACGAACTCACTTAGAATATTAGATATCTAGTCTTTCAGCACATACTTTTAGGGTATGTGCTTTTTTTCTTTACAACTTATACATTGTATGCTACTATACAATGTATAGTAGTGAGGTGAGGTTATGGACACACAATTAAAAAAAGGGGTTTTAGACCTTTGTGTATTAAGTATTATAGATGAAAAAGATACCTATGGTTATTTTATATATCAAGCTATTGATTATGTATTGGGGATATCTGAGAGTACCATATACCCCATCTTAAGACGCTTGGTTAAAGAGGGATATTTAACCACATACCTTAAACCATCTGTACATGGTCCAGCCCGTAAATTTTTTAAACTTACCGATATAGGAAGAACCCATCTTAATTCATTGCAAGATGCGTGGCAAACATTTGAATATAAAGTAAACCAACTGATAGGAGAATAACGCTAATGAAAAAACAGTTTATCGAAACATTGAAGTCGTATTTAAGCCCTTTAGAAGAACAAGAACGTCAAGAAATCATGGCCTTTTATGAAGAGCGATTTTTTACAGGGGCGATGTATGAAGGAAAAACAGAACAAGAAATCATTGATGAATTAGAAAATCCTAAGGACATTGCTAGAAATGTTTTAAAGGAGTATGGCTATCGTCCTCAGAATAAGGTATCGAGTGAAGCGCAAGACGATACGGTTCATTTTAATTTTTTCAAGATTTTTTGGATTCTTGTATTTGATTTATTGATTGTGACTTGGTTGGTACCGTTGCTGTTTTCAGTTGTCATCAGTGTTGGCAGTGGCTTGATAGGATTTTTATTGAACTTAAATTATCCCACAACCATGGATATTAACGCCTTTTTATTTATTGGCTTTAGCCTGGGTGTGTTATTCTTGTGGATTTTATTGATTACATGGTTATACGATGTCTTTGTTGGCTTTATTATTTGGCTTGTACGTTGGCATATGGATGTCTTTAAGATCCAGGGTAAAAAGAAGGTTTTGCGATTTTTAAAGCAGTTCCAAATCCATTATCATTTAAAAAAGCATTCGACCCTCTATCAATGGAAACAGAACTTAAAGATGATAAGCGCCATTTTAATCATTATTGGCGGTATCGCTTTGTTATTACGACAAGGACAATTGGAAGTCTTTGCGACTAAAGAATTAGCATCTTATCAAGAAAGTATCGAAACCGAAGAAGGCGATCTTTGGACACTTGAAGTCTCTGTTTTTGAGAGTGATGTTAACATTATACGAACCGATGAACCCAATATTACGGTTAGCGGCGAGGTTATTGAGGATTATGAAACCATGATTGTGTTTGATACTGAAACAAACACCATCAAGATTGAAAATGATAGAGATGCGCGGTTTGTGATTTCTGGTTTTTGGCAACTTATCTTTTCTGAAGACAGCGTTTTGGATGTTTATATTCCGCGCGATATTCATCTAGATAGTGTTGATATTATCGCTCATAATGGCGCGGTTAGTATCAACGATTTTGAGACGTTGCAATCTATTGATATTACCTCGACAAACGGGGCGTTTTCTTTTACGAATATCACAGGCATAGAACGCTTAGAAGCACGGACAACCAACGGTCGGATTACCGCCAATCATATCCAAGCCGATACGATGATTTTGGAGACGACAAACGGCACGATTACGGTAGAGACAATCGTTAGTGATGATTTAAGGTTGGTGACTACCAACGGAAATATTACTATGCGCCAAAGCGATGTTATTGATGCCCATATTAGTAGTTCTAATGGTCGAATTAATCTTACAGACATCAACGAAACCACGCAACATGGTCAGAACCTTTATGCTAAGACAACCAACGGCGATATTGAGCTGACAAATGTCTATATAAAGAGGGTTGAAATAAGAACCACGAATGGCAATTTAGGCTATCACAACACCGATCGCTCATTTTATCTAGACCGTTTGATTCATCAAACGACCAATGGATCTAAAAATATCGATGTTCCAAAAAATTAATTATAGGACTATTATCAACCTTTAGATTTGTGATATAATAGACCCGACCGAACATTCGGTCGGGTCTATTTATATATACATGGAGAGGTGTGAATATCATGCGGTCACTGATTAATTTTTCGGTTGAAAAAGCCATCACGGTCTTTATGGTTGTCATTGCAATTATTGTGTTTGGTGTGGTTTCATTTAACCGACTTACAACCGATTTATTTCCTGATGTTAATTTGCCTTATGCTGTGGTTATAACGACGTATCCCGGCGCGACACCTGAGGAAGTTGAACAAGAGGTTACGATGCCTCTTGAGAATGCATTATTAACGACGACGAACATTCAAGAAGTTAACTCGATGTCGCAAGAAAACGTCAGTTTGATTATGATGGAATTTTCGACTGATACCGATATGGATAGTATCATGGTTGAGATGCGAGAAGGTCTGAACCGTGTCTTAGATATCTTACCTGATAGGGCTTCTAATCCAAGTATTATGCGGATTCGTTTCGATATGTTGCCCATCATGAATTTTTCTGTACAATATGAAGGGAAAGATTTGCCTGAATTAACAGAATGGATTAATGATGAATTGTCGCCGCGTTTGGAACGGGTCGAAGGGGTTGCTAGTTTGGAAATCACCGGAGGTTATGCCTCTGAGATTCGGATTATGCTTGATGAAGAGGCGTTAGCGGCCTATAATGAAGAGATTTCTGAGACGATGCATGATATTGCCCTCATGCTAGAGGCTATGGATGAGGAATTACCTGAAGAGATGCGAGACTTTGAAATTGACCAAGCTTATATAGACACGATCTTAAAAGCGCAAAATTTCGCTTTTCCAGCGGGATTTGTTGATATTGATAATATGCAGTATATGGTCCGTGTTGGAGATGAACTTAAAGATTTGGATGAGATTAAAGATTTAAAGATATTTGACTTTGATTCACCCATCCCTGGATATCATTTTCCAACCATCCATATTGATGATATCGCCGATGTCACGTTTGTCAATGCGGAAGAAAGACAGTACGCTAAGGTCAATGGGGTAGAATCGATTAGCATTTCGATTCAAAAGGGCAGTGAATACGCTACGACATTCGTCGCCAGTGGCATTCACGATGCTTTAGATGATCTGGCGGCTGAACATGAGGGGTTTCAAACGACGATGCTTTTTGACCAAGGTGAATATATTGAGCAATCTGTCGGCAGTGTTACCAATAATTTGATTTTAGGTGGCATTTTGGCCATTATTGTTTTGTTTATCTTTTTACGTAGCTTTCGAATTACCTTTATAGTTGGGGTGGCAATTCCCATTAGTTTGATGTTTGCGATTATCTTAATATATCTATCAGGCATTACCTTAAATATTGTCTCATTAGGTGGGTTAGCCTTAGGTATAGGTATGCTTGTGGATAACTCGATTGTGGTGATTGAAAACATCTTTAGAATGAAGAAAGAAGGGGCGAGTAATAAGGATGCGGCTGTTCGAGGCGCTTACCAAGTTGGGGGTGCAATCACCGCCTCAACCCTAACGACGATTGGGGTCTTTTTGCCGATTATGTTTATTCAAGATTTTATTCGTGAGATTTTTTATCAGTTAGCGTTGACCATCACATTTAGCTTATTGGCGTCGTTATTAATCGCTTTGACGTTTGTGCCAACCGTGGCTAATCGTATCCTTAAAGATGATGATCAGCAAGATAATAAAAAGTCGAAATGGACATTTGAGTCGATCAAAAATATTTATGAAAAAGTTTTGAATGTTTTTTTGAGACTTCGTTATCTAGTGCTTATTATCGTGGTAGGTCTGTTTGGTCTATCCGCTTTTTTAGCCACATCAAGAGGTTTTGAGTTTTTCCCAGATACCGATGAAGGTAGTCTTAGAGCGGAGTTGTACTTAGATTCTGAAAGACGCATTGATTTTGATGAGTTGAGCGAAACCCTCGATCGCCTTGGGGATGACCTTTTGGCTGTTGAAGGGGTAGAGAGTGTATCGATTACCTATGGGGGTATGGATATGATGGGTGGATTGATGCAAAGTGGCGATGTTGGGTTGAGCATAGTCCTTAGTGAGGATAGAGAAAAATCCACCATGGCAATGAGAGATGATATTGAGCGTTTTTTAAATGAATCATACCCGATGTTTGAAAGTTCGGTCGAAGGCACGGAAATGGACTCATCGGCTTTGATTGCATCCGGCATACAAGTACGAATCCAAGGGACTTCACTAGATGTTTTACGCGATGAAGGTGAAGCTTTAGCAACGGCATTATCCGATATTGAAGGATTGCGAGATATCGAAGCGGGAGAGGATAATCGAACCGAAGAGATTAGAATTACCGTGGATAAGGATGAGGCCATCGGTTATGGCTTGACGGTTGGTCAGATACTCGCTATTGTCTCGGATTATTTGGCCGCTCCAAGTTTAACAACCACAGTGCGTTTCCAAAACCAGTCGTATGATATCTATATTTTTGCACAAGACGATACCCCCAGAATCGAATTGCCTTCGATTGAAAGTTTAGAGGCACTTGTTGTTGGTGTTGATCCCATGACACAAACCCCAGTTCATTTGAGCGATGTATCTGAAATCGGGATTGAACCAGGCTTTGCGTCTATCAATCGTTTTAATGGGGCTCGATCATTGGTGGTTAGTGCCGATATTCAAAGTGGTTATAATGCCACATTAATCTCGCAAGAAGTAGATACTCTTTTGGATGACTATCATTTACCTGAAGGTTATGATTATACCGTATTAGGTGAAGATGAAGAGATTATGACGGCGATAGACACTTTAATTTTGGTCGGCGTTTTGGGTATTTTATTGGTTTATATGATTATGGCTTCACAGTTTCAATCGTTTACCTATCCTTTTATTATCATGATTACGATACCGATGGCTTTTACCGGCGGTTTCTTCATCTTGTATATCTTCGGTATGCCTGTTAGTATCGTCGCTTTAATTGGCTTGATTATTCTTTCTGGCGTGGTGGTCAACAACGGCATTGTGTTGGTTGATTTCATTAACCAATTACGCAACAAGGGTTATGCATTACGTGCCGCGGTCGTTGAGGCAGGAAGAACACGCATCCGTCCTATCTTTATGACGGCATTGACTACTATTTTAGCGTTATCAGCCATGGCGATATCAACACAGCAAGGCGATGAGCTTATTCAACCGATGGCATTAACAGCTATTGGCGGCTTAATATATGCGACATTCTTAACCATCTTTGTGGTCCCGATTATGTATGAACTGATGACACGTAAAGGACGCTACATCTTTGCGGCTTTAGCCATATTAATCGGTTTGGTATTAGGGGTTTTTTACATACTTGAATCACACTATCTATATGCAGGATTGGGCTTTTCATTAGCGCTAGTTAGTTTGCTGTTGATGCTTTTCTTACCGAAAGGA
This sequence comes from Mollicutes bacterium, assembly GCA_003558105.1. Taxonomy (GTDB): domain Bacteria; phylum Bacillota_I; class Bacilli_A; order Izemoplasmatales; family Izemoplasmataceae; genus B1SED10-225. The sequence continues at coordinate 7,900 of PWMS01000120.1, read as the reverse complement.
TTTTTGGAAAATACCGCCGATAATGTAGCTGCGGATTCTAGTCAATCTATATCAGACGACACTTTAGATGACTATTTAAAGCAGGTGTTGGATGATGAATTCTAAAAGAGAAGCTATTTTAGAGATGGTACTGAAGTATTTGACTCAAGCCGATATGCATAAGCCCTTGACTGTAGCTAATTTGGCACAAGATTTAGATATTGGTAAAAGTACCATCTATGAGTATTTTGATCATAAAGAAGCCTTGATTATTGAAGCAATCGGCCTTTTGGTTGATAAGAACGTCGAAATTTTACTGGCTGAAGATGATGTAGCTTCATTAACGTTCAAACAAGCGTTTAAAAGTCATATGCAGCGATTACATATATTGGCTAAAGACCATGAAATGTTACAGAATTACACATACCACTACGAGGTCGCAAAGTTGCCAAAGGCTAAGAAACAATTACTTTATGAAAGAATTTACTCGGCGATGGATACCGTTGAGAAACGCTTGGAAATCATCCTTGAAAAAGGGATGGGTGAAGGGACTATTAAACCACTTCGTAATCCGGCTCGCCTACAAACGATCAAAGCGATGATTTTTGGTGCGGTGGCATCGGTTTGTGATCCTTATAACGACTGGGATGCGGAGGCGTTATTTGAAGATATATTTGAAGCGCTTATTCTTTTACACCGTTAAAAAGGAAGATCAACATGATCTTCCTTTTATTTTATGGGGTATAAATATGCAGCTTGATGTTTATAATACGCTACAAGATAATGGTTTTGATAACTCGTAATCAAGCTGTGTTTATATAAGTCATTAATATCCAGTTGGTACTTGTCTGCGCATTTTTCTAGAATGGTGCGCCTTAGTTTTTTTTCTTTAATCTTGGGAAAATACCCCTTGGGCTTTACACGGTTACGACGAAGGTAATAAGGTTTAAACGCATCTAAATCCATTTGATTCAAACCTTCATCTTGGAAAAAGCGCGTAACAAACTCAAACAGATCTTCCAGTTGATAATGGCGATTTAATATTTTGTGATCGCAAACCGCATGCATCCTTAAAAAAACATCGAATGCTGAGGGGTAATGTTGTTTTATGATTTGGAAGAAATGGTTTCCAAAATAGCCTTTGTTGTGACATATATCTAGGATTGTCATGACTTTTTTTATGGTCCTTATATCTTCTTGGCATAAATCGTTATGGCTTATGACTTCATAAGGGGCGATGGCTGCATATTGATAGCCATAAACCTGTGCTTCTTCACGTATTTTTGTACCGCGAAGCATTTTTAGAAAACCTAGCTGTAATTCTTTTGCGCCTAAATTATAGACCGAATCAAAGGTTTTTTTAAAACGGGACAAGTCTTCTTTGGGTAACCCGGCGATTAAATCTAAATGTAAATCGATAATATCGTGCTGTATAATATTTTTGATGGTCTTGAAAAGCCGGTCATTATTTTGTTTTCTACCCACCAACAGATTGGTTTTATCATGGGTGGATTGAATGCCAATTTCAAAGCGAAATAACCCTTTTGGGGCATGTGTGTGGATATATTGAATAAGAGAATCATTTAAGGTGTCGCCAGTCATTTCAAATTGTACACTTAAATCATCTCGTCGGTGCTTGATAATGGTATCGATAATGGCCAAGGCATCGGGGTTGGCGTTGAAGGTTCGGTCTAAAAACTTGATGTGTTTTACCCCGGCCTCAATCAGGTAAATCAAATCTTTTCTTACGCTTTCTAATGGAAAGAATCGCACGGTTTTCTCTAAGGAAGACAGGCAATAACTACAACGATATGGACAACCACGGGAACTCTCAATATAAGCGATTCGTTTGTCTCGATTGGGTTGATCAAAATCAAAATAATGCGGCGATTTTAACGTCTTGAGATTTGTAATTTCTTGAGGAGGTGTCTGAAAGGTTTTGGTGGCGATACCAGGGGTGTTTATGAGGGGTATGTCTGATTGGTAGTGCTGAATGACATCATCGATAATATGCTCGCCTTCGCCTTTGATCACCATATCGATTGGCCAAGTATCAAGAAATGTGTTTGCATCATAACTAACCTCTGGACCACCGAGAATAATGGGGGTATTGGTGGTTTTTTTAAGCCTGAAAACCAAGGCTTTGATCATTTCAATATTCCATATATAACAAGAAAATGCGATAAATAATCTCGGCTCATCCGTGATTTTTTCAATGACCTCATCGAGGGTATCTTTAATGGTGAATTCTAAGATTTCAACGTCAAATCGACTGTTTGCTTTCAACAGTCTAATGGCGTTATTTGTATGAATAAATTTGGCGTTAATACCAACGATTAATGGGACCATCTAATCACCTGTTTATATTTTACCACAGCCGCTTTTTATATGATACAATAAGGTGGAGTATAGGAGCGTGTTTTCTATGACGTATAAATTAAAAACAGCGTATCAACCAAAAGGCGATCAAGCCAAAGCGATTGAAAGCTTGGTTAAAAACATTGGTAAACATAAAAAAGAACAAATTTTGCTTGGGGCTACAGGGACGGGCAAAACCTTTACGATGAGCAATGTTATCACCCATCTGGATAAACCTATTTTGGTTTTAGCGCACAATAAAACCCTGGCGGGACAACTGTATAGTGAGTTTAAAGAATTTTTTCCTGAAAATAGAGTTGAATATTTTATTTCCTATTATGATTATTATCAACCGGAAGCCTATGTGCCATCTAGAGATCTTTATATTGAAAAAGACTCACAAATCAACGAAGAAATCGATGAACTAAGACATAGTGCAACGGCTTCTTTGTTGGAACGTCAAGATGTCATTGTGGTAGCTTCGGTAAGCTGTATCTACGGCATCGGAGATCCTAAAGACTATAAGGATGCTACCTTAACTTTAAGACAAGGCGATATCATCGATAGAGATACCGTGTTAGAGAAGTTAGTTCAGATGCTTTTTGAACGTAATGATACGAATTTTAAACGTGGTACTTATCGAGTCAAAGGCGATACGCTTGAAGTGATGCCAACCTATCAAAAATCCACCGGTATTCGCTTTGAATTTTTTGATGATGAGATTGAACGTATCCGCTCTTTTGACGCTTTAACGGGTGAAATATTAGAGGATTATAGCGTGATTACCCTTTTTCCAGCAACACAGTTTGTAACGAATAAAGATAAGCTTGAAGAAGGGATTCAGCGTATTGAAACAGAGTTAGAAGACCGCCTAGCGTATTTTAAAGAAGAAGGAAAACTTGTTGAAGCAGAACGTTTAGCGCAACGAACAAAATATGATATTGAGATGTTAAGAGAAATTGGCACTTGTAAGGGCGTTGAAAATTACTCTCGTCACCTTTCTTTAAGAAAAGCAGGTGAAACCCCCTCTACTCTAATGGATTTCTTTGGCGATGATTATTTATTGATTGTCGATGAATCCCATGTGACTTTACCGCAAGTTAGAGGTATGTTTAACGGTGATAAGGCTCGTAAACAAACGCTGGTGGATTATGGTTTTCGCTTACCCTCAGCTTTGGATAACCGACCCTTAGATTTTGATGAATTTAACGAAAAAATTCATCAAGTTGTCCACGTCAGTGCCACCCCAGGCTATTATGAGTTTACACGTACAAACGCTGTTATCGAACAAATCATTCGGCCGACTGGGCTTTTGGATCCTGCGGTATTGGTTAAACCAAAAGAAGGCCAAATCGACGATATCGTCGCTGAGATTCAAGCCCGTATCAAACAAAATGAACGCACTTTGATTACCACCTTGACCATCAAGATGAGTGAGGATCTAACGAGTTATTTAAAAGAACTTGGCATCAAAGTCGCTTATTTGCATTCAGAAATTGATTCCTTAGAACGTATCGATATTATCCGCGATCTAAGGTTAGGTGTGTATGATGTCATAGTTGGTATTAATTTATTAAGAGAAGGCTTGGATTTACCAGAGGTATCGTTTATCGCTATTTTAGACGCCGATAAGCAAGGCTTTTTAAGAAGTGCCCGAAGTTTGATTCAGACCATTGGCCGAGCCGCAAGAAACGAAAATGGTCACGTGCGATTATACGCAGATAAGATGAGTGCCGCCATGCGCGAAGCCATCGATGAGACCAACCGTAGAAGAGCGATTCAACAAACGCATAATGAAAAGTATAATATTACCCCAAAAACCATTAAGAAAGATGTTAGAGCTGCCATTCGTATCAAATTAGAAGCCGAAGATGAAGGCAAAGCAAAACGTTTATCTGAAATGGATAAAATGGAGAAAAAAACCATGGTCGAGGACCTGGGAAAAGATATGCGTAAAGCCGCTCGTGATCTTGATTTTGAAAAAGCCGCTGAATTAAGGGATATCATAATGGAGATCAAAGCATCCATGTAGGATGCTTTTTTTCTTGACATAAGATGACAGTGGTGTCATAATCAAAGTATAAATGGCGCGACTGTAACCTAAGGGGAGATTCCATGCCGACAGACACTTTTTTAAATTTACCGCAAGCAAAACAGGATAAAGTTTTGAACGCGGCTATCGATATTATAAAAGCGAAGGGTTATGACAAAACAAGCATTAGTGATATTGTCAAAATGGCCTCGATTCCACGCGGCAGTTTTTATCAATATTTCAAGGATAAATTTGATCTTTATTATTATCTTTTTGATTTAATCCAAACAAGTAAAATGGCCTATTTTAAAAGCATTGTGGCTAAATTTGAAGATCGATCTTTTGTTGATTTATATGACGAGATTGTGATGGCTGGCTTAAAGTTTGCTCAAGAGAACGAAGATGCCTTTATGCTTGGCTACCATCTTTATAAAGCCAGCGATGCAACGGTTCAAAAACTCTGGCTCAATATGGAACAACGTGGCATTGAAGCCTATGAAGCTTTTTTATGGCAAGATCAAAAAAAAGGGTTTATTTCAAAAGATATCAACGTCACGGTTGTTGCAAAAATGCTTTATCATTTCAATGCGGTTGAATTACTCAAAATGATCTATAACAAAGAAAGTGAAGCCAAGATTCGCGCTTTGACTCATGAAACCATCGAAGTTATTAAATATGGTGTTTTGAAAAACGAGGTGAAACGATGAAAGTATTCGAAATTAAAGATTTGAGGTTCACTTACCAAAAAAATCGAATTAAAGCTGTGGACGGGATATCATTTAGTATCCACGAGGGAGAAATATTTGGTTTGTTAGGTCCGAGTGGGGCAGGGAAAAGCACCACGCAGAAAATTTTAACGCGTTTGTTGAAAGCTTACGAGGGTGAGATTTTGTACTATGGTAAAGATTTAAAGTCCTATACAAACACATTTTATGAAGATATCGGTGTTGGCTTTGAGTTGCCGGTTCATTTTTCTAAGCTTACAGCGATGGAAAATATGATCTTCTTCCAACAACTTTACAAACAAAAATCAGATATTGTATCTTTGTTAAAACAAGTTGGCCTTTATGAAGATAAGGACCGACTCGTCGGTGAATTTTCTAAGGGGATGAAAATGCGGCTCAATTTTGTTAGAGCTATGCTTAACAATCCAAAGATACTATTTTTAGATGAAGTTACCAACGGTCTTGATCCCAAAAACGCCCGTATTATCAAAGATATGATTAGAACCTTTAAAGAAAATGGCGGCACAGTGTTGTTATCCACCCATCTCATGAATGACGTCGAAGAGTTGTGTGACCGAGTCGCTTTTATTAGTGATGGCAAAATTAAAGAGATATCTACGCCGAGAGCTTTAAAACTAAAACATGGGAAACGTATTTTAGATGTCGAGTATTACGATAATACCCATACCAAACATAAAACCTTTGAACTTACGAATATCGGTGATAATCAAGCTTTTTTAGATCTTTTAAAAAATTACAATATTGAAACCATCCATAGTGGAGAGACGTCTTTAGATGAAATTTTCATTAAAGTAACTGGAGATAAAATCCATGAATAGTTTAGGGCTTTTAATTAAAGGGGAATTTCAACGATTGATCAAGTATAAAATATTTCAAGTTGGTTTTGCGGTTAGTGTGCTTTGGATTCTGATGCTTTTTCTAATCGGAAAAGAGAACGCAGGGATTTTTGTGCCGATATTTATCTTTATGGATATTTCATTAATGACTGTTTTGTTGATTGGGTCTTCTTTATTTTATGAACGTCAGGAAAATACTTTAAAGACGTTACTGATAACCCCTGTTAAGCTATCACACATCATCTTTTCTAAATTATTAAGTTCTATTTATATTGCATTTCAATCGACAATCCTCATTGCATTGGTTGCATCCTTCTTCTTTGGGGTTGATATTAATTTATTATTGTTATTGTTGTTTTCTATACTAATATCGTGCGCCCACGCGATGATAGGTTTTTTATTTGCGGTTTGGTTGAAGGATTTCGCCTCCTTGCTTGCCGCGATGATGCTTTATATGGTTATTTTCGCTTTTCCAAGTATATTTTATGCCTTTGGTGTTCTTGGGCGTACGTGGGAAATGGTTTTAATATTTTCGCCCACGCATGCATCCTTATTATTGATTGATTATGCATTCTATGCGGAAGTACGCTTGGGATTAATCGTTGTCTCGCTTATCTACTTAACTTCTATCAGTTATGTTTTTGGACGTTATTTGGTGTTTCCAAGATATGTAGAAAAAGCGATTAAGGAGTGATTGGATGTATAAATACCTAGAGATGTTAAAATATGAGCTTAAAAATATCATACGCGATAAAATGACGTTGATGATGCTTTTATATCCATTACTAATCATATCTATTGGATCTTATATCTTGCCGACATTGATTGATAATTACGGTGAAACTGAATCAGGCCAAGAGATGGCTACATTAATTATTATAATTATATTGGCTAATATTGGGCCATTTATCACCGCAGCCATGTTAGGCTTCAACCTCATTGATCACAGAGACGAAAACACGCTAGATACGATAAGAGTAACACCCCTTAGTTTGAAGGGTTATGTATTATTTAAAACAATATATGCTTATATCATTAGCGCCAACGCATCTTTTTGGGCGCTTTATGGTGTGAAATTACTGAGCGGTGATAATTATACCTTCTATGGTATCAATTTATGGGATCAGTTCACATTAGGCAATATTTTAATCTTTGCGCTCGTAGCTGCCTTATTTACACCTGTTTTTGCCATGCTTCTAGCTTCACTGAGCAAAAATAAGATAGAAGGCTTCGCCTATATGAAGACAACAGGCATGTTGACGATTTTACCCGCTGTCTTGGTGTTAGATACTATGCAAGATTATAAACAATATTTTATGGGGTTTTTACCAACCTTCTGGCCGATGAAAGGTTTGTTAAGTCAAGCTGAATTGTTGGTTCACGCCCACAATATAAGTTATGGTGCTTATATGCTTATCGGGATTGTCTATGCTTTATTCCTAACAATCCTTGCATTTAGATGGTTTGACCACAAAGTCCAAACATAAAAAAATAAACTTAAATAAAAAAGATGTTTAATAAAATTAAGCATCTTTTTTATTTTATTAAAAAAATATTAAAAAAATTTAATTTTAGTGTTGACATAATAAAAAACATAGTGTAATATGTAGTTGAAGGTAAAGAAAAACAATGTATAAATTAAATAAATTAACTTTACCAATCATTAAGTTAAAGGAGTTGTTGAAATGTTCAATCATTATTTCATTCAAGAGATTCAAGTACAACAAACGAAATTGTTAAACGCTGAGCGCGAAAAACAAATGACTAGAGAATTAAAAAAAGGATCACAATTATAATTATTTGACTTCATGACACCATCAAAGAAAAAATAGAAAGGATGTGTGATCATGCTAGATACCGCTATGATGTATTCAAAATATGATATATACCGAGAAAAAGGTAAAGAGCTGATTAAAAAATTAGATAAGAAACGTGTCAATCGTTAATCT
>PWMS01000092.1 GCA_003558105.1 Mollicutes bacterium | reverse complement strand
CTGGAAAACAAAATGGGGCAATTGGACCAAACCCGGAAATATCTTGATACACTGTTAAGGAAAAAGGTAATAAATTACTGGAAGAACCGCCTGAAAACTGACTTTAAAGAAAAAAGCAGAGATGAGATGCTTTTTATTAAATGCGAGAACATAAATGCCTATCCAAAAATGGGCATCATTCATAAATACAAGAACCGGGGTTTTATCATTGTTATAGGTATAGATACCAAACCGTATTATGGAATTATGTGTGATCTCAATTCTAAACAAACAATTCCTGAAATCAGTGACTGGCTTGCTGATGAAATAATGGAATTGCCCAATAAATTAACAGGCTGGTATGGATTTAAATATACCGGGTACAGTGAAACCTATGATTGCTTTAAGGAACTTGCTGAAAGAATTCTAAGGAAGACTTGAGAAACGAAGTTGAGACTCCTAATTAAGCTTCAAGCTAAACCTATTTATTACGAAACATAAGATCTTCCCCAAATCTTTAAAACAAAACAAATTTGAATTATCAACTTGACCATAATTTTACGCAAAATCTTAATAAACCAGTAATCTTCCTTAACCTTACCAATTCCTTAATAATTTCTCCAAACATTCACCGAATTTTCATAAATTGCAAACCAATCCCCAAAATACCTTTATTTGAATGGCCAAACAAACTACCACCAAACAGGAACCCCTCGAAAAACAACTCTGGAAGACTGCTGACAAGCTGCGCAAAAACATTGATGCGGCAGATTATAAACATGTGGTCCTTGGGCTGATTTTCCTGAAATACATTTCCGACTCCTTTGAAGAGCTTTATGCACGGCTGAAAGCCGAAGAGGCACAAGGTGCCGACCCCGAAGACAAAGACGAATACAAGGCAGAGAATGTTTTCTTTGTGCCTACTTTTGCACGCTGGTCGCATTTGCTGTCGCGGGCCAAACAGCCTGACATTGGCAAAATCGTGGATGAAGCCATGGATGTGATTGAGAAGGAAAATCCATCACTGCGCGGTGTATTGCCCAAGGTATATGCACGGCAAAGTCTTGACCCTGCCAGTCTGGGAGGACTTATCGACCTCATTGGGAACATTGCCCTGGGCGATGCCAAATCGCGCAGCGCCGATGTGCTGGGACATGTTTTCGAATATTTCCTGGGTGAATTTGCCCTGGCAGAAGGCAAAAAAGGCGGACAGTTCTACACCCCCCGCAGTGTTGTGGAACTGCTGGTGGAAATGCTGGAACCCTACAAAGGCCGTGTGTTTGACCCCTGCTGCGGTTCAGGTGGGATGTTTGTGCAAAGCATAAAGTTTGTTGACAGCCATGCCGGAAGGATCAACGACATCAGCATTTACGGACAGGAAAGCAACCAGACCACCTGGCGGCTGGCCAAAATGAACCTGGCCATTCGCGGTATTGACAGCTCGCAGGTGAAATGGAACAACGAAGGCTCTTTTCTTAATGATGCCCACAAAGACCTGAAAGCCGATTATATCATTGCCAATCCCCCTTTCAATGTAAGCGACTGGAGCGGTGATCTGCTGCGCACCGATGGCCGCTGGCAACACGGCACACCCCCGGCAGGCAATGCCAACTATGCCTGGATACAGCATTTCCTTTACCACCTGGCACCCACCGGCCAGGCAGGCTTTGTTCTGGCCAAAGGCTCCCTCACCTCCAAAACCTCCGGCGAAGGAGACATCCGCAAAGCCCTAATCGAGTCCGATTTGATTGACTGCATTGTAAACCTGCCCGCCAAATTATTTTTAAATACCCAAATACCCGCATCATTGTGGTTTATGAATCGCAATCGCACCGGCAGTAGCGGCGCGATTTATCGCGACGCATCCTCCCATGGCACCGACACAATTCATAGCGACGCATCCACGGATAGTACCGACGCGATTCATCGCGTCGCATCGATTGATAATAAAGGCGCAATTCATCCCAACGCATCCACCCCCAGTACCGACGCGATTCATCGCGTCGCATCGGCTCATCCCAACAGCGCGATGAATCGCGCTGCTACGCAACAATACCGCAACCGCACCGGCCACATTTTGTTTATCGATGCCCGCCACCTGGGCCATCTTATCAACCGGCGCACAAAAGAACTGTCGCCTGAAGATATTTCAAAGATTGCAGAAACCTATCACAACTGGAGGAACCCCGATGGTGATTACGAGGACGTAAAAGGCTTTTGTTGCTCTGCCCCCCTGGAGAGGGTAAGAGAGCTGGACTATGTGCTTACTCCCGGGCGCTATGTGGGATTGCCCGACGAGGAAGATGATTTTGATTTCGTGGAGCGCTTTACTTTATTAAAAGCCGAATTCCATGCACAACTGGAAGAGGAAAAACAACTGAATGAACAGATAATATCAAACCTAAGCAGGCTGGTGATGCCATACAACGGAAAGTAAAATAAAGCTTAAATAGAGTAGTGTAATATACTTTTTCATGATAAGGTTTGAAGGTTATGGAGCTGGATAAAGAAATACAAAGAAAAACTGCGACAAGCTGTCGCAGAAATTAAAACAGCCAGAATTAACATTTTCCGGCAGGTAAACACTGAAGTGATGCTGAATAGATTGTATGGTGCCCAACGCAATGGAACTATTAACGCTAACTTATTAAAGATTAAAATCAATGCCTGATAAAAATATATACAACTTTACCGTTGGCGAAATGGTAAAAATACTGCAACAATATCCAGCAGATATGCCGGTGGTGGTAAGCGACTATGAAAATGGCTACAAAAATTTTTATCAACCCTTTGTAAAAAAAGTAAAACACCTGCCCGAAAACCCTTATTACGATGGCCAATTTCAGCTCAACGACAATGGAACGGAAGTTTTGCTCTTAGAAAGGGAGGAGAGATATGATTGAGTGGAAGGAACATAGATCAGTAAAGCAAAAGATATTTCAAAAATTCTCTGCCAATTTGGAAAACTTATTCCAAAACTTCCAGAATGTAAAAGTTAAACTGCCCGAAGGCGGGGGTTACCTGTGCCCTGTAGCTTTTACTATGCACAATGTGGATGGAACTAATGATGAATACCAGGACCAGCTTACCATCGAACATATTCCCCCCAAAGCATTTGGTGGGAAACCTGTTTGCCTCGTTAGGAAAGACCTTAACTCAAAAGCAGGGCATACCATTGACAAAGCTCTTATGGACAAAATCAGAGCAAATCTTTTTACAAAAGGCAAAGCCACTATCAGGGGAAAACTGGAATTAAATATTCCCAATTTGCAACACATCTCAACGGATATCACCATACATTCAGGTGATAAGCCGGATATTGTATTCAACCCGGGAGATAAAAACATGGCGCTACTCAAAACCCATGTGTTTGACAAAGGATTATGGCACGGATTGAAAATGAACATGACATTTAGCCTGCCTGGCAAAAATCAGGACAACCGCGTGGCCTACCTTAAATATGCCTATCTGCTTGCCTTTAGCAAAGTCGGCTATGCCCTGCTTTTTGGCCCTAAAGAACCAATTAATCCACATTACCATAAAGTGCGACAACAAATAATGACGCCCAAAGAAGAGATTATTCCCTTCGTACCCGTTTTCAAAAATGTAGGGCCCAGGATAGATGGATTGGGAGTAGTTGTGGAACCTGAAGAAATGAAAAGCCTGTTTGTAACATTCCCACTTACCTGGCAGAAGCATACCGATTATTACACAGTGTTTCTCCCTGCGCCTGATGACAGGGGTTTTAACGTATATAACTATATGGACAAAGAACGTAAAAACCACGACAGTTTTGACATAAAGTTTCAGATAATCCGACCCTTTCATTTCTGGAAATCAAGGGGAAATGCAATATTATTTCATCAGGCTTGGAATAGGCTAATTAATAAAGAATTATGAGTGATTGGAAGCAAATGACCTTAGCTGAAGTTACATTTAAAGTAACTGATGGTTCTCATCATAGTCCAAGTGAATATAAAAATGGATTACCCATGTTTTCAGTAAAAGATATGAGAGACCAAGGATTTTGTTATGATGGTGCAAAAACCATTTCGGAAGCAGATTATTATAAACTTATAAAATTAGGTTGTCAACCAGAAATTGATGACATTTTAATAGCAAAAGATGGGTCAGTTCTTAAGCATATTTTTCGTGTAAACAGAAACCCTGATTATGTACTTTTATCATCAATAGCTATTATAAGGCCTAATAAAAATTTAGTAGATCCTGCGTTTTTGGTTTATTCAATTAAAGAACCAGGGACAAAAGATTTAATTTTGAACAATTTTGTCGGGGGCTCTGGTGTCCCAAGAATTGTATTAAAGGACTTTAAGCAAATTGAATTAGTAATACCTGATTTAAATACTCAAAAATCCATCGCCTCCATCCTCACCAGCCTCGACGATAAAATCGACCTGCTGCACCGCCAGAACAAAACCCTGGAACAAATGGCCGAAACCCTTTTCAGGCAGTGGTTTGTGGTGGAGGCGAAGGAGGAGTGGGAGGAAGTGCCATTATCCAATTTTGCTGATTTCTTCAATGGCAAATCAAGACCTAAGGAAGAAGGATTAGTTCCAGTATATGGGGGAAATGGAATTCTGGGATATGCTAATAAATCAAACTACTCTGGAAAATCAATTATAGTAGGTCGTGTGGGGGCTTATTGTGGTAGTTTGTATTACGAAAATAAGGATGTATGGGTATCTGATAATGCATTGTTAGTCAAAGCAAAATATGATAACGCAACACATTTTTTATTTTATCTTTTAAAAACCCTGGATTTGAATTCTATGGCGATTGGCTCAAGCCATCCACTGTTAACTCAAACTCTTTTAAAGTCAATTGAAATTCAAGAGCCTCCAATTGATAGAATTAAAGAATTTGATTTGATGGTTGGAACTATGATAAACAAAATAGAAGCAAACCAAACCCAAATCCGCACCCTTACTGCTATGCGCGATAGTTTGTTGCCGAAGCTGATGAGTGGGGAGGTGAGGGTGGAAGAAGCAATGTGAAAACAAAAACCACATGATATGGCTACAAAACATAACCATTTACAATACCTTAAGGAGAAGGGTAGGTTTAAAGTGGATTGTGGGCTTGTGATTTTTTCACGCGAAGAAATTGAAATTCTTGAAAAGTATGGTCACTGGTTTCAGGCACTTACCAATGGTGAACTTCAGCCAATCACTGAATTGCAGGAAAACTTTATCAGGGTAGCCAAAGGTGAAAAGAAGCCTTTTTCTGAATTTGAACAGGCCTGGTTTAGATACCTTGGGCGCAAAAGAATTGAAGCTCAGTACGGGGATAGTCTGAATGCCCGCTATGAACCAGAAAGTGACTCCTTTTACAATCGTGAAATGGCCAAACAACAAAAAAGGATTATGTTTAATGTAATTAGGAAAACGCACAAGGAATAGCGTTTTTAATTGAATTTTTATAATAACGTTACATAAATTTGAATTAACATTATCGATTGGTTATGCGATACTTTGCCTCTTAAGTTGATAAACACACAGTGAAAATATAAAACAGATTACTATGAAGATCAGCCAAATCCTCGACAAGATTGATGAAAACCAATTGTTTGTGCCAGCATTCCAGAGAGAATATGTCTGGAAAAGAGATGATGCCAAAAATCTGATGATGTCATTAATCCATGAATATCCAACCGGTACCATGTTAACCTGGGAAACCCAAACACCTCCTGAGTTAAAAGGCAAATGGCAGTATACAGAAAAACAAGGGGCCGTAAAACTCATTCTGGATGGCCAACAACGTATTACCACACTCTATATGCTTATAAGGGGTGAACTGCCGCCATATTACAAACCGGCTGAAATTCTCAATGACACAAGAAATTTGTATATGAACCTTGAAACACTGGAGTTTCAGTATTATAAGCAAACATTGATGGCAAACAATCCCATCTGGATAAACATTACCGATGTTTTCAAGGGGAAGATTAAAATGTGGGATTTATACAAATTGCTTGAGTCGGATGCATCTCTGGTTGACAAAAGCAAACTGGATTTAATAGCTTCAAACTTTGCTAAACTTGAAAAAATCCCCAGCATCGATTTTCTTGAGCAGCAAATACCTGTCAAGGCATCTCTGAAGGAAGCAATTGATATTTTCTACATTGTAAATGCAAGTGGGGTTAACCTTACCGATGCCGAACTTGCCCTGGCTCAGATTTCCGGATACTGGCCCACTGCACGGGAAAAGTTTAAAGCGAAACTGGCCGAGCTAAAAGCAAATGGATTCGACTTCAAGCTCGACTTTATTGTGTATGTTCTTCTGGGTGTTCTGTACCATGAAGGGAAAAATATGAAAAAACTGCATGGAGGAGAAAATCTTGAAAAAATAAAATTTGCCTGGAATCTGCTGGACACAAAAGTGTTGGACCATGTTCTCAATATTCTCAGAACGCATGCCCATGTTGAACATTCGAAGGAAATTAACTCCGTTTATGCATTAATACCCATAATTGTTTATACCTACAAAAAGCATTTAAAGAAGGAGTCGTTTGGCGATGAAGAAATAAAGAAAATAATTAAATGGTATTATTATTCTCAAATCAGGCAACGGTATATTAGTCAGCTTCAGCAAAAGCTCGATAAAGACAATAATATTGCTGCAAATTCTGAACAACCTTTTGATGAATTATTGAACATTATCAAAGCTGAACGGCCTCTTGAAATCACACCTGATGAATTTGTTGGAACAGATATCCGGAATGCTTTATACAGTCTGATGACTTGTTACTTTAAAAGTCGTGGAGCAGTGTGCTTTAACACAGGTGTTGGGATTAAAAAGCCCATGGGTAAAAAATATTCTCTTGAGTGGGACCATATTTTTCCTTACTCAGTGCTTAAAAAGAACGGATATAACCGTAATAACAGAATCAAATACTCCCTGGCCCAGGAAATAACCAACAGGGCCATCATTACTCAACTGGCAAACAGGAGCAAACTGGATAAAGATGCCGGCGAGTATCTGAAAACTGTATGGGCAAAAAATCCAAGTGCACTGGAACTTCAGCTTATCCCCATGAATGAAGAACTCTGGAGACTTGAAAATTTCGAACTTTTTTTACAAAAGCGAAGAGAACTTCTTGCCCAACATCTTAATGACTATTTAAATTCATTCTCTGAAACAAAAGATGGTGTCGGAACCATTACAATTGATGAACTGATTCAGGAAGGCGAAAGTCCCGAACTGGAAATGAAAACTTCATTTCACTGGAACTATGACGAAAACACTGTTGATGATGAATATGAATATGCCATAATGCGAACCATAGCAGCATTTGCAAATACCAAAGGTGGCACACTGGTATTGGGGGTGGATGATGATGGTGAGGTAATTGGCATGGCAAAGGATTTTTCATCCATTGGAGGCGACAGAGAAGAATTTTCACTATATCTGAGAAATCTTATTGATGAGCAGTTTGGTGAAAACTTCTGCAAGGATAACTTAAAAATTGAGTTCTTTGTAATCAATGATTTGGACATTTGCAGGATTGAAGTTTCCGGCAGTAAGGGACCCGTATTTATTCCCAGGTTTTCTGACAAGTCCCAGGAATCACTTTTCATTAGAACCGGAACATCATCTTCCGAGCTAAAGGTTAGTGAAGTTATAACATATATTGAAGAGAATTTTAATAATTCTGACAAATAACCCAAACCCATGGCCGACAAATTCCAGGATAAATACCGCATACCTTCCGCCCGCGCAGGGTGGTGGGATTATGGCAATGATGCGGCCTATTTTGTCACCATAAATGCTGATAACCTGAAAAATCATTATTTCGGCCATATCCGGGATGGTAAAATACAAT
>PWMS01000099.1 GCA_003558105.1 Mollicutes bacterium | reverse complement strand
TCTCAGGCGCATGAAAAAAACTTTTTCAAACAAAAGCATCATCGTATATATCAAGCCAAAGACGCGATACTTTTTATCGAAATAACCACTGAAAAAGCGCATGTCTATCCGGCGTTTAATTCTCTAGCAGCTTTAAAAAAGGGGTTAGATGCTTTAAATACGTTACTTGATCCTGGTAAAATCGTGCATATTCAACTCAATGTAGATAAAGCGAAACCTGAAAAACTTCAACAGTTAATCAAGCTTTTTGAATCGGCTGGTTGTGAATTAATGGATGACAATGTCGCGTATGTATGTGAATCGTTGAATCAATTCAATGGTATGACATTTGATGACATTAAACCATACCAAAAGCGCGATAAAGAGGCCGTTTATTCAATGGCCACGTCCTTGTTGGGGCGATCGCGTTTCAATATGCCATTCACGGAGTTCCAAGCGTTTTTAAATGCCTCTACCAGTGTTATTCGCTTGATTTATGATTCAGAAAAGCCGCTTGGATTTGTTTTTGGTCATATCTATAATCAAGGCTTATCAATCTTCATTCGTGGTCTTGGTGTATTACCTGAATATCGACGTCAAGGGTATGCACGCAAACTGATGCAATGCTTATTTAAAGATGCCGCCGCTTTGGGTGTTTCAACTTCAATGCTTTGGGTTGAAAAGGAGAATAATTCAGCCATCACGCTTTACAAAGCCTTGGGTTATCTGCCTTCTGGTGATCAAGAGGTGGTTATGACATATCAGTTAAATACTTGTTCCGGTAGCTCAGGGGATAGAGCAACAGCCTCCTAAGCTGTAGGCCGTGGGTTCAAATCCCACCCGGAACGCCATGTTTTTTAGCCCCTTTTTGGGGTTTTCTTTGTTTCTGGAGGTTAGGTTTAGTATAATGAAGATAACCAATATCAAGGTTATTATACGAGGAGGGAACGCATGCCAAAAGAAGCAAAGCGTCTTACATTAACCACCACCGCCTTTAAAAACGGTAAAAAAATCCCACGTAAGTTTAGTGGCGAGGGGGAAAATATTTCGCCACCCCTGATTTTTTCTGGGGTACCTGATAAAGTTAAATCGTTTGTCCTTATTTGTCATGACCCCGATGCACCGATGGTTAAAAATGGCCTTTATGGGTTTGTGCACTGGGTACTTTATAATATTCCTGGTGATAGGCGTACACTGGAGGCAGGCACCAAAGACTTCACCAAAGGCTTAAACGACGCTAAACGTCTAGGTTACACCGGCCCAATGCCCCCGAAAAGACACGGTAAACACCATTATTTCTTTGTGCTTTTCGCATTAAAAAGAACGGTTGAACTCAAGAAAAATTTAAGCATGCGTGCGGTCTTAGAGGAAATTGAACCCTACACCATTGGCGTAGCTAGGCTTTTGGGCACATACAAACGTAAGTAGTATAAAAACAAACACAAACATTCGTGTTTGTTTTTATTTTTTCCCAATAAAAAGTGTGTGCGAGTGGTTATATAGGTGTAACAAGATAATGCAACATAGACCAAAACGAAAAACCCCTCTATTGGCAATGTTTATTGCCAACCCCTTAAAGATGGCCTATCCCCCCATAGGCCATCTTTTTCTTGATTATATCGAAAAAAGTCTTTACAATACGTATGAAAGGGCGCGGTAATATGGGAAAATTAGCTTTATATCTTGCTATCGTCGCTTTGGTCATATCCGCTATTCCTTATGTCGGGGTATTTGCGATATTTCCTGCGGGTTTCGCGTTTTTTATGGGGTTAATCGAACGCATAAACAAACATCATATGTATGATGAAAAGGTTAAAAAAACCGCGCTTTTAGCGATGGTCATATCGTTTTTGGCGATGGTTATGGCGTTTGTTTGGATGATTTATGCGACGTTATAAAATAAAAAAAGACAAACGTCTTTTTTTATTTAAAAAGGTTTTTGGTTAGTTTAGAGGTATGTTCCCAGGTGTTTTTATCCTCTTTGTCAAAGGCTTTTAAGAAATGGATAACCTCTTTTGTTACTTGTGTCGGGGTCGATGCGCCGCTGGTAACCCCCGCGGTGGTCAAAGTTTTTAAGTGTTCGATATCGATGTCTTCAACCGTTTCGATTAAACTGGCATTTGTGCCGTGGTTTACCGCAACTTCTTTTAATTTTTGACTGTTGTTGGAACGTTGATCACCCACTACAAAAAGATGGTCGACATCTTGAGGTAAATGCATGACAGCGCGTTGTCTAAGACGTGTCGCATCACAGATTTCTTCAATGACTTTTAAGTTGGGGTATTTTTTTTCGGCTTTTTTTGCGAGCGTATGAATATCGTATAAAGACATGGTGGTTTGATTGGTTAAGGCTACTTTTTCGGATGTCATTGCTAAAGTATCGATATCATCCGACTTTTCAATGATATGGACGCGCGGGCTATAATCTTTGACGGTTTGACTTTCAGGGTGCCACTGTTTTCCGATGAATAAAATGTCGTAGCCATTCTTAAGATAGGTTTTTATCGTGTTTTGTGATTGTTTAACATCAACACAGGTTGTATCGATAATCGTGAGATTTTTCGCGCTTGCTTTTTGATAGATGGTATCACTAACGCCGTGGGCGGTAAAAACAATCGTACCTTTATCGATGGTTTCAATAAGTTCTAAACGGCTTTTATGACGATCATCTAAGGTGTGCAGGCCGAGGGCTTCAATGTCTTCGATGATTTTTTTATTGTGTACAAGCATGCCTAAAATATAAATCGGTCTTGGCAGGGTATCGTCTTTCGCGATTTCTCGCACGGTTTTGATGGCACTCACAACCCCGTGGCAATAGCCTCTTGGTGAAACGGGTTTAACTTGCATGGAATCATCCATTCTTTGTGAATTAGTGGCACTTTCCTATGCTTTATTATATAATAAATTACGGAATATTCGAGGTGAAAATTTATGAAATTTAAAAAAACGTATTTAGAGACCGCCCTGAAGGATTTAGGGTTTGCACATTTTACAGAAATCCAACAAGCGGTGATCCCAAAAGCTTTAGATAAAAGAGATGTGATTGGCGTGAGTGAGACAGGTAGCGGAAAATCACACGCTTTTTTGTTGCCGGTATTTGATCACTTAGATGAACACAAAACCAACGTTCAAGCCTTAATCATTGCGCCGACGCGGGAATTGGCCATGCAAATTGAAAAGATGGCGAAACATCTAGCGTCCTTCTCACCGCTTCCCATCGATATTAGAACCTATAGCGGTGGTAAGGATCGTTTAAGAGAAATTGAACGATTGCATAAGTCACAACCGCAAATCGTGATTGGGACGCCTGGCAAACTTTATGATTTGGCGATTAAAGAAAATGCTTTAAAGATATACAAGACTAATACCTTGATTATCGATGAAGCGGATATGTCCTTAGATCAAGGCTTTTTACCAACCCTTGAGGCTTTGATTAACATCACCGATCAAAAAGCACAGTTAATGCTTTTTTCAGCGACCATGCCCAAACCGTTGCGTGATTTTGTAAAAAAGAGTATGACGCATCCGCATGAAGCGGTTTTTGAGCAACGACGTTTGGAAAAATTACCGATCCAACATTACTTTTTAAAAGCCTCTCCCGATAAAGAACTGATGACATTAGATCGTTTACTCGAGGTCCTTAATCCCTATTTATCTTTGATATTTGCAAACACCAAAGAAAGCGTGATAGAGATTTATGGTATCATGAAAAACGCCGGTTATAAAGTGACAATGATGCATGGGGATTTATCGGCGCGCGAACGCAAACAAGTCTTAAGAGATATCGAAAAATTAAATGTCCAGTATATCGTCGCATCCGACATAGCCTCAAGAGGTATTGACATCGAGGGGATAAGCCATGTGATCAATGTTGGTTTGCCTAGAGATATGAGTTTTTATATCCACCGTAGCGGTCGTACCGGCCGAATGGGTAAAAGCGGCGATTGTTATACCATTTATACCGATCGACATCACCAACAATTTAAAGCGTTGCTTAAAGAAAACATTCCATTGAACTTCATCGATGTTAAAAATAAAGAAATTATTCTGAAACAAAAAGATCAAAAAATGTTAAAGGAAATGCCAAAAAAGAAAAACCCAAAACCTTCTAAAAAAGAAGATGTTAAACCTGGCTACAAGAAAAAACACCATCAAAAACAAAAACAACAAAAAAGAAGGCGGCGATAAGATGTTGAAAATCGGTTCACACGTATCGATGAACGGAAAGAAAATGTTACTTGGCAGCGTCGAAGAAGCGCTATCGTATGATGCGAATACCTTTATGATTTATACTGGCGCCCCACAAAATACAAAACGCAAACCCACCGAGGCGATGGCAATTGAAAAGGCCCATCAATTGATGGGGGAAAAAGGCATCGATAAAAAGGATGTTGTCGTCCATGCGCCTTATATTATGAATTTGGCCAATCCCGATCCTGAAAAACAAGCTTTTGCGGTAGAATTTTTAACCGAAGAAATTCATCGAGCCCACCAAATGGGCTTTAAACAAATTGTTTTACATCCTGGTGCTCATGTTAAACAAGGCGCCGATGCCGGTATTAAACGGATCGTAGCGAATCTTGATAAAGTCTTAGAATCCACCCAAAAGACCGATGTTTTAATCGCCCTTGAAACGATGAGTGGTAAAGGCACGGAAATCGGTCGCAATTTTGAGGAATTACAAGCGATTATCGAACGAGTTCAACACCATGAACGTTTAAGCGTTTGTTTGGATACTTGTCATATTCACGATGCTGGGTATGATATCATCAACGATTATGAAGGTGTTTTACAACAATTCGATGCGATTATTGGCTTAGATCGTTTAAGTGTTTTACATATCAATGATTCTAAAAATAAGATGGGGGCGCATAAAGACCGCCATGAAAATTTAGGCTTTGGCGAGATTGGCTTTGATACTTTAAGTAAAATGATTCATGACGTGCGTTTTTCCCACTTACCCAAGATTTTAGAAACCCCATACCTACCTAAAACCAGCGATGATAAAAAGCGAATCTATCCCCCTTATAAATACGAAATTGAAATGATAAAAACCAAAACATTTAACCCTGATTTAAAGAAAATAATACGCGATAAAGAAAAGCTAACACAAGTTTAAAAAGTATGTTATAATAGGGTTACCAAACATATGAATAAAAGTCGATATGTATATAAGCATATCTCAGCGTCCGCGCTGAGGCGATAGGATTGATGAGATGCTTCAGGCATCCATCAATCCTTATTTTATTAGGCAAAGATTTAAAACTTTGTTATAATGTTATCGAATTGAATGAGGTGGTTGTTTGGAAGCACTATTTTTAAAATACGTCGATGATGTTAAATGCGTCTCAATCGATACATACAAAACGATGCGAAAAAAACATTTTAGTCACCTCGATGAGGATTTTTCCTTTTTAAAGGGACTTAAAACCATCGCTGTTTTGGCCTTAAGTTTTCCAAATGATAAACCTAAATTAAAGAATCAACACCACGCGATGGTATCGCGTTATGCGCATGGAAAAGATTATCACCTTGTCTTTAAAGACAAGCTCGAAGCTTTGGAAAAAGAGCTTCATCAACATGGCATCATCGCCTATGGCAGCGTCGATATATCGAAGCTTGATGAACGCTTTGCGGCCTATTTGGCTGGCATGGGGTTTTTAGGCCACAACCGTTTTTTGATTCACCCAAACTATGGCACCCATTTATACTTAGCGACAATGTTGTTGAATACCAATTTTACCACCACCCCGCATCTAGAAGATGATTGTGGTGATTGTCGCAGATGTATTGAAGCTTGTCCCACCGAGGCTTTGGCCGTTGATCAGTATTTTGAACAGCGTTGTCTGTCGTTTTTATCACAAGAAAAACAGCCTATCGATACGCCTTATGCAAAGAAATTTCAAATGCTATTTGGTTGTGATATCTGTCAGGATGTCTGTCCGAAAAACAAAGGTATCACCCCTGTTAATAGAAGTGTCTTTAAAAGCGATGAAAACGCGCAAATACATTTAGAGACATTGTTAAAGAAATCGAATAAGGCTTTGCTGAAAGACTATAAAGATTATGCCTTTGCGTGGCGGGGCATCAGTGTTTTAAAACGCAACGCGCTTTGGATTATTAAAAACCGTAACCTAAAAGGATACACAGCGCTCATTGAAGATACAATCGAAAAGTATCAAAATACCCCGTGGCTTTATCAAGATGCGCGTAAGATTGCGGCTTTTATGAAGGAGAAAGCATGAGACATATTGTATTGTATGAACCAGAAATCCCACAAAACACCGGGAATATTATTCGTTTATGTGTCGCTTTTAAGATGACTTTACATATCATCAGACCCGCTGGGTTCCCGCTTAGTATGGCCGCATTAAGGCGCAGTTCGGTCAACTATGTGGATGATATTGACATGGTCATTCACGATACTTGGGAGGCCTTCTTAAGTGAAACCAACGGAAAGCTTTACTTTGTCACACGCTATGGTAATCAAACCCCAGATACCGTGGATTTAAGCGATAAACATGAAGATGTTTATCTAATTTTTGGCAGTGAATCTGCCGGTGTAGCCAAGCAAATTTTAAAACAACATCCAAAACAATTAATCCGGATTCCTATGGCCGATAAGATGCGCAGCTTAAACTTGGCCAACAGCGTGGCTATGTTGGCGTATGAGAGCGCAAGACAATCGGCATTTCAAGCTTTATCGAAAGAAGAACCGCCCAATTTTAAGGGCAAAAACTATCTTAAAGACTAGGACGTGTTACCATGAAAAACCCCGGCGACAACATTGTCGTGCATAGTTATAAACACGATGAATCGCTGCACCGCATCTGGACGACCGCCACGGTGGTCAAAAAGGATCCAGAGCACGTGATCATCGCTAATAAACGCACGAAAGTCATCGAACACAACGGCCGTTTTTGGTTTACAAAAGAACCGAGTGTCACCTGGTTTTTTAAAGACCATTGGTTCAACGTTATTGGTATTTTAAGAGATTCAGGGATCTATTATTACTGCAATATCGCTTCGCCCTTCTTAATCGATGAAGAAGCGTTAAAGTATATCGATTATGACCTCGATATCAAAGTGCAACCCGATGGCAATTACAAGGTCTTAGACCGTGGTGAATACAATATGCATAAACGCAAGATGGAATACCCAAGCGACTTGCGTCAAATTTTAGAAAAAGAACTCAATAAGCTCAAAGCTTGGATTGAAACAAAAAAAGGTCCCTTTGACCCCGAAATTGTCAAATCCCATTATCAAACCTATCAAAGCATGAAAGGCGATTAAATCGCCTTTTTTGTTCAAACAAAGTCGAGCATTAAAACGCTATTTAGAAAAACTACTAATAATTTTGACATCGCTAAGTTAAATCCCTATACTGTTAACGTGATATATACAATACATTAGTTTATTATCCGAGGAGAGATACCATGCGCACGATGATATTAGCGTTATTTTTTATGACGTTATTGACCCTTTCTGCCTGTACGCTTGGGGTCGATAACGATCAAGATAGTTTGACGATTTACTCCGAAAGGCATTACGACAGCGATCAAGTCTTGTTTGATCTTTTCGAAGATACTTACGGGATCAAAGTCAATGTTATTTCGGGCAACGCCGATCCACTCATCAATCGCCTTGAGAATGAAGGCGAAGATACCCAAGCAGATGTGCTTTTAATTGCCGATGCCGGCCGCTTAGGGCGGGCTAAAACCATGGGTCTATTACAAGCGGTAGAAAGCGATGTTTTAAATACGCAAATTCCCGCCGCTTACCGTGATCTTGAAGGTTATTGGTACGGTTTAACGAAAAGAGCCCGTGTGCTTGTTTATCACCCCGAGCGCGTGGATGAACGTGAGCTTTCAAGCTATGAAGCCTTAGGCGAAGAACCATGGGCATCACGCGTGGTGACCCGCACCAGCACCAATATTTACAACCGCAGTTTAATGGCTTCCATGATTGAAATCATGGGCTATGATGCGGCTAAAGATTTCGCTTTTAGCCTCGTGCAAAATTTTGCGCGAACCCCCACGGGTAACGACCGTGACCAAGCGAAATATGTGGTTGAAGGGGGCGCTGATGTGGCGATTATGAATACCTATTATATCGGACGGATGATGAATTCGGCCGATCCTTTCGAACGCGAAGTCGCTGAGACGGTTAAAGTATTCTTCCCTAACCAAAAGACCACAGGGACCCATGTGAATGTCTCAGCAGCGGGGGTTACCAAGCATGCCCATAACGTTTCAAACGCGATTTTATTTTTGGAGTTCTTATCCAGTGAGGTGGCGCAAGAAAGCTTTGCGAATGCCAATTATGAATACCCTGTAAACGAGGCCGTTGCCCCCCATGAACTCTTGCAGAGTTGGGGCGATTTTAAAGCGCAAGATATTCACTTAACCGTCTTAGGTAAACACGCTTATGATGCGGCGATTTTAATGGATGAGGTTGGTTGGGAATAACGTGCGTTTTCTGGCTGTAATCAAACCTCGTTTACATATCTTTAGCATCATCTCTATTATTGCTTCGCTTTTGATCATCTTACCCTTGCTACAAATTGTTTTTGGTTTATTTACCCCAGCCTCGGACGCTTGGATTCATATCCGGACGCACTTATTGAGAGGGTATTTGTTCAACACCATGATTCTAATTATAGCGGTGGCGATATTATCCACATCCATCGGTCTTTTTACCGCTTTTGTTGTGACCCGCTTTGAGTTTAAGGGTCGTCAGCTTTTAAGTTGGACGTTGATTTTGCCCTTGGCGATACCCTCTTACATTGCGGCTTATATCTATGTCGATATGATGTCTTATACCGGGACATTTTCACGCTTTTTCCGCGCTATTTTTAATGCCGAACATGGCATCAATATCATGAATATGCCGGGGGCGATTTTACTTTTTTCCTTGACCCTATATCCTTATGTGTATATGTTTAGCAAGAGTGCTTTGGAAAAACAAAGCGCCTCTTATGAAGAGAATGCCCGTTTGCTTGGGGCTTATAAATTCCGTATTTTTTGGCGCGTAATCCTGCCTTTATTAAGACCGGCCTTGGTTGCTGGGACACTATTGGTTGTCTTAGAAACCTTAAACGACTATGGCGTGGTGGAATATCTGAATATCCGTGTTTTTTCCTTTGCGATTTTTGATGCTTGGTTCCGCTTAGGCGATACCGCTGCGGCGATTCGATTGTCGGGGGTATTGATGTTGGTGGTATTTGTGATCATCTTTATCGAACGGGTGTTGCGCGGAAAGAAACGCTATTATATGCATGTTAAGAATCGCCCGATTAAACGCGTGTCATTGCGTGGTTTTCGTCGTGTGGTTTATCCGGGTGTTTTATTACTTATCCTTTCTTTTGGGTTTTTATTCCCGGTTTTACAGTTGCTTTATTATGCGCGTTTGACCTTCTTTGATGTGATGAATATGGCTTTTGTTTATCTTGTTATTAATTCCGTATCGATTGCGCTTATGGCAACCTTAATCATCGTATTTTTAGCGGTGATGCTTGCCAATTTCGGTCGCAAGCACGATCATATTTTAAAACGCGGCTTGCTGAAAATAACAAACTTGGGATACGCGATTCCTGGGGCTGTGATCGCGATTGCGGTGATGCTGTTTTTTATCGATATCGATCATCGCCTTTATCCGATCTATCGATTCTTTAACCCCGAAACCCGGCGTCTCATTTTAACAAGTTCGCTTCTGATGTTACTGTTTGCTTATGTGCTTCGTTTTATGGCGATTGGGTTTAATGCCATTGAAGCGGCTTATGATAAAATAGGTATGAAATTCACAGAAGCCTCTTATAGTTTAAAACAAACCAAGTTAAAAACCTTACTCAAAGTCGATGTTCCCTTAATCCAAGGCGGATTGGTGACGGCTTTTATCATCGTCTTTATCGATGTGATTAAAGAATTGCCCTTAACGCTCATTTTAAGACCCACCAATTACGATACCTTGGCCTCAAGTGTGTATCGTTATGCAAGAGAAGAGATGATTCAAGAATCGGCTGTACCTTCCTTGGTAATCATTGTGATTGCAAGTATCCTTATTTATTGGTTGACGCACCGAAAAAAGAAAGTGGTGAGCAAAGATGTACGTACAAATTGAAGGCTTAGATTTTAGCTATGAAAAAAACGAACCTGTGATTCAAGGGGTTTCTTTCAGTATGCAAGAAGGCGAAATCGTGGCGGTCTTAGGTTCATCGGGCAGTGGGAAAAGCACGCTTTTAAGGTTGTTAAGTGGTCTGGAAGTCCCCAATGAAGGTAAGATTATGATCGATGAGAAGATGCTTTGTAATCGCCAACAATTCGTCAGTTGTGAAAAACGCAATGTGGGGATGGTTTTTCAGGATTACGCCCTTTTTCCACATATGAATGTGGAAAAGAATATTGCCTTTGGTTTAAAAGGCTACAGTAAAGACGCGAAAAAGAAACGCATTGAGACGATGTTAAAGCTTGTCAATATGGTTGAAAAACAACACGCTTACCCCCATGAACTCTCGGGTGGCCAACAACAACGTATCGCCTTAGCTAGAGCCTTAGCGCCTGAACCCTCGATTTTATTGTTGGATGAACCGTTTTCCAATCTCGATGCCGATTTAAAAATGCGCATTCGCCAAGAATTGCGCACCATCATGAAACAAACCCAGATGACCAGTATTTTTGTGACGCATGATTACGACGATGCCAAAGCCATCGCTGATCGGATCGTTTTTCTTGAAAATGGTCAAATCAAATATGAAGAAACGCTTTAAAAATAAGACTGCCCTTTTTATCTTGGATAATATTTTCCAATGATAATAGGGCAGTCTTATATATTCAGAAGGCATTTCTGATTAGAAGCATTAAGTACAACGGTATAGACTTCTCTGTATTTATCGTACTTGATAATGAATCACATTAGTAGGACAGTTTCGAATACATTCGTGACAAACTAGACATTCACTAACATCGATACGGTGACTTGACTCTAGTTTATCAACCGCATCCGATGGACAAACCCTGGCACATATGCCGCAGTTAGTGCAATTGTCTTCATCAATGCCTACGGCTTTTTTTGGTTTCTTTGCGGATAATTTCAAGAGCGCACCGTAAGGACAAAGCGAACGATGGAACCATGTTTCATTGAACAGTATCGCAATTAAAGCCCCGATTAAAACCAGTGTTGGCAACACAGGGATCGGTTGCTTGTTGATTAGAGAATAAGCCAATATCGAAGCGATGCCAATTAATGAAAGATAACGGACAACTGGGCGTTTTAATATCTTGGGCACTTTTAAGGGACCTTTTATCTTTAATTTGCGTTTAACCCAAGCAAAGGGTTTCATCACCGTATTAATTGGACAAATCCACCCGCAATAAAAGCGACTGAAAAATACCGACAATAACAATGTCACCGCAAAGACGCCCATCCAAATTTGGATTTGATTCATGATGATTAGGCCGACGAACAAAAAAATGAATACGATTTGTGTTAATATTTGTATGCGTTTATGCATATCATCACCTCGTTATATCTAGCATAATTGATTAATGCATAAAAATACGTTACCATTGTAACGAAGGTGAAGAATATATGAAAAAAATATTAAAAACATTACCGCTGTTTGAACATTTGGATGATGCGATGATCAATGCGCTTCTAGATTCCAATGATTTGGTTAAAAAACGCTACCAAAAACATTCTGTGATACACATCCCAAAAGATACCGTTGATGCGTATGAAATTATTTTATCAGGCACGGTGTCGATTAAGTATTTAGAATCTTCAGGTCATGTTGTTACCATCAACTGGGTAAATCCATATGATGTGATTGGTGCGAATTTGTTGTTTTCCTCTAATCGCCAATATGAAATGATTGTCGAAAGCCTCAGCGAGGTGATGTTATTAAGTATAAGACGCGAAAAACTCATTGAACTTGCTCAGTCGAACCGCAATTTTATGATTGCTTTACTGAAACAAGTTTCAGACCGTTCAAATCTTCTTGCCAAACGACTAAAATCTTTTGCGACCTCATCGTTATATCAAAAAGTACTGGATTATTTAACGTCTGAATACCAATATCAAAAAAACAATCCTTTGAAACTACAAAAAACCAAACAAGCCATAGCCATGGAACTTGGCGTGGCCCGTACATCCTTGGTCAGAATACTGACAAAAATGCGTGAGGAAGGTATGCTCACGTTTAATCGCAAAGAAATACTTTTACAAAAATCTTTTTTTGAGATTGCAGAATTGGACGATTAAAAAAGCTTTTCAGTGAAACAACAATTTTGTTGGATGAAATATAGCAATGACGCTTTTTATGATATAATTAACGCTGCGAGGTGATTAGATGCAGTACAAAGAAGTTTCATCCCGTGAAATAGCGGCTTGTAAAAAGCTTTATGAAGAGGCTGAGTGGTTGAATTATCTTAAGGATGAAGCGGCTTTCAAACAGATGTTTGACAACGCCTTATATACGCTTGGCGCTTATGATCAAGACCAATTGGTTGGACTGGTTCGCATGATTGGGGATAACGCCCATATCCTATACATTCAAGATATTTTGGTGTTAAAAGCTTACCGACGCAGGGGCATTGGCCGCACGCTTTTAAAAGAAGCGATGGATAAATTTTCGCACGTCAGACAAACCGTTTTGATTACCGATGATAAGGATGATACCCGAGGCTTTTATGAAGCGTGTGGATTGAAAAAATCCAGCGATATGAAAATAGCTTGTTTTGTCAAATTTAGATAAGAGGTGAAATGATCGTGAAAAAGCCATTCTGGATTTCGATTTTAATCGCAGCGATAGTCTTGTTGTTTTTAGTTCTCGCATCCAATGTCATTCAAGTGGGTGAAAGACTGACCCCCATCCATCCTTATTTGGCCTATGGTTTTTATGGGTTGGCGGTGATTTTGGTATATGTATTGGTCATCAATCCTTTGCGGATTATTTTCTTGGCCCCGACTTTTAAAATTGAGGTACTTGATGGCGCGCAAAACCAAAGGACCTACAAAAAAGCGGCACGCATTATTTTAAAACTCGATTATATCACCGATGAAGAACGAGAAGGCCTAACCACGCATATGCACGATGATCAATTAGAAGCGGCCATTCGCAAGGTCTTTCAAGGTTCAATTCGGAAGGAAGTCGATAAAATCATCGTTGAAAATGCGCAAACGGTGCTTTTGACGACCGCGATTTCACAAAATGGGAACCTCGATATGTTGGCCGTGATTTTTTCCAATATTCGCATGATTAAAGATATCACCAAACGCTGTGGGTTTAGAGTCGGGTATGCCCGTTTAGCCAAGCTATCTTTAAACGTTATCGTAACCGCTTTGATCGCCGAAGGCTTAGAAGATATCGATGTCAATCAAGCGATGCCATCAAAATTCGGCGATACTATCCGCGATATTCCCGTGGTTCGCACGATGACCAACAGTGTTTTTCAAGGTATTTCCAACGGTATGTTGACGTGCCGTGTTGGCATTGTCACCAGAAAATATCTCTTCTTAGAAAGTCGTTTATTAGATAAACGACAAATACGCTTGCAAGCGTATTCTGAATCGTTTCGTCTGATGCCTAAAATCGTCAGTGGCGGGCTTGCAAATTTTCCTAGGGGACTTTATAACTATCTCGTCAAACCCTTTGTAAGAAACCCCTTTAACAAGAAAGGCAGTGAAGATCATGAATGATAAGCAATTAATTTTATACGCACGATTGGTATTGCTCCGAGCGCTCAATTTAAAAGAAGATGAAGATTTAATCATCAATGCGCCCATCGAAGCACAAGACTTTGTGCGTGCTTTAACCCAAGAAGCCTACAAAACGTTTAAAAGTGGGTATGTACACGTCAATTACCACGACCCAGTTTTAACGCGAATCAAATACAAATACGCCAAAGAAGATGTTTTGGATGATCTACCCGAGTACATTATCGCGCGCATGAAAGAAGAAACCGATAGAAATGCGGCTTTTTTAACGATCTCTTCAAGTTTTCCTGGACTCCTTCATGAAGTGGATCAAAAAAGGATTATGCGTGCCCAAAAAGCCAGTGCTTCAAAAACGCGGCCCTACCAACAAAAGATATTGCAGAGCCTTAAATTTTCCAACGTTGTCTATCCTGCCTTGCCGTGGGCCAAAGCCGTTTACCCCAAATTAGAAGACAGCGATGCTTTGATGCGTCTGCATGAAGATATCATCAATCTTTTCAACCTAGATGGTGAAAACCCCTTAAAAACCTATACCGAACATATGAATGCTTTGGAACAACGCCGAAAAACACTCAATGAGTACCGCTTTGAATCATTAAGCCTGCAAAGCGCCTCTATGGATTTAACGATGCGTCTGCCCGAACAACATATTTGGCTTTCTGGTGCCCAAAAGCGTCGTGGGGATATCTTTGTGCCGCAACTACCGATGGGTGAGATATACACAGCGCCTTTAAAAAGCAGTGTCAATGGAACATTTGAAACAACGAAGCCCTTGCATTTTAGAGGAAAGAATCTTAAACCTTTTAAAATGACCTTGAAGTATGGTGAAGTGATTGAGGTCCGTAGTGAGAATGAAAAAATATTACAACAAGTCATCAACGCCGATCCCGGCGCCAAATTTTTAGGCGAGATTGGCTTAGTCCCGAAAGAAAACTTACTTTATCAAAACGAGACCCTTTATTACCAAGCGATGCTTGATGAACAACGTTGCACCCATGTGGCACTTGGCAATGCTTATCCGATGAGTGTCAAACACCAGGAGAAAAACGCCAACGATATCGCTAAAAAACACGGCATCAACCAAAGCCGCCTTCATGTCGACTTACCGGTTGGCAGCGATGATTTAACCATCATTGGTACTACGCCAAAGGGTGAAGAAATTACGATTTTTGAAGCGGGAACATGGGCTTCAAGATTCCAATAAACCAGCACGATAAAAACCGGGACACATTTAAATGTGTCCCGGTTTTTGTTTTATAAGATTAAGCTTTGGATGATGCTATAAACGAAAATAGCTAATACGATCAGGCCAAAAAGACTGGTAATGATGATCAAAGTTTTTCTCGTGCCATCATGAAAATCGGTCCTTTCTTCGATCATGGCATTGTGGCGTTCTTTACGATCCATAATGCTACGTTCTGTATATCTGCCTACATTTTTCAAATCATCACATCCCTCTTAACACTACCTTAATTATAGCTTAAAGCTATAGCTAAGTTAAGTTAAATAGTGAAAAAGTAACTTGACGGTACTTTCAATCGCATCATAATGCGTCCGTTCCATGCCGTGTGAGGCGTGGACCCCAGGCCCGATTAAAGCGCCTTTAAAATCGTGTCCACTCTTCCGCGCGGCACTCACATCAGAGCCGTAGTAAGGGTAAATATCCACCGCATGATTAAGGTGGTGTTTTTGCGCTAGTTGTTTAAATTTTTGGGTTAATTCATAATCGTATGGGCCACTAGAATCTTTTGCACAAATGGATACATCGTATTCTGTACACGAAAGATCATCGCCGATACAGCCCATATCGATGGCTACCATTTCATCGAGGACGGGAATGTGCGCGGCCCCGTGTCCAACCTCTTCATAGGTTGAAATGATGAATTTGATGGTCGCTTTTGGTTTGATGTTTTGGTCTTTAAAAGCTTTGATTAAACCAAAGATACTTGCGACATTGATTTTATCATCCAAAAATCTGGATTTGATAAAGCCGCTTTCAGTGATGGTGGTCTTAGGATCGAAGAAGATGTAATCACCGACGCCGATGCCTAATTTTTCGGTATCTTCTTTGCTTTTAACGCGTTCATCGATCCGGACGACCATGGTTTCTGGGGTGCGTTCTTTTTTTGCCGCATCTTTATAGACATGCACCGCAGGGGATGTCGATAAAAAGGTACCGGTATAATCTTTTTGATCCGAGGTTCGAATCGTGCAGTATTCACCATCCATAGTCGCCCACAAGGGCCCACCAATGGTGGTAAACCGCATCGAACCATCGCTGTTGATGCTTCGGACCATCGCACCAAGGGTATCGACATGAACAGACAGGCCAATGGTTTTATCTGTTGTGCCATCCAAGGTGACAATTAAGTTGCCTTTCTTGGTTTTTTCATAATCTAAATCATAGACCGATGCTTCTTGTTGAATCCGTTCAATAATCTCTTTGGTATAGCCACTTGGTGAGGGAATCCTTAAAATTTCCTCAGCCAGGGTTAAAATATAGTTTTTATCAATCGTCATCTAATCACCTCACAAAGCATTATACCACAAAACCTTAACTCGTGGATGCGCGCTTTATGATTGCGTGTTATAATGGATATGGTGATAATATGCATGTTGTTTATGGTGGGGCATTTAATCCCCCGACCAAAGCCCATCAAAAAATTCCTGAAATATTAAAACGTAAACTGTCTATTGATCGGTTTACGTATTTACCAGTATCAACGGTCTATGGAAAAAATGATCTTTTATGCAACCATCATCGCTTAAAAATGTTACAATTGATGGGGAAAGAACTAAAAGACGTTGAAATCAGTGATCTTGAGATGCAAGACGACCGTTTTAAAGGCACTTATGATGCTTTAAAACGGCTTCAAAACAAGGGCGAAAAAACCGCGTTTGTCATCGGTAGCGATCATATTAAGACCTTGCATCGTTGGAAAAAGGCTGACCAGCTTTTATCAGAATTTTACTGTATTATTTTAAATCGCAACCAAGTTGATATGCCTGAGATTATCGCGAATGACCCTTTTTTAAAAAAACATCGGGACCATTTGTTGGTGGTTGCGGATGTTGATTTGCCGTATGCCTCCAGCGACTATCGAAAAAATAAAGACAAAAGCTTATTGCCAGGGGTCGTTGCGGAATATATTGAAAGACATAACTTATACGAGGGGTGAGGTTTATGTATTATAACGATTTTATTAAAGTCGCAGCGATCACACCAAAACTACGGGTCGCCAATCCAGATTATAACGTTGATGAGATGTTATTGTTATTGAAAGATAACCGGGCTTCAATGACGGTGTTTCCCGAGTTGGGGGTCACAGCGTATACATGCAACGACTTATTCTTTCAAAACAGTTTATTAAACGACACCAAAAGCGCTATCAAACGCTTGCTTAAGGAAAATCCTTACGACGGTATTTTGATTTTTGGAGCCCCTTTAGAAATAGAAGGGGTGCTTTACAATAGTGCTTTTGTGGTGAAAAAAGATGAAATCTTAGGGATTGTGCCGAAATTCTATTTGCCCAATACCCAAGAGTTTTATGAAAAACGCTGGTTTACCAGTGCTTATGATATTGTCAAACGCACCAAGATGATTCGTTATTTAAATCAAGTTGTGCCGTTTGGTTCGATTGTCTTTAAAGAAAACGAAAGCAATCTTTCCTTTGGTATTGAGATTTGTGAAGATATGTGGGCGCCGATTTCGCCAGGAAATTTACTCGCTTTAAACGGCGCACAGATGATCATCAACTTATCGGCTTCCAATGAATATTTAGACAAACGTGAAAAGCGTAAACGCACCATTGTGGAACACTCAAGACGTAACGCTGGGGCGTATGTTTATTGTAGCGCTGGGGTGAATGAATCTACCTCGGAGACGGTCTTTTCAGGCCATAATGTGATTGCGCAAAATGGCGATACCCTGATTGAAACCGAACACTTCTCCATTGAATCTGAAATTATATACGGGGATATCGATCTTTCCCGGATTGCCTATATTCGCAAAAGCAATTCTTCTTTCCGTGATACCTTAAACAAATATGAACACGAAGTGATGGAAGTCGATTTTGATTTGGATAAGAGTGAGAACTTCTTGTTTGAACAGCCCTTCGATCAAACCCCGTTTGTGCCCAAAGAAAATAAATTAGAAGCGTTTGAAAAAATCGCAGCCCTACAAGAAAATGCGATTATTAAGCGCTTGCGCCATATCGGTGCCAAAACGATTGTCATCGGGGTTTCTGGGGGTTTGGATTCTACCTTGGCTTTGTTGGTGGCCGTGCGCGCTTTTGATACTTTAAAGATGAAACGCACGCAAATTTTCGGTGTTACCATGCCTGCCTTTGGTACCTCAAATACGACGAAGAAACAAGCCCATGCGCTGATGAAAGACCTCGGTGTGACAATCAAAGAAATCGATTTGAGCGCGCATGTTAAAAATCATCTTGACTTGATTGGCCATGATGGTAAAACGATGGACAAAGCGTATGAAAATGCGCAAGCCCGCGCGCGTACGATGGCTTTGATGAATCTGGCCAACATGCATCAAGGCTTGGTGCTTGGGACCGGTGATATGAGCGAAATTGCTTTAGGCTGGACGACCTACAGTGGTGATCAGATGAGTATGTACAATATCAATGCCGGCATACCGAAAACCTTGGTGCGCTTCATGGTCAAACAGTATGCCGAAACCAAATTTGATGAAGCCTTAAGCAAGGTAGTCGATAAGGTTATCGCAACCCCGATTTCACCAGAACTACTGTTAAACCAAGTAACCGAAGATGTTATCGGTAAATATGAAATCAACGACTTTATTCTCCACCGTTTCTTGCGCTTTGGTGATGATGAACCCCGCATTCGCTGGTTGATTGAAAAGACCTTTGCGATTGAAGAAAAAGAAGCGGCGCACTATGTTAAACAATTTTTCGCGCGCTTTTATTCGCAACAATTCAAACGTCAAGCCTCACCCGATGCGCCCAAGATTTTAGATATTTCCTTGTCTCCAAGAGGCGATTTTAGAATGCCTTCTGATGTAGACAAACGCAAAACATAAAGGATGATACCATGAAAAAACGCGTCATTATCGGCTTAAGCGGCGGCGTGGATTCTTCTGTGGCCGCTTATTTACTCAAACAAGCGAATTATGACGTGATTGGACTGTTTATGGTCAATTGGGATTCGGCCGCCAATCACGATGTTTTAGGTAACCCTAATTTGGCCGATGATCTTTGTCCCCAAGAGAAAGATTACGATGATGCGAAAAACGTTGCCGATCATATCGGGATTCCTTTAAAACGTGTCGATTTTATTGAAGAGTATTGGGACGATGTTTTTACATACTTCTTGGATGAATACAAACGTGGTCGTACCCCAAACCCCGATATCATGTGCAATAAATACATTAAATTTGAAGCGTTTAAACGGCATGCGCAAAATTTAGACGCCGATTATATCGCGATGGGACATTACGCCCGCATTGAAGATTCTAAAGAAGGGCCACTTTTATTAAGGGGCCTTGATGCCAATAAAGACCAAAGCTACTTTTTATCGCAACTGACCCAATCGCAATTAAAAGATGTTTTATTTCCCGTTGGGCATTTGCGCAAACAAGACGTACGCAAAATCGCTAAAGAAGCTAAATTGCCGACCGCTTTGAAGAAAGATTCGACAGGGATTTGTTTTATCGGTGAAAGACAGTTTAACGAATTTTTAAAAAACTATTTACCCGCCCAACCTGGCGATATAATCACGTTAGAAGGCGAAAGGATCGCCGCCCATCAAGGGTTGATGCATTATACCATCGGCCAGCGAAAAGGGCTTGGGATCGGCGGTCTTAAAGGCTATTCAGATGAGGCGTGGTTTGTGGTTGGTAAAGATTTAAACGCGAATCATCTCATCGTCGCTCAAGGCTATCATCACGAACGGCTTTATGCGACTAGTTGCACCTTAGAAGGTGTTAATATCATACCGCCTGGCGATATCAAAACGCGTGATTTAACCGCTAAATTCCGTTATCGTCAAAAAGACCATGCGGTTGATTTAAGCTTTGAAAATGGCATGTATCATGTGGTTTTCAAAGAACCGATTCGCGCGGTAACCCCCGGTCAATCTTGCGTCTTTTATGATGGTGAGGTTTGTCTTGGCGGGGGCATTATCAAAGATGTTTATAAAAACGATGAACGCTTATTGTATTAGGGGGATGTTATGAGTACGTTTAAAAGAGGAATTGCACTCGCTGGCGGCGGGGCCCGTGGCGCTTATCAAATCGGGGCGTTAAAAGCGTTGCATAAACATGGTTACTTGGATGATTTACACGCCATCAGCGGGGTCTCGGTAGGAAGTTTAAACGCTTGCTTACTGGCGATGGGCGATTTGGATATCGCCGAGGAGATATGGCTAAATTTGAAAGAAGACTCGCTTTTTGACAAAGATACTTCTTGGAAAGATCTCTTAATCAAGGAGAATGTGCATCTAATCACCGATGGCATCTTTAAAACCGATAAGTTGGAAACGATTATGGATGAAGTTTTAGATTACGACATCATTCGAAAAAAACAGGTTTTTATCGCAGTCTCTTTTGTGACGGAAAAGAAATTTAAGTTTACCGATGCCTTAGCGATAAACATTAAAAATTTTTTTGAAAAAGAAAAACGGATCAAATACCATGACTTAAGAGAATTGAGCGATGATGATATCCGTGGAACTTTACTCGCTTCTTGTGCTATACCGGTGATGTTTAAACCGATAAACATCCACGGTAAAACGTATTACGATGGTGGTATTTTAGACAACACACCTTATACACCGCTGATTCAAGCGGGTTGTGATGAAGTTATCGTGATTGATCTATTCAGGATATCGCTTAGAAATGTGACCCGTAAAAAGGAAATCGATGGGACAAAGATGAAATATATTTACCCAAAGAAGAATTTACACGGGGTGATGGATTTTTCTACCGATCACATTAAAGCCCGTTTTGAACTAGGCTATCATGACGCTTTAGAAACAATTGAAACTTGGCAAAAAGAAACCGAAACCTAAGCAACTTCGGTTTCTTTTTTTTGCAGTAAAAACCCACAAGTTTGCTAACGATATAGATGAGGAGGTCAATGATGAAAACTATTTTAGGACTGCTTATCTTTATCGTCGTTTTTTCTATCCAAATCGAACCACTGCAAGCTTCGACTTATCAAAGCTATCAAGAGATCACTTTTGATCGCCAAGGCAAAAAATTATTGCGAGATTTCTCTGATTTTGATTACATCAGGCTATACGATCAGTTGAAAGGACGGCGTTTTTGGGGCTGGCGAACCACGACCCATATGAAAAACGAACCCGTTACCTTTACCAAAGAGACGCTTTACCGTATTGAAAACGATGGGACCACCCCAATTATGCAAAGCTATAGTTTTAAAACCACCGAACAAAAGACCAAACAGGTCTCTGCGAGTGGTTCAATCGCCATCGATTTAAGTGGCGATATATCCAGGTTTAAAGCGGGTCTCGATAGCGAGATTGAAACCGGTTTTGAAATCGAGACTAAAACGACGTTAGAAGAAGTCATCAACATCGATATTGAAATCGATCCAATGACCGCGCTTCACATCGCTATTTATGGCGAAGGGCGCATCAGCAATGGGGTGGGAAGGCAATACCGTTTTTTCAGAAATGTCCGCGAAGGCGGTTGGGAAGTCTTTACCTTAACCACAGAATATTACGCCATTATCAAGGAACGATTGCATGATTAAAGTTACGATAATCAGCATATTAAGCGTTATTTTAGCGATGCTGCTCATCGCCCATCTCGAAACAGAAAACAGCACCCAGACGATCCTTGTCATACCACAAGAGACCATTGTCTCCACGAAGGCACCAGGTGATACGTTTTCACTGGAATTTTATACCATCGACTATCCGTATTTAGAAGCGGCCATGATTGAAACAGTGTTGCTTAAAAGCCCTGAAATTCAACCTTTCAAACTGGTGGACTTTAAGAAGGAAGCAATATCGTTCGCTTTGATCGATGCCAAAAAAATCCAGCTTACATTGCAAGTCCCCCATCAACTTGAAGGCGGGTATGAACGCTATCAAAATGCGCCTTTGATTCTTCGCTTGGTTGATGGGACCACGATGGAAATTCCGATTGGGCCTTTAAGTTTTGTTTATGAAAAAAGTACAACCGATCATCTTACCTACCGCCAAATACACAATTTACCGGGCCGTTTTGCTCATGGTATTACCGCCAAAGGCATGATCATCGAACTTGAGAATCTCAAGGAAGACGCGGTCTTGATAGAATCGCTTGATATCTTCGCGGCGACAATCACCGTCGATCATGATCATATCGTCGCCTATGATCACGCGATAGAAGGGTTGTTGCGGGCGGATGAAATTTTTAACGATGAAGCCTTGATGAATCAACAACTTCAACTGCCAATTGAGCTTAAAGGCCATGAAAAAATAACCTTGCTTATGCCTTTTTCTTATCAAGATGAAACCATGCTTTTGCATCGCTATCCCATCCATATTCAAACATCAAAGGGCGTTTTATATATTCCCACGTTTCCCTATATTAACACCACCCTTTATCTCGAGGAAAATATACCGTTAAAACAAGAAGGTATGATCGATGATTCACATTGAAAAATTCCGTAAAACCTATAAAGACCATACGGTTTTCTTTGAAGACTTAAGTTTTAAAAAAGGCATCAATATCTTGTGGGGACCCAATGGTTCTGGCAAGACAACCCTGTTAAAAGGGTTGGCGGGATTAACCCACGCCCACATCCAAGGCGTCTTGCCCAGCGACTTGATTTATGTCGAAGAAGCGGCTTTTTTGCCGGCTTTTATGAAGGCGAAAGATTATCTTATGTGCCTTAAAGAGATGGGGGATAATCAAGGGTTTTGTCTCGCGTATTTAATCGATGTTTTTGCCTTAAATAAGCATCTGCACAAACGGATATTTCAACTATCAAAAGGCATGCGCCAAAAGCTTTATTTAACGACTGCTTTATTGGAAAAAAGAACGCTTTACCTTTACGATGAACCTTTTGATGCGCTTGATGATCAAGCCGTCTTAGCTTTAATCGCGCTTTGGCGAAAACAAGAAGGCTATATCGTGGCGACGAGTCATGATCTTAGACACATCGAGGCGGCATGGGTGATGCGTTTGTGAAAATGCTTTTAATTTACCATCTTTACCGGATCTTCACGATGAAATGTGTGGTTGTTTTTATCGTGTTATTGTTGCTTAATATGGGAATGTATATCGCCTTTACCTATCATACCGAACCGTGGATCAACCGCTTTTTACAACGCGAAGTCTATGGCACCCTTTATTGGGCTGAGTCCTTTTTTATCCTTAAGATGACGATGATAATCAGCATTCTTCTTTTAACCGAAACCCTCTTTGAACATCAAAATCACGATACCGCTATGTTGATGCGGTTTCACCCCCTAACGGTCTTTGTCTCAAAACTTTGTCTCATCGCGGTTATCTTCATGCTTAAAACGTTGTTTTTGTTTGTGCTTATCTATTTTATTTATGCAAAGACACCGTTTAGTCTATCTTTGCGTGTCGATACGACGGTTATCTTTACGTTATGGTTATCGGGTTTAAGAACCCTGGCTTTAATGGTGTTAATCATGGTGTTGACCCGCCATAAGGCTTGGTTGTTGTTGCTGTTTTTAGCCTATATTTTGATGGAAATTAGTTACACACAACAAACTTACATTCACAGTATTAGTACCGCTCAAAAAACCTTAGCGCTTATTTTTTCCAACGTTTTTTTGTCGCCACAAGAAGGATTTGTGATGCTTAACCATAAAAGTTTAAATCTCTTTATTTCAGGGATTTTATTGATTGTTGCGCACGGGATTGAACGTATTGAAGGTCACAAATAGGATTGCATTAATAGGGTTTTTCATGCTATAATACAATACATGTCATAAGCAATGTATGTTGACCTAGGGGGGATAACATGTGTGGTATTGTAGGCTATATTGGTGAGAAAAATGCCAAAGATATTGTTTTAAATGGTCTTAAAAAATTGGAATACCGTGGCTATGATTCTGCGGGCATGAGTCTTTGGGATAACAAGACATCTGACCATACTTTGATTAAAGTTAAAGGGCGCATTGATGCCCTAGAAAAACGTATTGATATAAAGGAAAGTCCGCTTGCGATTGGCCATACCCGTTGGGCCACGCACGGCAAAGTCAACCAAGAAAACGCCCATCCACACACTTCGTTTAGTGGGCGTTTTATCGTCGTGCATAACGGGGTTATCGATAATTATAAACAGTTGAAAAAGACTTATTTAAACGATAAGACGTTTACAAGTGAAACCGATACGGAAGTCATCGCTTTTTTAATCGATTATTTTGTCTCAGAATCCTTGCCCGCCGATAAAGCGATCTTAAAAACATTGCGTTTGTTGGAAGGCTCTTATGCGCTTTTAGTCATCGACCGAACCCAACCAGATTTGATTTATGCAGCTAAACATAAGAGTCCTTTATTGATGGGAAAAAGTAACCAAGGAATCATCATTGCTTCG
Organism: Mollicutes bacterium; assembly: GCA_003558105.1. Classification (GTDB taxonomy): domain Bacteria; phylum Bacillota_I; class Bacilli_A; order Izemoplasmatales; family Izemoplasmataceae; genus B1SED10-225. The sequence continues at coordinate 2,203 of PWMS01000099.1, read as the reverse complement.
GATATGATGGCCTTATTGCCTACGGCGGATCAATATGTTGCCTTAGAAGACGAAACATTTGTAACGATACATCAAGATGCGTTTACCATATTTGATTTAAACGGCACGGTACAACCTTACCAAATGCAACCGATCGATATGGATGATATGTCGAGTGAAAAGGGTGCCTTTGATCATTTCATGTTAAAGGAAATCCACGAACAACCCGCCGTCATACGTAAGATTTTAAATAAATATTTTGAGAAAAATGACGTTTTATTGGACACCGCGATGCTAGATACCATTAAAAAGCATGACCGCATTCATATTTTAGCCGCTGGGACGAGCATGCATGCTGGTCTTGTGGCGAAAAAGCTTTTAGAACAATGGGCCGGGATGCCTACTGAAGTTCATATCGCCTCAGAATTCGCTTATGATATGCCACTTTTAAACGGTAAACCATTCTTTATCATGATTTCTCAAAGTGGCGAGACCGCTGATTTAAGAGCTTGTTTAATGCGTTTAAAAAAAGATCATCATACCGTGATGACGGTGACCAATGTCAGAACTTCAACGCTCGCAAGAGAAGCCGATATGGTTTTAACCATTCATGCTGGGCCTGAGATTGCGGTTGCTTCTACGAAAGCTTACACGGCGCAAATTGCCGTTTTGGCAATTTTGTCCTACGCGCTTTCACATCAAAGTTTTGATCTTAAGGCGGAATTATCAAAAATTGCCTCAGCGATGGATAGCTTATTAGAGAAACACGAAGACTTTAAGCCCATCGTTGAGAGTCTGTTAAATAAACGGCACTGTTTTTATATCGGTCGCGGGCTCGATTACGCGGTGGCCTTAGAAGCGGCGCTAAAATTAAAAGAAATATCTTATATTCAAACCGAAGGGTTTGCCTCTGGCGAACTTAAACATGGGACGATTGCTTTAATTGAAGAAGATACACCCGTGATTGCTTTAATTTCACAAAATAGTACGGCTTCTTTAACAAGAAGCAATCTTAATGAAGTCAAAAGCCGTGGCGCAAAAACATTGAGTATCGTCGTTGAGAGCTTACGTGAAAACGGTGAAACCATGCTTATACCGGATGCCAATCCGAGTTTGGCCCCACTTTTGATGGTGATTCCCACGCAACTGATTGCCTACTATGCGGCGTTGGTTAAAGGGTATGATATTGATAAGCCTAGAAATTTAGCTAAAAGTGTAACCGTAGAATAAAAATTACAGGAGGTTAACGGATGGGGAAATATTTTGGGACCGATGGCATTAGGGGAGAAGTTGGCAAAGATGTGACCGTGGCCATGGTAAAAGCCATCGGATTAAGTTTAAAATCAACGTTTAACTGTGTTGAGATTGTCATCGCCAAAGATACGCGCGAAAATGGCGCGGATTTTGTCGATGCTCTAAGTGAAGGGGCGCGAGCTTGTGGCATCGATGTTTGGGATGCCGGGGTTTTACCGACGCCTGCGTTGGCTTATTACGCCCATGAAAAAGGAAAAATTGGGGTGATGGTAACCGCTTCACATAACCCTTATACCGATAATGGCATCAAAATTTTCAACAAAGGAAAAAAACTTACACCCAATGAAGAGGCAAAAATTGAAGCTTTTATCGATGGTGAGATGCGCGATGATGCAAAAGCAAAAGGGACGCATCGCAAAACCGATGATTTAGATGCTTTTTACAAAGCCTTATATCAGCCTTTTATGGATATTGAAGTCAATGTATCCATGGCTTTGGATATGGCCAATGGGGCGACTTATACTATGGCGCCCGCGGTTTTATCGCCGATGGTCGATGAGGTGACTACGCTAAATATCACACCCGATGGTCGTAATATCAACGCCGGTTGTGGCTCGACGCATCTGGATTATCTAAAAGCGCATATGATTGAAAACAAACTCGATATCGGGTTTGCGTTTGATGGGGATGGTGACCGCACTTTAGCGGTTGATCATCAAGGTAATGTGGTTGATGGCGATCTTTTAATCTATGTTTTGGCCACGTGGCTAAAAAAACATCAACGTCTAAACAAACAAACCGTGGTGCTTACAAAAATGAGTAACCCTGGTATCATCAAAGCGTTTGAAGAAAAAGGCATCAAGGTCATAAAAACCGATGTTGGCGATAAATATGTGATGGAAGCATTGTTGGATAAGAACCTTTCTTTAGGCGGTGAAAACAGTGGCCATATCATCATGCCAGAACTGTT
>PWMS01000049.1 GCA_003558105.1 Mollicutes bacterium | reverse complement strand
CGATCTGATCAAAGCGATCAAAAACGTCGAATGGATTCCGACTTGGGGTCAGGTTCGCATGGAAAATATGGTTAAAGACCGCTTGTCTTGGTGTATTAGCCGACAACGCACTTGGGGTGTGCCTATCCCGGTTTTTTACCATGAAAATGGTGAGGCTATTTTAGAGTCGAAAATCATCCGACATGTGGCGAAACTCTTCGGTAAATACGGTTCTAATATTTGGTTCTAATGGGACGCAAAAGACCTCTTACCTGAAGGGTACACATCGAAAAAATCACCCAAACATAACTTTAAAAAAGAAACCGACATCCTCGATGTTTGGTTTGATTCGGGTACCTCACATCAAGGTGGTATGGTTGATTTTGGCATGCCTTACCCTGCCGATTTATATATCGAAGGTTCAGATCAGTACCGCGGTTGGTTTAATTCAAGCCTTATCACCGGCTTAGCCGCTAAGAAAAAAGCCCCTTATAAAGCGGTATTAACCCATGGATTCGTGCTTGATGGCCAAGGTAAAAAAATGAGTAAATCGATGGGCAACGTCGTTGATCCTTTGAAAGTGATGGATCAACTAGGCGCCGATATCCTGCGTCTTTGGGTCGCATCGGTTGATTATCAAGCCGATGTTAGAATCAGCGACAAAATGATTAAACAAGTCAGTGAAACATACCGTAAAATCCGCAATACGATTCGCTTTATGCTTGGGACGATTGGTGATTTTAACCCAGAAAAAAATGTCATTAAATTCCACGATATGAACGATACCGACCGCTATATGTTGTTAAAACTTGACGATATGGTTGAAAAAGTCAATGCCGCTTATCACGCGTATGCTTTTGATGATGTTGCACGCTTGATTAACGGTTTTGTAACAAGAGAACTGTCTTCTTTTTATCTCGACTATATTAAAGATATCGTCTATATTGAAAGCGAAGACGATAAGGTTCGTCGTAGTGCACAAAGCGTGGTTTATCAAACCTTAAGTGCGATCGTGCGTTTGATCACCCCGATTTTACCGCATACCGCAGAAGAAGCGTATCAAACCTTTGTGGGTCAAAGTGAAGACAGCGTTTATTTAGAAAATATGCCTGTGGCTAAGTATCCAAAAGACGATGCTTTAATGCGACACTACAGCCATTTCTTGAAATTGCGCGATCATGTTTTAAAGGCTTTAGAAGATGCTAGAAATGAAAAACTGATCGGTAAATCTTTAAGCGCAAAAGTGATTCTTTATCCGAAAGATGATGCGACTAAGCGCCATCTTGAAATTATGAGTGACTTGGCACGGTTGTTTATCGTCTCCGCCGTAGAAATTAAAGACGGTGAAGGGGCTTACGACTTTGAAACCTTAAGCATCGATATTGAAAAAGCAGAAGGCCAGACATGTGCCCGCTGTTGGCAAGTCACCAATATCAATGAAGAAGAACTTTGTGAACGCTGTGAGAACGTTATGAAAAGCGACGCCACAAATTGATTTTTCCCCGTAACTCGGATACAATAAAGATGAAACACCAAAGGGGAAATTCATGATAAAACACTGTATTTCAATCGCGTTGTATCTTTTTGGTACGCTTATCACCGCTTTTGGTATTGTTTTGATTATTAAGGCTAATCTCGGCGTATCGCCTTGGGATGTTTTACATATCGCCATCGCCGACATCACCGTCTTAACCATCGGTCAAGCGATTCAGGTTTTAAGTATCCTTTTGACGCTTTTTATCATCCTCAAAAGAAAACACCTGCGTTTTTTACTGATGGCCTTACCCTTTATCATTGTCGGTAATCTCGTCGATTTATTTAACTTAATCATTTTAAGCGACATAGACCCCGAAGGCTTGATGCGCATCCTTTTCTTTGTCATTGGCATCATCATCATACCCTTTGGCAGCGCTTTGTTAATCATCACCCCATACCCTGCGGGGATTTATGATGAGTTGATGCTTTTATTGATGCATCTATTTCGCACCGATAAAATGGCCCGTATCCGGATCATCATGGAATTTACCCCGATGAGTTTAGGCCTTTTAATCACATTAATCGCCATGCAATCATGGGGCGCGTTCAATGTCGGTACATTTGTTTTTATCGTCTTGACCGGTCCGATGATAAAATTATATTTAGCTTTACTTAGGAGGCAAAATCATGGACATCAACAAACTGATCGATCATACCTACCTTAAACCAACGGGCACTAAAAAAGATATCGATCAAATTTTAGAAGAAGCGATTACCTACGATTTTAAAAGCGTTTGTATCCACCCGACGTGGGTTGAATACGCCGCGGAAAGCTTACGAAAAACCGATGTGTTGGTCTGTACGGTCATCGGCTTTCCACTTGGGGCCAACAGCAAAGAAACCAAGGTATATGAGACGACCGATGCGCTTAAAAAAGGTGCCAACGAAATTGATATGGTCATCAACATTGCGCATGTTAAAGACGGCCATTTCGATTTAATCGAAGCAGAAGTTAGGGCCATTAAAGACGTCTGTCAAAACCATGTTCTAAAAGTGATTTTAGAAACATGTTACTTAGAAGCAGATGAACTGGACCAAGCCGCCCAAGCCGCTATAAACGCGGGCGCAGATTTCATCAAAACCTCAACAGGTTTCGGCACCGGTGGTGCCACCACTAGCGATGTTAAAAAGATGAAAGCCATCGCCAAAGATAAAGGCGTCAAAGCTTCCGGTGGGGTTAGAATTTTAGAAGACCTCCAGCGCATGGTCGAGGCCGGCGCAACCCGTATCGGAGCTTCTAGCGGTGTCAAAATTATGCAAGGCAAAAAAAGTCAAGAAAACTATTAGGAAGGTGATTTTATGGCAACGCCAACCCCTCATATTGAAGCAAAAAAAGGCGATATCGCCAAAACTGTCCTCATGCCTGGTGATCCTTTAAGAGCAAAATTCATCGCCGATACCTATCTTGAAGATGTCAAACGATTCAACACCGTCCGCAATATGTTCGGCTATACCGGCACCTATAAAGGCCAACTTATCAGCGTGATGGGCAGCGGTATGGGCATGCCTTCAATCGGTATTTATTCTTATGAATTATACACATTCTACGATGTGGACAATATCATTCGCGTCGGTTCTTGTGGGGCTTACACCGATACCATCGACCTCTACGATGTCTTATTAGCCAGCAGTGCCTACAGCGAATCAAGCTATGCTTCGGTTCAAAGCAAACAAGACTTAAAACCGTATACTTATCCTTCAAAACATTTGAATCAAGCGATTAAAGAAGCCGCACAGCGTCTTAATATTCCCATCAAAGAAGGCATTATACATTCTAGCTATGTTTTTTACCGTGAAAATTTTGACGATTATAAAACCATTTTTCAAGATTACGGTGCCATCGCCGTTGAGATGGAATCTTTTGCCTTATTTCATAATGCGCATATCACAGGCAAACACGCCGCGTGCATTTTAACGGTATCTGATTCTTTGGTAACTAAAGAAGCAACAAGCTCTGAAGAGCGTCAAAATGCCTTTACCAAGATGATGGAAATCGCGCTCGCGCTAGCTTAAAAAAGTGCTTCGGCACTTTTTTTAAAGGAGAATCCACATGCAGCTAAGTCTTTCAACCATTCATAAAACCCCGGTTCATTTTATTCAAACAGACAAGTTTAAACGGCTACATCTTAGTATCCGTTTTTTCGCTTTGCTCGATGAAAAAACCGTCACCGCCCGCTATTTGATGCTTGCGATGATGCGCGCTAAAAATAAAAACTTTCCCACCAGAAAAGCATTAGCCCGCCACCTAGAAGGCTTATACGATGCGAATTATGGTGCCCAAGCAACCAAACTGGGCCGTTATCATATCCTTCAGTATGCCATCACCTTCATCAACCCAGCCATGATTGAATCGGCGACTTATCAAAAACAGATTTTAGATTTTTTTGCAAGCATCATCCACGATGTCGCTTTTGACGCCCAAATCTTAGCGGAAGAAAAACAATTTTTAAAAGATTACTTCGCCGCGGAATATTCCAATAAAACACGCTACGCCGCGAAACGTTATTATGACCATCTTTACCAAGACCATCCCTACAACATCCATCCTTTTGGAATCGAAAAACAAATCGATACCATCACCTTAGCTGATATTGAAAAAGCTTATCATGCGATGATGACAAACGATAAGATCGTGTTGAGTTTGAGTGGCGATTTTGATGAAAAATCCTTCCAAATGGATTTAGAAAAGCGCTTTAACTTCTCCGCTTCAAAGCTACCCAAAGATTTTTTCATTCAACACGCTTTTACCAAAAGACCGCCCATCAAAGAGACGTTGGATGTGTCACAAGAACGGTTATTTATGACGCTTAATACCGGTATTACCTATGGCGATCCATCGTATTTTTCTTTAGTTGTCATGAATGCCATGTTTGGTGAAAGCCCCGAATCATTACTTTTTGAAACCATTCGCGAAAAACATGCCATGGCTTATTATGTCCATTCAGCCTACGCGCCATTTTCTGGTTTGATTACCGTGAGTTCCGGGGTTAAAAAAGCCAATGTCGAAAAAGCCCAAAGCTTAATCAAAACGACCTTAGCCGCCATCGCCGAAGGCAATTTTAGCGATGAAGCATTTTCCATGGCTAAAAACAGCCTAATCATCCAGTTGAAACAAAGTTATGATTCCCTCAAAAGCTTGCCCAATAAAGGCCTTCAACATGTCCTTTTCAACCTGCCTTTGAAAAAAGAGATCCTACTTGAAAAGTTGAATCGCGTCCGCAAAGAAGATGTCATCGGGGTGGCTGGTGGGTGTCAATGGGTATTTAGCTATGTTTTAGGAGGTAACGACGATGAAAAAACATCATTATCCCAAGCTGAATGAAACGATTTATGAGACAACCCTCGATCAAGGGTTGAAAACCATTTTAATTCATAAACCCGGGTTTGCGAAAACCTATGTCTCTTTATCAGCGCCGCTGGGGTCTATTCATCAAGGCTACCTCGATCAAGACAATCAAAAAGTCAAAACCCCAAGCGGGTTGGCCCATTTCTTAGAACATAAAATCTTTGAAAACGAAGCTCGCGATATTTCAAAAGACTTCTCGCTTGATGAAGCCCAGATTAATGCCTTTACCGAACACCACCAAACGACGTATTTATTTAGCGCTACCAATCATATTATCACGAATACCAAACGCTTGATTGAGATGTTCTTTTATCCAAAATTCTCGCAAAAAGGCGTAGAAAAAGAAAAAGACATCATTAAAGAAGAACTCAATATGCATCTTGATGACCCTTACTATCTCCAATACCAAAGGCTGATTAAAAATATCTATCATCACCATCCCATTAAAGAAGATATTCTCGGTACTGAACAAAGCATTGATGCGATGGATTTAAAGACCTTAAAAACGATGCACCAAGCGTATTACCAACCGCAGGCCTCGCAGTTAATCATCGTTAGCGCGATGGAACCCAAGGCTTTATTTGAGACCTTAAACACCATTAAATTACCCCAAAATACGGCTTTAAAACCTTGGCCATTCAATCCGAGCGATGAACCATCTTCTGTGGCTAAATCCCATGAAACCATGGCGCTGGATGTGCAGATGCCTTCAGTGCTTTTAGGGATTAAACTGCCGGTAGATAAAGCCGCAACCCAAGCGCAAAGAAGGAAAGATAAAATAGCTTTGACGATGCTTTTTGATATTCTTTTTGGAAAGGGCTCAGATCTATATGAAACGTGGATAAGCCATGGTCTGATCAACGATTCTTACGGTCTTGATATCGCTTATGAAAAAGACTTTGCCTATCTTTTAATCGGAAGTGAATCAACGCAACCCCAAAAGTTTTTAAAAGCCTTACAAAAGGCGTTGCTTGAAATTGCCCAAATGCCTTTGCAAAGCGAGGCTTTAAACCGCATTAAAAAAGGCATGCATGGCAGCTTCATTCAGGGGCTGGACAATATGGAGAGTTTGGCTTATCAATTTTGCGAAACCCTCGTCGATGACTTTATCTATTACGATACCTTAGATATTTTAAATACGATTGAACTCGATGATTTAAAGCGTCAATGCCATCACATTCAACGTGACCAAATCGCTTCAGTTTTGGTTAAACCCAAAGCAGTTTAAGGTTTCAATTTTAGCGATTTAAAGGTATAATGAACTATTGAGGTGAGTGCGATGCAAAAGCACATCCAACAATTCCGGATCAAAAAGATTATCGCCGAGGCGATGATGATTTTTGGTGCGGTTTTATTGATTTTAGGCCTTATTGGATTGCTTTATGAATTTAGAGAAATCATTTTGGTTTTTGCGGTCACCACCGGATTGATTGCCATTCTTCTCGGTTTTTCGAACTTTTCTAGTCTAAAAGATAATTTTAAAGCCGATTTTATCGATGATCTTTTAAAAACACACGTTGTAAACAGTGCGTATGACCCACACCATGGCATGACGGAAAAACAAGCCTATGACAGCCATTTATTACCCCAAGATAAATCGTTTAGAGCTTATGATATGGTGGCTGGTGCGATTCGAAACGTCGCCTTTTTATCCAGCGATATCAAGATTAAAGAGGCGGAAGTAAATCTGTTTTTTGGCCGTTTGTTCATGTTTGAATTCAACCGGCCATTTCAGGGTGAAACGATCATCCAACCCCACAAAGAAAAGCCGTTTGAACGCGTCTTAACCAGACGAAAATCTTTGGAAAAAAACTTACCTGAATCCTATCAAGTCTATGCCAGCAATAAAAAAACCGTAGAAGCTTTATTGGATGAATCATTCATAAAGGCCTTAGAAGCTTTGAATCAAGTTCACCAAAAGCGCGTGTCCATCACGCTCATTACCTCAAAAGTATATTTGAGTATCCAGGATTTGAAAAACACGTTTGAAATGCGCTTATTCAAACCCTTGCATCATAAAGAACTATGGCTTTATGCTAAAGATATGGCCTTGATTGAAAAACTGATTCTTGCGATGCGCGATAATGAAAAAATATTTAAAACGGAGTAGATATGATGTCAACCCCTTTCTTGGTCTTATTAATCACAGGTATATTGCTAATCTTACCCGGTATTTGGATTGTCTTTACCAAAGCCGTTTTTACCATGAAAAAACGCCGTTTAGAAGCCGAAAAAGAAGCCATTGAACTGACCTTAACCCGTTACTATGATATCTTAAGCCAACACATCCGTGCTGCCCGCCGTTTTGTGGCCTATGAGAATGCGGCGTTTGATGAGCTTTTGCGTTGGCGTCTTTCCACCAACGATCGTTTGAGCCTACAAATGAATGAGACTTATTTTGTGAAAATGCTCGAAGTGGAAAAAAACTTAGAAAAATTTTATGAAACCCATCCCGAACTTTTTAAAAAACCCGTTATCCAAAAACTATTGGACGATTATCACTTGGTCCACCAAGCTTTCATTCGTCATCGCCGCCGTCTAAATGGCGCGATTGCCTCATACAATGCCATGATGACGTCTTTTCCCCATAACTTAATCGCAAAGCTGTTTAAACTTACCACCGAATCTTTCTTTAAAACCGAACCACACATTCCATTTGATGAAAATATAAGACAAGTCTAATCACGCATGTAAGGATGATTATATGAACCATTTCCACACCCAAGCATTAAAAAAAGAAGATTTTGATCATCTTCAATCTTTAAGTGGCCATGCTTGGGGCTATCATGCCTATACCGATAACAAGTCCATCAAAGCTCATGCGGTTAAAATGGATGCGCATATTTGTAGGGCTTTGTCCAATTATAGCTTGGCTGTTTACGATAACGATAAGCTCATCGGCGTCATCTTAGCCAATGTAAGCACATTTTCAAAATCCTTGCAGCGCTTTAAACACTATTTTTACGTGTTTTTACATGGCCTATATCTAAAATGTCGCTCACGCGCTTCTAGAAACATCTTAAAGGATTTGCGACAAACCGAAAAAGCCTACCGTGAACTGCTTAAAGAAACCAAGTTACCATATAAGGACGAACTTGTTTTATTCGTTACACACCCCGATTATCAAGGTCAAGGGATTGGTAAAGCTTTAATCGCTGCCTTTGAAAACACCCTTAAAAAAGAAAATCTCAGGTCGTATTTTCTTTTCACCGATACGGCTTGCAATTATGGTTTTTACGATCACAACGGCTTTTATAGAATAAGCGGTAAGACGGTAAAACAAACCCCAAAAGACAAAACCCAACATCTCGAGATATTTTTATATACCAAAACCATCGCATAAGCCATGATTTAAAAAGAATGCTGGGGCATTCTTTTTTTATCGATTTAACATATATTTATAAACTTTTAAAAAACCTATCTCATAGGGTAACTTTAGAAGTTTTTTTTCTAATTTTTGACAAGGTTATAAGGTTAACCAGCTCGTTGGGAAAAATATGGCATAATTTAGACAAATACATGAATTTATGCCATGTGACAAAACCACCCTTATCGTTTAAGCTTGGTGCAAAGGAGGTTGTTTATGGTAAATCAAGTTGTTCTCGTCGGCCGTTTGGTAGCGGATCCGGAATTGCGCAGTTTAAAGGATGGTAGAAAGGTTGCCAATACCACATTGGCATTGCAAAGGACCTTCAAAAACAAAGATTCCGACACCTACGACACCGATTTTATCAAGTGCACCCTTTGGAGCGGCATTGCAGAAAATACCGTACAATATTGTAAGAAAGGCGATACCGTTGGCATCAAAGGGCGTTTGGCGCAACAATATTATGAACTCGACAAAGAAAAATCATTTTCCTATCCCGAAGTGGTGGTTGAAAAGATAAGTTTCATCAACCGCAAACAAACCGCACAACCTTAATCCCCCGTGAAGACGCCTTAGATTTCTAAGGCGTCTTTGACTATTCTAAGGGTCTTTAATATGGTATAATATCTTAAGATGGAGGTGGGTTTATGAAACAATATCAAGATTTCTTAAAACACATATTAAAAAACGGCAAACCGAAGGATGATCGTACCCATACCGGGACTATCTCTACATTTGGATACCAAATGCGGTTTGATTTGACAAAGGGATTTCCTTTGGTCACCACCAAAAAGACCCATTTAAAAAGTGTCATTCATGAATTGTTGTGGTTTATCGAAGGCAGTACCAATATTAGACCTTTGGTTCTCAATGGCGTACGTATTTGGAATGAATGGCCTTTTCAAAAATACCAAAAAAGCGATGCACACCAAGGCGAATCGCTAAAAGCCTTTGTAGAAAAGATAAAAGACGATCCTGATTTTGCGGATAGCTGGGGCGATTTGGGTCCTGTATATGGCGCACAATGGCGTCATTTCGAAGGCAAAAACCGTTCTGAAGACCAGTTGAAATCGCTTTTAGAAGAAATGAAAACCAACCCTGATTCCCGCCGCTTAATCCTAAGTAGTTGGAATCCCCCGCTCATCGATGAGATGGCTTTGCCGCCTTGTCATACCTTGATTCAGTTTTATATTCATAACAACGAATTATCAACACAACTATACCAAAGAAGTGCCGATGCCTTCTTAGGGGTGCCTTTCAATATCGCCTCTTATGCGTTATTGACATTGATGATTGCGCAAGTGATGGATTTAAAACCCAAAGAATTTATCCACAGCATCGGCGATGCCCATATCTATAATAACCATCTTGAACAAGTCAAGCTACAACTGAGTCGCAAGCCTTATCCACTGCCTAAAATGCGTTTGAATAAAGACGTTAAAGACTTGTTTAAGTTTACCTATGAAGACTTTACACTAGAAGACTATCAAGCCCATCCGAAGATTAAAGGGAAGGTGAGTGTCTAATGATTGCATTTGTCGTAGCGATGGATAAAAATGGTGTGATCGGTAAAGATGGCGCTTTGCCGTGGCATTATCCTAAAGATTTGAAACACTTTAAAGAACTCACCTTAAATCACCGTGTTTTAATGGGAAGAAAAACCTATGATTCGATCATCCAACAACTTGGTAAACCGTTGCCAAAACGTGAAAATATTGTTTTGACGACCCAAGATAAAATCTTTAAAGGCGCGAAAGTTATTCACGATTTAAAAAGTTATCTAGAAACCATCCCCAAGGAAGTCCCACTCTATATTATTGGCGGTAAAACGGTTTATGAAGCCGCACTTCCGTATGTGGATAGGCTTTATATCACCCATATTGAAAAAGCTTACGAAGGCGATACTTATTTTCCCAAACTCGATTACAGTCAGTTCAACCTCATCGATAAAAAAACGGATGAGGCTTTGATATTTGCGGTTTACAAACGTAAGGCGGCCGCTCATGATTAGTGTTTTGTTTATGCTTTCTTGGGTGGTTCTAAGCGTTCTTTTTAGCTATCTTTTCACCGCTTTTAGCCTCAGTTGGCTTAGCGTGCTTTTATGGCTGATTGCCATCGTTATTTCTTTTGCGCTCAGTTTTGGAATGGTGTTTGTAATCTTAGGGGTTTGGCCACTCTTTCAACGTGGTGATCAAACCAAGAACATGCGAAATCACCATTTGGCGATGAGTTGCATGCGCCTTGTATTGCGAATCTTGCGTGTAAACCTACACGTCAGTGGCAGGGAAAATATACCAAAAACGCCATTTGTGTTGGTAGGCAATCATCAAAGCAACTATGATATCATGGGCATCAAACCTTTTATCAAAGACCAGCCGATGATTTTCATCGCAAAAAAGGAGCTATTTAAATGGCCCGTTATCGGACCTTACGTGCGATTACTCGGCAATGTCCCCATCAACCGTATGACCGCTCGCAGTTCTATTGAATCGATTATTGCTGGGATTAAGAAATATAAAGATGGCGTCCCCGTCGCTGTATTTCCAGAAGGGACGCGTTCCCATAGCAACACGATGATTGATTTTAAAGCGGGCGCCTTGAAACTCGCCATGAAACCTCAAGCCCCCATATTGGTGGTCAGTGTCTATAACTTCTGTAAAATATGGCGCGGTTGGCCTTTTAAAACCATCCATGCCTACCTGCATTTTCATCCCGTTATTCAACCACAAGATTACGCTTCGAAAAACACCCAAGAACTGAGTAATGAAATCAAAGCAATGATTCAAGATAAACTCGATGAATTCGCACAATTAAGAGGTTAAACTAGCTTGCGAATGCCATTTAAACATGTTACACTATATTGTTTGAAAGGACGTGATTGTATGCGCATGATAGACATCATAGAAAAAAAGCGCGATAACCATTCCCTCACAAAGGCAGAAATTGATTTTTTTGTCTCAGGGTATACCAATGATACCATCCCCGATTATCAAATCAGTAGTTTGATGATGGCGATTTATTTTAACGGCATGAACGACCAAGAAGCGACCGACTTCACAGAAGCGGTTTTAAACAGCGGTTCAATCATTGATTTAAGTGGTATTGAAGGCATTAAAGTCGATAAACACTCCACTGGTGGTGTCGGCGATAAAACCACCTTAGTCTTAGGGCCTTTAGTGGCTGCTTGTGGCGCTAAATTCGCAAAACTAAGCGGTCGTGGCTTAGGGCATACCGGCGGGACCTTGGATAAATTAGAAAGCATTAAAGGGTTCAATATCGCCTTATCTAACGCGCGTTTCTTAAAGCAAGTCAACGAACTGGGCATCGCGGTTGCGGGTCAAACCGAATCCTTAGCCCCGGCTGATAAGAAACTTTATGCCTTGCGCGATGTGACCGCAACGGTACCATCCATTCCTTTAATTGCGGCCAGTATCATGAGCAAAAAATTAGCTTCTGGGGCCGATGTGATTGTCTTGGATGTAAAAATTGGCGAAGGCGCGTTTATGAAAACTTTGGATGATGCCCGTGAATTATCGCGCATCATGGTAAAAATCGGCGAAAACTTCGGCAAAAAAGTGATCGCATTTATTACAGATATGGCCGAACCTCTTGGTTATGCTGTGGGCAATAAACTCGAAGTCATCGAAGCGATGCGCACCTTGCAAGGTAACGGTCCCGCGGATTTACAGACGCTTTGTACAGAGATTGGGGCTTATTTAGTGCACGGCGCAGGCATCACAGAAGATGTTAAAAGTGCTCGGGAAATGATTGAAGAAAAGATTACGTCTTTAGAGGCTTCCGACAAATTCAAAACGCTGATTGAAACCCAAGATGGCGTCTATCCAGATTTAAACGATTATATTCATGCCAAGCACATCATTGCGGTTAAAAGCGAAAAAAGTGGTTATGTTAAAAACTTGAATGCTTTAGATATCGGCATGAGTGCGATGCGCCTGGGCGCAGGTAGAGAAACCAAAGACGATACCATCGATGCCGATGTCGGCATCGTCTTAAACAAAAAAGTCGGTGACAAAGTCGATGCGGTCGAGGACTTAGCCTACATCTACAATAACAAAGAAGATATTACCGATGAAATTAAAACCATCCTTAACGCTTTTGAGATTAGCGAAAGTGTGCAAGAGAAAAAAACCTTAATTTATGAAATCATTAATTAAAAATACCGCCTAAAAAGCGGTATTTTTGTTATAATAGGGGTAAAGGAGTGATTACTATGATCGATGCTATCCATTTTTATAGGACCTATGATTTAGAAGACGTCAAGAAGTTTTATGGCGATGTTTTAGACTTAAAGTTGTACAAAGACCAAGGCAAGTGCTTGATTTATGATATGAAAGGCCATGGCAAGATTGGGTTTTGCACGCATCATCCAAAAGTGATGCCTAATTCAAGTTGCATCACCTTTGTTTATGAGCGCAAAATTGAAGTAGAACGCATGTATGAACACCTTAAAACCCGTGCGAAAGAGATTTCGCAGCCAAAGATGAACGATGCATTTAAAATTTATCATTTCTTTTGTAAAGATCCTAGCGGCCATACTTTAGAGTTTCAAACATTTTTAAACTAGCTTTAAAATTCGACCGATGAAGGGTGATAACTTGGATAAAACCGCGATTATGGATTATTTAATCGGCGATTGGCACTGCAAAAGCGTATTGACAGACGACCAAGGCATCCGCGAAGAAGCCTACAAAGAAACGATCATTAAAAAAGATCGTGACACCCTAAGCATTACGGCTTTTGGGATTCGCGAGGGTGAAAATGTCACCAAACCGATGGTGTTTAAAGAAAAAGGTGACGATATCTACATGATACAAGGCGATTTTAAAGCCAGAGGCAAAGCGACAAAAAACGCTTTATATCTCATAGGACAAAACGATAACAAAACCTATAATTTTCGCCTTTACTTTTTAAAAAACGTCTTTCTTTATCAAATGGAAGCCATTCAAAATGGCAAAATCCTTTCGACAAACGCCTCTTTTTTGACACGATAATGAAGTCTTTGACGCCTCACTTAAAGCGCATATTCATACTAGGGGTTTTATTTAGTATTTTACTTGTCTTAAACAAGCAGGCTTGGTATACTTACTATGTCGATAATATTTGGGGAGCTTAGTGAACTAGGCTGAGACATTCTTGATACGAGAATGAAACCTTACCTGATCTGGGTAATGCCAGCGTAGGAAAAACTTTTTACATTCAGTTTTGTCCTGCGGGACAAAACTTTTTAATTGGAGTGATGATTATGACACAGAAAAATTTAAGTACCAATCAAATCGCCGAGATTAGTTTACTGATTGCCATTGCGGTCGTTATTGAACTGATCACCATGGCTTTACCAATCCCTAGAATGCCCCAAGGCGGAAGTATTACATTTACCATGTTGCCGCTTGTTATCATTGCCTATCGTCACGGTCTTAAAATTGGAATTATTGGCGGTATGGTTTATGGCTTGCTCGATATGTTGATCGGTGGCCTTGGCTTATTTCACTGGGGCAGCTTGTTTTTTGACTATCTATTTGCCTTTGGCGCCATGGGTCTAGCCGCCTTAGCCTTCAGAGTCAATAAAGATAGCGGTTTAATGTTCTTATTGGGGATTTTCATCGCCGGTTTGTTCCGCTTTGTATCACATTTTCTTTCCGGTGTGCTTTTCTTCGGCGAATTCGCCCCCGAAGGCACCCCTGTGGCTTGGTATTCGTTTACCTATAATGCGTGGTACATGTTCCCATCCATCGCGATTACCATGATTGTCGGTGTTTTGGTGTTTGTACGTATGCAAGATTTATTAAAAGCTAAATAAATGCATCAACCCCGATGCTATCGACAAAGAGGAGCCTATTTATAGGTTTCTCTTTTTTTATGTCTAAAGCTAGCTTATATCATGTATAATGGAAGTGGAGGGATGCATATGAAAATTATGTTTATTGGTAGTGAAGCGACCCCGTTTTCAAAAACCGGCGGCTTGGCCGATGTGCTAGGTTCATTGCCATACGCTCTTCATCAAATGGGCCATGACATTACGATTGTCCTGCCAAAACACAAAGTCACCAAAGATAAATTCGAAGAAAAACTGACCGTGGAACATACAACGACGGTGCCTGTGAAAGACAAAAAAGAATTCGTTGGTTATGAAATCTTGTTGCATCATGGTGTGAAGGTCGTATTTGTGGATAATGAATATTATTTTGGTTACCGTGAAAATCTTTACGGTGATTATGATGATGGCGAACGTTATGGTTACTTTTCTCAAGCGGTTGTGCGTTATTTAAAATACATCAAGGGTGACATCGATATCTTGCATCTTAACGATTGGCAAACCGGCTTGATTCCTTATCTTTTACAATGCACAAAAAACAGCGCTTTAAACCATATTAAGACCGTTTTTACGATTCATAATATCGCCTATCAAGGCCGCTTTGATAAAGCGTTGATGCCATATTTAAACGTACCTTATAGCGATATTTTAGAATTTGACGATACCCTGAATTTTCTAAAAACCGGGATCGTGAGCGCCGATTGGATTACCACGGTATCAAAAAGTTACGCCGAAGAACTAACTTATGCGTATTTTGGTTATGGTATGGAAGACTTATTAAAAGAAAGACAAAATACCTTTATAGGGATTATGAACGGCATCAATTACGACGAGTTTTCTCCAAACAAAGATTCCTACATCGCGTTTAACTACGGGATTCACAATTACTTAAAAGGCAAAGAAAAAAACCGTCAGGCTTTACTTAAAATGTTTCATATCGAAGCTGGCGGCATTCCGATTATCGGGATTGTCTCGCGACTCGCAGAACAAAAAGGGTTCAACCTTTTAAGAGATATTATTGAAGATTACCTAGAAAAAGATAGGTTAAAGTTGATTGTATTAGGCAGTGGTGATGACGATTTAGAAGGGTATTTCGACCACTTAAAACAACGTTTTCACGATCATGTCGGCGTCTATTTTGGCTATCATGAAAAAATGGCTCGACAAATCTATGCTGGGGCGGATTTCTTTTTGATGCCTTCGCGTTATGAACCTTGTGGGCTTTCTCAGTTGATCAGTTTAAAATATGGGACGATCCCCATTATCAGACAGACCGGCGGGCTTAAAGATTCTATTGAACCATACAACCGTTATACCCATAAAGGTAGTGGGATTGGCTTTTTAAACTTTTCCAAAGAAGATTTAAAACGCGCCCTTGATGAAGCGGTCAAACTCTATCAGAACCAAACCGCCTTTAAACAGGTTAAAAAGCGCGGTATGCAAGCGGATTTCTCTTGGCAACAAAGCGCATTACAATATGAAAAACTCTATCAAAAGTTAGGTGATTAAGATGGAAACATTAGCTTTAATTTTGGCCGGTGGCCGTGGTTCTAGACTCGATATTTTAAGCGAAAAACGCGTTAAACCGGCCGTCCCATTTGCGGGTAAATACCGCATCATTGATTTTAGCTTGAGCAATTGTTCTAATTCCGGGCTTTTCCATATTGCGATATTAACGCAGTATTTACCGCTATCGCTCAATGAACACTTAGGCGTCGGCAAACCTTGGGATATGGATAGAAGAGATACAAAACTATCTTTATTACAACCGTATAAAGAATGGTATGCGGGGACCGCCGATAGCGTCAAACAAAATATTGAATACGTCAAACGCTCGGGTGCGAAATATGTGATTATCTTATCGGGCGATCACGTCTATAAAATGGACTATCAAAAAATGATCCAACAACACAAAGAAAAAGCGGCAAAACTTACCATCGGCGTTCAAGAAGTGCCGATGGCAGACACCCATCGCTTTGGGATTTTACGGACAGATGGGGATGGTAAAATCATCGAATTCCAAGAAAAACCACAAAATACCGATTCTAATCTCGCTTCCATGGGCATCTATGTGTTCAATACCGATGTCTTGATTAAAGCGCTTCAAGACATTGAAGAAGAGAATCTTGATTTTGGCCAACATATCATTCCACATCTCATCGGTGGGGCGGTCTACAGCTATATTTTTGATGGTTACTGGAAAGACGTCGGAACCTATGATGCTTATTTAGAAGCCAATTTAGAGCTAACCTCGACGGTCGATCAAGTACCTTTGGACATGTATGATCGTAACTGGCGTATTTTTACCCGCAGCGAAGAATTGCCCGCGGTCAAAATAGGGTCTAAAGCGACCATTAAGCAAGCGTTGATTTCAAATGGTTCGATTATTGCGGGTAGTGTCACCCGCAGCGTCCTTTCCCCCGGGGTCATCGTACATCCGGGTGCGCATGTAGAAAACAGCGTCATTTTAAACGACAGTGAAATCTTGCCAGGGGCTCGGGTTATAAATGCGATCTTGGATAAAGAGGTTATCGTCGGATTTGATGTCAAACTCGGTTATGGTGAGGATTATAGCGCGAACAAAGAACGCCCCGAATTACTATCAAGCGGCATTAACGTCATCGGTAAAGGCGTTAAAATTCCGGATAACACCATCATTGAAAGAAATTGTCGCATCTTTTCAAACGCCGATTTAAAAACGGTCACATCGCCGATTAAAAGCGGCACTACGATAAAATAAAACCACGTCTATAACGTGGTTTTATCTTTTATATAAGCGGATACCGCTTTTAAATAATCCATACGCGGCTGAAAGCCTTCTTTAATCGCATACCCTTTTTGTCTAAGTTCTGAGAACGTAATCGACTTTCTACCTGTTTCGGCTCTTTTTAAAAAGGCTTGCAAAGTTTCATATCCCAATAGATAGGTTTCATCGGGTTGTTTTAAGTGAATCAGTAAAAAGGCGATGCCCCCATGATGGTGGATGCTTTTTAAGTGCGCAATTTGATGTTCATGGATATTTTTTAATGGAAAAGAGGTTTTCGCGCTGGTTTCCTTGACATCAAAATCGATATAGTATTGTTGGAAAATACCGTTATAATCGGTGGTTGAAGGGGTTTTATAGTACGCTTCATCAATCCTGGCCAAGGTGCGTTTGGGGTAATGGACCTTAACGATTTGGATGGGGATTGGTTTTTTATGAATCACCGCGATATCTCGGTCTACGTAGTAACGATTTGCTTCGTCGATTAGCTTTTCAAAGCGCATGCCGCGGTTTTTAACACTTGCTTGCGTCTGATGAACGTTTTGTTTCGGTGTTTTTTTAGTTGGATAGTTTATCATCTAATCACCCAAGTTTATTGTATCACACTCAAACAAAATCGCGTTTGCGAAAAATGTAAAAGTTATGTACGAGCATTCTTTCTTCGCCTATGGTGTGTTATAATAATTGCGAATGTAAAATAAGCAAACGCTTATCGATACGATCAAAATTTAAACAAGGAGGTGTCACTGTGAGCAAAATAGATATATTCGCCTTAGGCGGACTTGGCGAAGACGGGAAAAACATGTACATTCTTGATATCGACGAAAAACTTTTTATATTGGACGCAGGGTTGAAATACCCTACCGATGAATTATACGGCGTCGAATCGATTTTACCGGACTTTTCCTATTTGAAACGTGAAAAAGACCGCATTCAAGGCATCTTTTTGTCACATGGCCATGAGGACCATATCGGCGGTATGCCGAAATTATTAAAAGAGATCAATGCCCCCATCTACGGGACCTTTTTCACCCTGGCGTTATTGAAAGATACGCTAGAAGAACAAAACCTCAACTTAGAGGATTATACCTTCCATACGATTAAAAAGGATAGCATCTTAACGTTTAACAACGTTGAAATTTCCTTTTATCAAACCACCCACTCCATCCCTGAAAGTATTGGAATGGCCTTTAATACCGAAGATGGTGTGATTGTCTATGCGCCTGATTACACGTTTAATCAAAACGTAGAAGCGCCCTATCGCACCAGCTTTGAACGGCTTGCCGCTATCGCTTCTAAACAAGTTTTAGCGCTCTTAAGCGAATCTTTAGGCGCCGAACAACAACCGAGATATGAAGCGACTAAAGAACTCAATCATCGCCTCAACCAAGCCTTTTTAAAGGCGAAAGGTCGACGCGTAATCGCTTCTTGTTTTTCCACCGATATTTACCGCATTCAAACTGTGATTGATATCGCTTTAAAACATCAAAGGGATATCGCCATCATCGGTAGAAAAGCGCAAAGAATGGTCGATATAGCGGTTAATTTAGGCGTTTTAAAAATTCCAAAAGATAAACTTCGCACCTTAAAGTTCATCGATGAAAACAATAAAAATACGTTAAAAGAAACCATGGTACTCGTAACCGGGGAGCGACATGAACCCTTTTACATGTTACAACGCATGGTGAAAAAACTCGATCGCTTAATCCATCTTAACGAAGATGACGATGTCATCATGATGACACCACCGATTCCCGGGACAGAAAAAATCGCGGCACGCGCATTAGATATGCTTTATCGTCACAATATCAATATCGTGAAAATCGATAAAAACATTCTCCCCTCATCCCACGCCAGCAGTGAAGATGTTAAATTACTGACCAACATCTTAAACCCTCGTTACTTTATCCCCATCATTGGTGAATACCGTCATCTATACACGATGAAGCAAATTGGCATAGCCTTGGGCTACCAAGAAAAAGATATCAAGCTCTTGGAAAACGGCCAAGTCTTAAGACTTGAAAATAAAGTCGACAAAGGCATCGTCCAAAAAATTAAAAGCGGCGATATTTTAGTCGATGGCATCTTGGAAAGCGACTTGAGTGATGTCGTGCTTAAAGACCGAGAAATTCTCTCCCAAGATGGGGTGATGCTGATCATCGGTCATATCGATGCCCGCAAGAAAAAAATCATCGACAAACCAGAAGTCATCTCTCGCGGGTTTGTTTATATGAAAGAAAACGAAGCCTTGATTGAAGATGTCAATGTTATTTATGAGAACATCACCCAAGAAATCTTTAAAAACAAATACGTCGATTGGCGTCATTATAAAGAAAGACTGCGGGAAGAAGTATCGAAATTTTTATTCAAAAGCACCTCGCGAAAACCAATTGTGATTCCGGTGTTGATCGATGTCCAAACCTAAGGTTAAAGAAATCGACATCATCGCCGATGATATCGACCCACAAGAAAAAGCGCACCTAAAAGTACAAAAAGGCGCCCGCGGTATCGTCTTAAAGGAACAAGACGTGTTGTTGCTTTATTACGAACATAAAGATTTTTATACCTTACCCGGTGGTGGGATTCAAACGGGTGAGACCCCTTTAGAGGCGCTTAAACGGGAAGTGTTAGAAGAAACGGGCTATACCGTTTTAGACGCATCACCCACCCTGGTTTTAAATGAAACGTTCGCAGATTCGCGGTGGCAACATCATTTTTTCAAATGTGAGATAGCCGCGCAAAAAGGCTCAATCACGTTGACTCCAGAAGAAAAAGCGTTTGGGTTAACCGTCGTTTTCAAACCATTAAAAGAAGCACTAGAGCTGTTATCATTCCATGAACCAAAAACTTATCATCCCCACCTCGACCATATTCAAAAACGAGAATTGTTAGGTCTCATCCACAGTTTATAAAGGCTTTTTAGTGAGTTAGTTTACAAAACAAATCTATGTGTTATAATGTATAAGAGTTAATTTTAGGAGGTTAATAAACATATGGCAAAAATTGAAAATTTAGAAAATTCCAAAGTAAAAATAACCATTGACGTAACCAAAGAACAGTTCGAACATGGTTTAGACCACGCGTTTGAAAAAATCAAAGATGAGGTTGAAATCAAAGGGTTTAGAAAAGGCAAGGTCACCCGTAAAGTTTACGAGCAAAACAAAGGTGTCGAAAGCCTTTATGAAGAGGCATTAAACCACGTGATTCAAGAAACCTACACCGAAGCGGTCATGGAAAATAACCTGGCTGTTGTCTCACAACCGAAAATCGATCTTGATATCTCAAACGTTAAACAAGGCGAAAACTTTACTTATACCGCCACCGTGGCTGTTAAACCAGACGTGGAACTCGGCGAATACAAAGGCCTCGAATTCGAAGAACCATCCAACGATGTTAGCGATGAGGAAATCGATCAAGCGATTGAACAACAACGCCAACAAAACGCTGAACTCGTTGTCAAAGAAGACGGCACCGTTGAAAAAGGCGACACCGCCGTATTTGACTTTGAAGGTTTCATCGACGGCGAACCCTTCGAAGGTGGCAAAGCGGAAAACCATGAATTAGAAATTGGCTCTGGTCAATTCATTCCCGGTTTTGAAGAAAAAATGATTGGGATGAAACCCGGTGAAGAAAAAGAAATCGAAGTCACGTTCCCAAAAGATTATCAAGCCGAAAACTTAAAGGGTAAAGACGCGGTTTTCAAAGTTAAATTACACGAAATCAAAGTGAAAGAAACGCCCGAATTAAGCGATGATTTCGTCAAAGACTTAGATAAAGAAAACATCGAGACAGTCGAAGACTTGAAAAACGACACCCGCAAAACCTTAGAAGACCAAAAAGCCGAAACCAACAAAAATAAAGCCATCGATTTCGCAGTTGATACCGCCGCAAGCAATGCGACCATGACGATTGCCGATGAAATGATCGATGAAGAGAAGAAACGCATGATGGACAACACCAAGCGTCAAGCACAACAATACGGTCTTGATCTTGATACCTACTTGCAACTTACCGGCATGAACAAAGAACAATTTGAAGAAAAATTGCAAGAAGATGCGAAAAAATCGATTCGTTATAATTTGACCATCGATGCTATTGGTAAAAAAGAAGCGATTGAAGCTTCCGATGAAGAGATTGAAAAAAAATACAAAGAACTTGCCGAACAACACAAAATGGACATGGAGCAAGTGAAAAACCAAGTCAACAAAGACGCGGTAAAACAAGAAGTCGTCTTTAGAAAAACCATCGATTTCTTAGTAGAAAATCTCGTTAAAAAATAACCAACAAAAAACACTTCGCAAAGAAGTGTTTTTTAAAGAAAGTGATACGAATGTTAAAACTTGCGATATTTGATTTGGACCATACGTTATTAAACGACGATAAAACCTTAAGCAAAGTCAATCAAGACGCCATCCAAAAACTCAAAAACCAAGGTGTCATCATCGCTTGTGCCACTGGCCGCAATGAGATGATGGCGCGGCCTTTCGCAAGAAAGGTTGGCGTCAATGGCCCTTTGATTATCAACAATGGGGCTTTGCTTAAAGATTTTGAAAGTGGCAACATTCTATATGAACGCCCTTTGGAAAAACCAGACCAAGCATTCGTCATCGATTACGCTTTAGAACACGACCTTAACTATGTCGTTTACACAGATGAGGGTGTTATTACCACAAGAAAAGATCGTCTCAGCGTTTATCAAGGGTGGAACCAAGCACACCCTAGCGACAAACTAACCTACCAACAAAGCGATGATCGCGCCGTACTTAAAGCTAAAAAAGCCTATAAGATCTTGTTGATTATCGAAGATGAGGCAACCATCACCAAAGTGAAGGCGGATTTAGTGCATTTAAACGATATTGCAATGATAAAAAGTTCGCAGACTTTTTTGGATGTTATGCACCGCGACGTGGATAAAGCGGAGGCTTTAAAACGGTATTGCACGTACGCAAAGATTCCTTTAAAAGACGTCATCGCCTTTGGCGACAACGATAACGATGCGGCGATGTTAAAACAAGTCGGCTACGGCTTTGCGATGAAAAACGGGACAAGCATGGCCAAAGCCCATGCCGATTATATCACCGAAAAACCCCATGATCAAAACGGTGTGGCCGATATTTTAAACCAACTTGATACCTACTTAAAGTATGATATTTAGGTTTTTTTGTAATATAGACCTACCACGCGACAACCGCAACGCTTTACCTATCTCAATAGAAGCGCTCAATTAAAAGAATATCGCTTGCATAAAAAAGGTTCATTGCGTATAATCTTCTACAAGCGCTCACATGAGTAAAATCATTGAAAGAAACGCAAAAATAAGGTATATTATGGATAGTCAAGACAGACATTAAGAGGTGAAACCATATGTTTAAATCAAACGAAAAAACAACCGCAACTCTCCCCGCCATTGCGATTCGGGGTATTGCGCCATTTCCCAATACAGACGTACGGACCGAAGTCGGCCGTAGTATTTCAAAAACCGCGCTTTTAGAAGCGGAAAGAAATCACGATTCATACGTCCTTTTATTGGTACAAAAGAATCCGACCGTCGAGAATCCGACCAAAGACGATATGTTAAGCTACGGTATTGTCGCTAAAATCGGCATCAAAATCAAATTACCCAACGGTAATTTTAAAGTGAAATTCGACCCCCAACTGCGCGCTGAAATTCAAGAATTTGAGGCTATTGAGCCTTATTTTAACGTGCGCTTTGAAACCCGGCCCGCCATCAGCGATAACGTCGATGAAGAAGTGGCCCTTGTGCGCATGATTGTCAAGCAAGTCATGGACAATGCCCAATCGATTTTACACAACCCTAAACAAATGATTGAAGCCGTTCAAGCGGGCATTTCAAGCGATAAACTCGCCGATAAAATCGCCAGCAATCTCAAGATTTCTGAAAACCATAAATTTAAATATTTAGAAACCGCTTCAATTGAAAAACGCTTGAACTATCTTTTACAAGATATCGAAAAAGAGCGTCATATGAGTGAAATTGAAGAGAAGATTAACCGTACGGTCAAAAAGAATATCGATGAAAATCAAAGAGAATACTACTTAAGAGAAAAACTCCGCGCCATTCAAGAAGAACTTGGCGATAAAGTGAAAAAAGAAAGTGAAATCGAAAGCCTTCGCAAACAAGTCTTAGATAAAAAGATGCCCAAACATATCGAAGAAAAAGCCTTGTACGAACTGTCTCGCTACGAGACCTTGCCCGCTTCCAGCGGTGAATCAGGGGTTATTCGTACCTATTTAGACTTTTTAATTGATTTACCTTGGGTTGAACAAAGCGAAGATGAGACCGATATCAATAAAGCCGAAGCGGCCTTAGAAGAAACCCACTATGGTCTTGAAAAGGTTAAAGAACGGATTGTGGAATATCTTGCGGTAAAATTATTGACCGGCAAAAACCCCCAAACCATTCTATGCCTTGTCGGCCCACCAGGGGTCGGGAAAACATCCTTAGCTCAATCCATCGCCGCCGCTCTTCACCGTCAATTTGTGAAGCAGTCTTTAGGTGGTGTCAAGGATGAAAGTGAAATCAGAGGCCACCGTCGAACGTACTTGGGTGCCTTACCTGGCCGTATTTTACAAGGCATGCGGAAAGCCAAAGTCGTCAACCCACTCTTCTTACTCGATGAAATCGACAAACTCGGCAGCGATTATAAAGGCGATCCTTCCGCGGCGATGTTAGAGGTCTTAGACCCTGAACAAAACGCCCGCTTCTCCGATCACTATTTAGAAGATCAATACGATCTTTCGCAAGTCTTATTTATTACCACCGCCAACTATCTTGGCAATATTCCTGCGCCCTTGAGAGACCGGATGGAAATCATTGAACTTTCCAGTTATACCGAGATTGAAAAATACAACATCGCCAAAAAACACTTGATTCGCAAACAACTAGATAGCCACGGCTTAGAACCCAAAAAAATCACCATCGAAGATGACGCGATCATGAAAATGGTCCGCGAATATACCAGAGAAGCCGGCGTCAGACAACTTGACCGCTTGTTTGGGACCATCATTAGAAAAGCCATCAAGAAAATCTTAGGCGATAAAGTCAAACACGTTACAATTAAAGAAGACAATTTAAAAGATTACCTCGGAAAACCAAAATACACCAACCACATCGCCGATAAGGAACCACAAATCGGCGTGGCCACAGGCCTTGCTTACACACAATTTGGCGGCGATATTCTACCTGTGGAGGTTGCCTATTACAAAGGAAAAGGCAAACTGTCTTTAACCGGTAGTCTTGGCGATGTGATGAAAGAATCCGCAGAAGCGGCTTTATCTTACATCAAAGCCAATTACGACAAATTTGAAATTGAAAAAGATTTATTTGAAGATTCCAATGTCCATATTCACGTTCCAGAGGGTTCTGTCCCTAAAGATGGCCCATCGGCCGGGGTTACCATTGCCCTTGCCTTAATCAGCGCTTTGACAAAACGCAAAGTGGATCACACCATCGGCATGACCGGTGAGATTACCTTGCGCGGCCGCGTTTTACCGATTGGCGGTTTGAAAGAAAAAGCGATCGCGGCACACCGAAGCGGTCTTAAGAAAATTTTAATCCCAAAAGAGAACGCCCGCGATATCGATGACATTCCACAAGAAGTACGCGATAACCTTACCATCGATGTTATCGAATCCATCGATGACATCATCAAATACGCTTTAATGGAAAAATAAGACAATCTCACGATTGTCTTTTTTCTCATTACAAGGTACAATGTCTTTTGAGGTGAAAACCATGATTATAAAAAACGTCTCCAATCCAATTACCATCGTCGAACCAAAAGATTATCCAAAAGATAATCTAGATGAGTTTTGTTTTGTCGGTCGCAGCAACGTTGGGAAAAGCTCTTTAATCAACTCGCTTTTAGGCCGCAAAAATATCGCGTATACCTCGCAAACACCGGGCAAAACCAGAACCATCAATTTTTATAAGATCAACGATGCGTTTTATATTGTCGATGTGCCAGGGTACGGCTATGCTAAAGTTTCAAAAGTGATGCGCGAACAATTCGCGCAAATGATTGAAACTTATTTAACAACCAGAGAAAACTTAAAATATGTCTTCGTGCTTGTCGATTTTAGACATTTGCCCAGTGATGATGATATCATGCTCATCGATTTTTTAATGCATTATCAAATCCCATTTAGCTTACTTGCGACCAAGGCCGATAAAATCAGTACCAACCAACGTAAAAACCACGAAAAACGTTTGTTAGAAGCCTTAAGTTTGCCTAGTGAGATTGAAATCATCCCTTATTCTGCGCTCACCCATGAGAATAAGACGCGCGTCTTAAAAAAGATTGAGGCGCTTAGATGATAATTCAAGGATTCTCGCTTGATAATCGAAATGCCTTGTGATACACTAACTATATCAACTGTGAATGGGAAGAGTATTAAGCCGACTTTTAAAGAGAGCTGGTGGTTGGTGTAAACCAGTAAAGCACGCTTAAGAAGGTAGCCCAGGAGTTGTTTTGATGAAACCAGTAGTCTAAACCGTTGGCGGCGTTAACGCAACTGGAGTGCCGAGCAATCGGAACCAAGGTGGTACCGCGGATATTTCGCCCTTGATTTTCAAGGGCTTTTTTTATTACAAATTTAGGAGTGATCACGATGCTTAGTAAAAAATATGCACACAAAACCGTTGAACAAGGTAAATATGAACAATGGAAAACCGCCGGTTATTTTAAAAGCGGCGATAAAGACAAACAACCCTATACGATTGTGATCCCACCCCCGAATGTCACAGGAAAACTGCATTTAGGGCATGCTTGGGATAACACCTTACAAGATATCATTATCCGACAAAAACGCATGGCTGGTTATGATGCGCTTTATTTACCGGGCATGGATCATGCGGGTATCGCGACGCAAGCGAAAGTCGATCAAAAACTAAAAGAACAAGGCACCAGTCGCTATGACTTGGGTAGAGAAGCCTTTTTAGAAGAAGCTTGGGCTTGGAAAGCCTCCTACGCCAAATTTATTCGCGAGCAATGGGCGGCCCTCGGCATTAGTGTCGATTATGATAAGGAACGATTCACCTTAGACGAAGGCTTGAGCAACGCCGTTAAAACGGTCTTTTTCAAGTTATATAAAAAAGGGCTTATTTACCAGAAAGAACGCATTATCAACTGGGATGTGGAAGCCCAAACCGCACTTTCCAATATTGAGGTTGAACACAAAGAAGTCCAAGGCAACCTTTATTATATGAAGTATTTCCTTGAAGATAAATCCGACTATATTTTAATCGCGACCACCCGTCCAGAGACGATTTTTGCGGATATGGCCGTGATCGTTCATCCCGAGGATAAAAAACGCCAAAAATATATCGGCAAAAACGTAATCATTCCCTCAACCGATAAAGCCATACCTGTTATTGAAGATGATTATGTCGACCGCGAATTTGGGACCGGGGCGCTTAAAGTCACCCCTGCGCACGACCCCAATGACTTTGAAATCGGTGAGCGGCACAACTTACAAATGCCGAGTTGTATCAAAGATGATGGGACCATGAATGCCCGCGCACACAAATATGACCAGATGGAACGTTTTGCATGTCGTAAAGCGTTGATAAAGGATTTAAAAGACGCAGCCTTAATCACCAAAATTGAACCCCACACCCACAGCATCGGCCACAGCGAAAGAACCGGTGTCATCGTTGAACCAAAACTTTCCAAACAGTGGTTTGTCAAAATGAAACCCCTTGCGAAGCGTGCCTTAAAAGAAAGCGATGCTAAGTTCATCCCACCGCGCTTTGAAAAAATCTTCAAACACTGGATGGAAGATATTCAGGATTGGTGCATCAGCCGCCAACTTTGGTGGGGACACAGGATTCCAGCCTATTACAAAGGCAACGATATTTATGTTGGCGATAACCCACCAAAAGGGTATATTCAAGATGAAGATGTTTTAGATACATGGTTCTCAAGTGCTTTGTGGCCGTTTTCCACCTTAGGATGGCCAGAGGAGACGGAGGATTTTAAACGCTATTACCCGACCCAAACGATGGTAACGGGTTATGACATTATTTTCTTTTGGGTCGCGCGCATGATTTTTAGCGCCCTTGAATTCACCGAAAAAACGCCGTTTGAAAACGTCTTGATTCACGGTT
>PWMS01000075.1 GCA_003558105.1 Mollicutes bacterium | reverse complement strand
CGTATTTCAAGAGAACTTGGCTATCCGAATTAGGGGCCGGGTTTTTTTGTGGGAAAATTTAATGCTGAAAAATTTTGATTTTTATTGGAATTGTCAAAATAAAGAGATATTCATCGCTATGAAGAGGAAAACGCAGAAAAACCGATGTAAATACATCAAATCGCATTTTGCAATCTCCGGTTTATTTCATATAATGAAACCAGTATTCACAATACGAAACATGATTTCACGATGTGAAACAAGGAGGCTGGGATGATACCAAAACTGAAAACCTTAAACAGCATAACTGAAACCGGTGTGGTGGCGGTGGTACGTGCAGAGTCCGAAGAGCAGGCGGTAAATATTGCAGAGGCCTGTCTAAAGGGAGGAATCCGTGCCATCGAAATCACCTTTACCGTACCCGGTGCTCAACAGGTGATCGAGACCCTGGCGAAAGAGTTTAAAGAGACTCCGCTGGTTGCGGGGGCAGGAACGGTTTTAGACAGTGAAACCGCTCGGATTGCTATTCTTGCAGGTGCCAAGTACATCGTCAGTCCCGCATTTGATGAGGCGACTGCAAAGCTTTGCAACCGTTATCAGATTCCCTACATGCCCGGGTGCATGACCTTGACGGAAATGATCCGTGCCATGGAGGCGGGAGCCGATGTGATTAAAGTCTTCCCGGGAAGCGTGGCGGGACCGGGCTTTATCAAAGCCGTGAAGGGACCATTGCCCCAGGCGGTGTTAATGCCCACGGGAGGCGTCAGTCTGGACAATGCGGATCAATGGATCAAGAATGGCTGCGTGGCTGTAGGTGTAGGCGGTGAGTTGACCGCAGGAGCAAAAACAGGGGATTACGACGCCGTGACAGAGCAGGCGAAAGCATTTGTAAGCAAGGTCCTTGAGGCCAGAAAATAATGATAAATGGAGGGATTTGATGAAACGAGTGGTAACCCTCGGAGAGATCATGTTGCGATTATCGACTCCGGGATATAACCGATTTGTACAATCACAGGATTTTGACGTGAACTATGGAGGCGGAGAGGCCAATGTCTGTGTGTCTCTGGCAAACTACGGTCTGGATGCACGGTTTGTGACAAAGGTACCAAAGCACGAGATCGGACAAAGCGCGGTCAATGCTCTTCGACGATTCGGCGTTGACACGGATTATATCAGCAGAGGAGGAGACCGGTTAGGAATCTACTTCCTCGAGACAGGAGCCTCTCAGCGGGCATCAAAGGTCATCTATGACCGGGCCCATTCCGCAATTGCAGAGGCGGTACCGGAGGACTTCAACTGGGAAGAGATCTTCGACGGTGCAGACTGGTTCCATTTTACGGGAATCACCCCGGCTCTCAGCGAAAAGGCTGCAAAAGTCACACTGGAAGCCTGTAAAGCGGCGAAAAAGTTTGGCGTGACCGTTTCCGTGGACCTGAACTACCGGAAAAAGCTCTGGACGCCCGAGGAAGCAGGAAAGGTCATGGAGACCCTGATGGAGTATGTGGATGTCTGTATCGGCAACGAAGAGGATGCGGAGCTGGTTTTCGGTATTTCCGCTGAAGATACGGATATTACCAAGGGAGAGATCAATCACAATGCCTATGAGAACGTGGCAAAACAGCTGATTGAGAGGTTCAATTTCAAGTATGTGGCATCCACCCTGAGGGAAAGCTATTCCGCATCGGACAACGGCTGGTCGGCACTTCTCTATGACGGAGAGAAATCCTGGCTGTCGAAGAAGTACGATCTTCGCATCGTTGACCGGGTCGGCGGAGGTGATTCCTTTGCCAGCGGCCTGATTTACGCCCTTGTAACCGGAATGAAAGGCCAGGAGGCAGTGGAATATGCGGTTGCAGCCTCAGCATTGAAGCACACCATTCCCGGAGATTTCAACCTTGCCTCCAGGGAGGAAGTCATGACCCTGATGGAGGGTGACGGCTCCGGACGGGTACAGAGATAGGCACTCTTTTTTTACCGGAAAAAGATGTAAGACAGGTTTGCGGAAAAAGTTGAATAAATTGAAATAATTCTTGAATTCTCCCGAAATTCCCCCTATAATTGAGATAAAGTTGTCTGACAACTATCAAACACAGTCATTTTTCCGAATATAAAGGAGGGCTTTCCTTGGGAGAGAATCAACGAAATGTCAGCGAAACAGTGTATGAAGCCATCGAAGAAAAGCTGTTGAATGAGGAGTGGACGCCGGGGATGAAAATCGACTCGGAAAATCATCTGGCCAAACGGCTGGGAGTCTCCAGAATGTCGGTGAGGGAAGCCATTGAAAAAATGGTGGCCCTGAACATTCTCACAAAGAAAAAAGGAGGAGGCACCTACGTTAACGAAATCACTCCCTCCACCTATTTAAACGGCTTACTGCCCATGATTTTACTCAAGAAGGACAATCTGCTGGACGTTCTGGAGTTCCGACGGATGATCGAGGTGGACAGTGCGAAACTGTGTGCAGAGCGCTGTGATGAAGACACTTTGAGAAATCTTGAGGAGATGTACCGGGTGATGATGGAAAACCCCAATAATACCCCGGAATTTGCCTATGCGGATTATCGGTTTCATATGGAAATCGCCAAGGGGACGAAAAACTCCATGGTGGTGAAAATCAACAGTCTGCTTACGGATCTCTGGAAGCATCAGCAGAAAGAGCTGAACCAGTATCTGGGGTCCGAAGGTGGTATCGAAGATCACCGGAAAATCCTCGGCGCACTTACAGCAAGAGACGGGGAACTGGCTGCAATCTATATGAGGCGGCACATTGAACGGACGATCAGCGATATCAGAGAAATGGAAGAGACGAAAAATACTGGGAAGGAGGGTGAACAATGATTACGAATCTGCTTTTAGGAACTGCCTGGGTGATCTTTTCCCTGCTGGCCTACACGCGATTAAGCTCTTTACCGGCCCAATCCGCCATGTTTCCACGAATGACCATTATCGGAATGGGGGTTGCGGGTGTTTTATTGATCCTGGATACCCTTTGGAAGCACCGTAAAGGAATTTTCAAGAGCGAAATAACACTGAACAGGGAAATTCTGATCTTTCAGATTATGATTCCATCCCTGATGCTTTTCGCCACCTATTTTATGCTGAGACTTATCGGATTTTATGGATCATCCTTTTTCCTCGTGGTTGTGGTGTTTCTCTATCAGACCTACCGGTCCGCAGGGGTGTCTCCGGGACGGGGACAAATCCTCAAAAGCATAGGAGTGGGAGGAATCATCACCGGTTCCATGTATGTGATCTTTACATTGTTACTAAGGCTTCCCGTACCAAGCGGAAGTTTGTTTTAATAGACCTTAGTATATAAGCAAAAGGAAGAAACAAAAAAACTTTTAGGAGGAGTCATTAATGAAAAAGAAATTGGTTCTACTGATTGCATTAACCCTTACATTGTCGCTATTTGCAATGGGATGTAACGACAACGGAGGAGAGCAGGGTGCTTTCCCCAACGGAAACATTCAAATTATTGTTCCCTACAGTGCCGGTGGCGGTGGAGACACGGTTGCACGAATTTTAGCCGATGCCCTTGGAGACGAACTGGATGTGCAGATTAACGTGATCAACCGTGAAGGTGCCGGCGGAGAGCTGGGAATCGCAGAAATCGCAGCAAGTGATGCGGACGGATATACTCTTGGGGTGTTCGGTTATCCTGACAACTTTGTTCTGGAACACACAAGAGATACCGACTTCACCTTTGATGATCTGGAATACCTGGCAGCCTTTGATGATATGCCTATGGGAATCTTTGCAGGTCCCGGAAGCGAGTTTGAAACCATCGAAGACATTATTGCTTACGGAGAAGCAAATCCCGGAGGAATCACCATCGGTGAATCCGGAGCTTTAGGACTTCTGCATGTACTGGCCTTTTCCGATCATCTCGGAATTGAAACCAGCCCAGTCAACTTTGAGGGTGGAGGAGAATTGATGAATGCGATTCTTGGAGCCCACGTTGATCTTGCATCAACCTCTTCCATGAGTCACGATCCCATCATGGACGGCGGCGGTCATCCTATCGGTTTTGCAGCAGCAGAGCGTATGGATATGTTCCCTGATGTACCCACCTTCAAGGAATTAGGATTCGATCTTGAAATGGGAGTTTCCCGAGTGCTTGTGGTTCCTGCAGGAGTGCCTGATGAAGTGAAGACCGTCTTGACGGAAGCTCTGGATGCCATCGGAAATGATCCTGAACTGAAGGAACGGTTTGAAAATGCAGCACTGCCATACAGATATCTTGACTATGACAGAGTGAATGAAGTGCTTCAGCGATCCAATGATACACTGTTGCCGGTGATCGAAAGCAACCAGCAGCGATTCGAGTAAAATCACGGCGACCTTTCAAGCAAAGACAGAAAGCATGAAATAGACGGGAAAACGTACTATTCAATCATCAATGAGAAGCATAAGAAAAACGTTCAACTGAGAGAATCCCTAAAAACATGGAACGGAGAAACACAGGTCAGAAACAGCAGACAGAAGTGCACGAAGAAACTGAAGGGGGAAGAAGAAAGAAGAGAAATCTTCTTCCCTCCTTTTTTTTCTTAAAGGATTGGAGAATCTGTATTTTATTTTATGGAGGAGGCTTTATATGGATTCGCTACAGATTTTATTAGGAATCTTATCACCCGGTGTTATGCTGGTGATTTTTGCAGGTGTGCTCATCGGCATCATTGTGGGTGCCATACCGGGTCTGAACGGTGCAATTGGAATATCCTTGCTTCTTCCGATTACCTTCACCCTGGAGCCGCAGATCGGTCTTTTGCTCCTGGGAGGAATCTACATGGGAGGAATGTATGGTGGTTCCATTACCGCCATCCTGTTGAATGTTCCCGGTGATGTGGTGGCTGCCCCGGCGGCCATGGAAGGCTATCCCCTGACAAAGCAGGGACGTTCGAAGGAAGCCCTGTATTATTCCATCTTTTCCAGCATGTTCGGTGGAGTGATCGGCGTGCTGATCTTAATCTTTTTCACACCGCCCCTTGCCCGGTTTGCATTGCAATTCGGCCCTGCGGAAATGTTTTTTATCGCCCTCAGCGGCCTGGTGGTCATCGGTGCCCTGGGAGGAAACATCTACAAATCATTATTCGCAGTTTTCTTCGGTTTGTTTATCAGTACCATCGGTGTTGATGCCATCACGGCCTCTCAGCGCTTTACTCTGGGCAATATCAATTTACGTTCTGGAATTTCCGTTGTTCCCGTTGTACTGGGACTGTTCTGTTTAGCGGAGATGTTTCTCAATATCGGAAAAAAAGCCAATGAAGTGGTTACCTATAAAGAGCAGAATATTACTAGAATGACAGTGATCAAAGAGATCCTCAGACATAAGATGCTTGTGTTTAAAGGCTCAATGATCGGAACCTTTGTGGGTCTTCTTCCCGGTGTGGGAACCACCCTTGCGGTGTTCCTGTCCTACGGAGAAGCCAAACGGGTGTCAAAGAATCCGGAGCTGTTTGAAAACGGCAATGTGGAGGGAATCATTGCAGCTGAATCAGCCAATAATGCAACGGTGGGAAGCACCATGGTGCCCCTCCTTGCCCTGGGTGTTCCCGGAAGCCCCACGACGGCAATTATCGCAGGGGCTCTGATTATTCACGGTATCATCCTGGGACCCAGCCTTTTCGTGCAGCGTCCCGATGTGGCTTACACCTTCATTTTCGGGATGATGATGACGGTGGTGGCGATGACGGTCATCGGTGCCTTCGGGATCAAATACTTTGCCTACATCCTGAAGATCAAAATGGAATATATTGTCCCCACGGTCCTTGTATTCACTCTGTTTGGAGCCTACAGCCTTCGAAACAATGTGTTTGATATTTTAATCGCTTTAGTTCTCGGTGTGGTGGGAGCCATTTTCAAAAAAACGGGAGTCCCTCTGGCACCCATTATTATCGGAGTGGTTCTGGGAGGACTGATTGAGACCAATCTTGTTCGGTCCCTGACCATTGCCAATGCACGCCAGGTATCACTGCTGCAGTATATGCTGACCAATCCTCTGGCCATCGCACTGCTGGCCATGGTCTGTGTGATTTTCTATGTGGTCATTAAAATGAGAATGAAAATGAAATCCATGTAGATCAGTGCGAACTTCGATCGGATCAATAACAGGAAAGCAATCAATGAATGTTTAGAATGTTTAAAAGGAGGAGAAACCAATGCTAAAGAGCCAGGAAATACGGGAAAAAGCACCGGAGATGGATTCTCTTCGCATGGGAATGGGATGGACAAAAGAGGAACTGGAAAGGCCTCAGATTATCATCGAAAGCACATACGGGCAGAGTCATCCCGGAAGTGCCCATCTTGACAAACTTGTGGAGGAGGCCTACAAAGGGGTCTATGACAAGGGCGGAAAGCCTGCGAAGTTTTTTGCTACGGATATCTGCGACGGTCAGGCCCAGGGCCATGACGGAATGAACTATTCCCTTGCATCCAGGGAGTATATTGCCAATATGATCGAAATTCATATCGGTGCCACTCCCTATGACGCAGGGGTGTTTATTGCCAGCTGCGATAAGGGGATGCCTGCCCATCTTCAAGCCATTGCCCGGATGAAAATCCCCTCCATTGTCCTTACGGGAGGAACCATGAAAGCGGGACCGGGAATGCTGACATTGGAGCAGATCGGAACCTACAGCGCAAAGTACGAACGAAAGGAAATCACAAAAGAGGAATTCACC
Source organism: Mollicutes bacterium (assembly GCA_003558105.1). Taxonomy (GTDB): domain Bacteria; phylum Bacillota_I; class Bacilli_A; order Izemoplasmatales; family Izemoplasmataceae; genus B1SED10-225. Next base: position 1,544 of record PWMS01000075.1, on the reverse strand, counting down.
TATTTCAAGCATAATGCCTGTCCTTCCTGTGGAGCCTGTTCCTTTATGGGAACTGCGGGAACCATGCAGGTGATGGCGGAAGCTCTGGGTCTTGCCCTGCCGGGCACCGCTTTTATGCCTGCAACGGCTGTAGAGCTGGGAAGCCACGCCTATAGAGCAGGACAGCATGCTCTTGCCCTGGTGGAAATGAACCTGACCGCCGATAAAATTCTTACGGAAAAGGCTTTTGAGAATGCCATTATGGTCCATGCGGCTGTGGCAGGTTCGTCAAACTCTCTTCTTCATCTGCCTTCAATCGCAAAAGAGCTGGAAATTGAGATCAAGCCTGAGAAGTTTGACGACCTTCATCGGAAGGTGCCCTATATCCTGAATGTGCGACCCAGCGGAGAGTTTCCGGGAGAGTACTTCTGGTATGCGGGAGGCGTTCCCGGTGTCATGGAAGAGATCAAGGATCTTCTGCATCTTGATGTGATGACGGTCACAGGGAAGACTTTGGGTGAAAACCTGGAGGACTTAAAAAACAGCGAGTACTATCAGAAATGCCAAAAGGAGCTTTCACAGAGGGGCTTTAAGAAGGAAGATATTATCAAACCCCGGTCGAACCCCATCCGAAAAGAGGGAGCGATCGGTATCCTGAAAGGAAACCTTGCTCCGGAAGGAGCTGTGGTAAAGCATTCCGCCATTTCCGAGGCAATGATGGAAGCGACCCTGGTTGCCCGTCCTTTCGATAGTGAGGAGGAGGCGATCAAAGCGGTACTCTCCGGAAAGATCAAGGCCGGAGACGGAGTCTTTATCCGTTATGAAGGACCTAAGGGATCCGGTATGCCGGAAATGTTCTATACCACAGAGGCCATTGCATCGGATCCGGAACTGGCCTCTACAACGGCACTGATCACCGACGGACGGTTTTCCGGAGCCACAAGGGGTCCGGCCATCGGCCACGTTTCCCCGGAAGCCAGTGAAGGAGGCCCCATTGCCCTGGTAGAGGAAGGGGATCTGATCGAAATCAACATCCCTGATCGGCAGCTGAACATTGTGGGTGTGAAAGAGGAGCCCCGCTCGAAAGAGGAGATGGTCAGTATTTTACAGGAACGGAAAGCCCGGTGGATCAAACCGGAGCCCAAATACACCAAAGGTGCGTTGGGAGTCTATACGAAACTTGCAGTCTCCCCCATGAAAGGCGGATACATGGAGTAGGGCGGGACAACGTCCTTCCCCTTCCATCCGCATTTCATTAATACAATACAGAGATCTATCACAGAAAAAGATCATTCCACGGGAAACACTCATCCCGGGGAATGATCTTTTTTCTGCTGTTTTCCAACTATTTCGGTTCATCTGTCAACAGAAGGATTCAATCGACCATCCTAAGATAAACAGGCTAACCAACCGATCTGTAAAGCATATTTGAAAAAGCAGCCGAACTGAACTCCGCTTGTGTAGAAGCCCCAAGGAGAGTACAATGAAAGAAAAACAGAAAACATAGAAGTTCATGCAATAAAAAGCCGACCTCCCTTGTTATTCTATTGAAAGGAGATTCCGAT
>PWMS01000070.1 GCA_003558105.1 Mollicutes bacterium | reverse complement strand
CTCGATCTCCTTTTCGCCCGGTCCCTTAAGTCCGATCCCCCCTTTCTGCCTCTCAAGGTGGGTCCACATACCTGCAAGTCGAGGAAGCAGGTACTGGTACTGGGCAAACTCTACCTGTGTCCTTGCATGAGCCGTGCGTGCCCTCATGGCAAATATGTCAAGGATTAGATTGCTGCGATCAATAACCCTGGTTTTAAATGCCCTGTCGAGGTTGCGCTGCTGTGAGGCTGTAAGTTCATCGTCAAAAACAACAAGGTCAGCCTCAGCATCCTCAATAAAACTGCGTATCTCTTCCACCTTGCCCTTGCCAAGATAGGTGGCCGGGTCGGGCTTGTCAAGCTTCTGGGTAAAACGTTCAATCACTGTTCCGCCCGCAGTGTCAACCAAAAAGGCAAGCTCATCCAGGTATTCACTAACCACGTCCTCCGGCTCCTTGCCAAGAATGGCTCCTATTATTACAACACGTTCTTTCTCCTTTTTTATCTCAATGTTTTTGGGCATGCTATTCGCTTGATTTGTGGAAAACTCATGCATCAGACTGCAAAAGTAATATATAGTGATGAATAATGAGCCCGCCATTGTCAGGAAGGCCAAAAATGGACAAAAACCAACCAATTGTTATAATTGTACTATATTTACTGTTGTTTTTTCGCTTTAATGATGAATATTCTATTTGTCCATTCTATCGGCAAGCGTAAATTCTGGGGGGGAGAAAAGTGGCTTGTGCTGATGGCCAGCGGACTCAGGCAGAAAGGGCATCGGGTTATTGTAGGAGGCCGCCCCGGCTCAAGGTTGCTTGTAAATGCTTCCAGACAGGGGCTTGAAACTGCCGGTATATATATCATAAGCGATATAAATCCCTTCCACATAATAACGATCGCCGGGATAATAAGAAAGGAAAAAATTGATGTGGTAATTACCCGGGGCCGGGAGCTTGCTATCACCGGGTTGGCATCAAGGCTTGCCGGAAAGATGTGGAAAGTAAGGCCTGTGGTTCTTGTCAGGCACGGCCTTCCGCTGCTTTGCAGCATAAGAAAGCATGTTTTCCTGCTGAACATGCTTGCCGACGGCATTATCACAAACACTCATTCGATAAGGGAGCTTTATGAAGCCAGAGGCTGGGTAAAAAAGGGGTTTACCAGGGTAATACACAATGGCACAACTGCATCCGCCGGCCAAGAGGAGTATCCCTTCCGTGAGCTCTATCCAGGCAGGCACATAGTGTTAACTGCAGGCAGGCTTGCATTACAGAAGGGTTACTTCTATCTTATCGATGCAATATCAATTTTAAAGCAAAAGCGTAAAGATCTTCTGTTTTTCATCCTTGGGGAGGGGAAACTCTCATACAGGCTGAAGTCGTATGCAAGGAAGAGGGGTGTTTCGGAAATGATCCATTTTGAAGGTTTTGTAGAAGATGTATCGCCCTATATGAAGGGCTGTGACATATTTGTTCTACCCTCTGTTTATGAGGGCATGCCCAATGCCGCTATGGAGGCTATGTCATATGGCAGACCGGTGGTTCTTAGCAGTGTTTATGGATCAAAAGAGCTGGTAAAAAGTGAAGAGACAGGCCTTCTGGTCCCGCCCCGCAACCCCCGGGCCATTGCAAAGGCACTTGACCGTCTTGCGGGCGACAGCCAGTTGCGCCGCAGACTGGGCGCAAACGCCAGGAAGCATGTAAGTGAAACCTTCCCGGTAAGTAAAATGGTTGATAGGATGGAGGACTATTTAAAGGAAAAGCTCGAGGAAAAAAGTTCCCGTTAGTAAAAAGACCTGAAGCCTATTATTTCCCTTACCTCCCTTATTGTTTTACCGGCACTTTCGCGTGCTTTTTCAGCACCCATTCGTGCTACCTTTGACAGGTATTCATTGTCGGCATCAATCTCCAAAATCTTTTCCCTGAGAGGGGTTGTAAAACTGATAATGTCTTCAGCCAGTTGTTTTTTCATGTCTCCGTAGCGGATGGTGGCATTCTTGTACTCCTGAAGGAAATAGTCTACGGTATCCTTGCTGCACACTGCCTTCATAAGGTTAAAGAGGTTCTCTACCGGCTGCGACATCTTTTCGCCAGGCTTTTGCGGGCCTGAATCTGTGGTAGCTCTCATTACCTTTTTGCGTATGCTTTTTGGGTCGTCAGCCAGGAAGACTGCATTGCCCTCTGACTCCGACTTACCCATTTTCGTGCTGCCGTCCAAACCGGGTATCTTTATAAGCTTGTTTTCAAAGTTAAATGCGTATGGAGGGGGGAAATAATCAACCCTGTACATCCGGTTAAAGCGGTTAGCAAATGTGCGGGCCATTTCAAGGTGCTGCTCCTGATCTTTGCCTACAGGCACCTTGGAAGCTTTGTGGATTATAATATCCGCAGCCATCAGTACCGGATATGTAAGCAGGCCTGCATTGACGTTATCAGGCTGCTTGCGAACCTTTTCCTTAAAGGAGGTGCACCTTTCAAGCTCTCCCTTATAGGCATTCATGTTGAGCAGCAGATATAACTCTGCAATCTCCGGCACATCGCTTTGTACGTAAAGGGTTGCCTGCTCAGGGTCAATGCCTGCTGCGAGATATTCAACGAGCACCTGGCGCACATTGCGGTGAAAATCTTCAGGTGTCGGATGTGTGGTCAGTGAATGGTAATCGGCAATAAAAAAATAACAGTTGTGTTCATGCTGCATTTTTATAAAGTTCCGGATTGCCCCGAAATAATTGCCCAGGTGCAGGTTCCCGGTTGACCGTATTCCGCTTAAAACAGTTTCCATGCCGCAAAAGTAACATTTATTTTTTTTATACTTTCTGGCTGCCCGTATTGATGAACATTCCGGGGTTGCGGATATTGTCGGTTATTATCAGCACAATGGCAATTACATAAAAGCTTTCGATGAGCATCTCGTAAAAAAACCGGGCGGTTTCTGATGAGTGGTATGCAGTAAGCAGCAGAAGGAATATCACATGGCAAAGGAAGAATATGCCAATATTCCATTTGCCGCTCCGTATAAACTGCTTCCATCCAAACACAAAGGCCAAAAATACCTGCCAGGCGATTATTATTATCGTAGGGTAGAAAATTGTCTGCAACTCCTGTGGATAGGTGGAGCCCCGGCCGTCAACAGTTCTGTGCACCCTGAAAAGGTCAGTTCCCGTATCTCTTTCGACCGTAATATTGCTTTCCCTTCCGCCTATGTCCAGAACCACATTGGTTGAAAATGCAAGTACCCTTGCATAGACAACTTCGAGTCCGGTAAGCCACAGGGCGCTTACTATAAGTATACTGGCCAGAAGTATCCCAACTTTTTTAAGCATGATGCCTTTGTTTTATTTTCCGGCTGCCGCCTCCCCAACACTCCTGCGGGCTGTTAGTTCCCTCCAGGCCCACAGTCCGAAAACTATAAAGCCGAAAAGCACATTCCACACTATGTCATGTACCACATCGAACAGCTCGGGCCTGTAGCTTCCCAGATAACCCATGCTTATAAACCTGAGGTTGTTCATTACAAATATCCCCAGAAGCATGATTGCCAGGCTTGTAAATTTATGCCTGAGAGGCCATCTGGCGAATATTACAAGCACGACAGCGAAAAGGTAGAAGGTGTATGCTGTGCATTCAATTATAACCTGCATCCTGAAGCCGTTTACAGTAAGGAAGGGTAAGCGGTCAACCTCGACCGGCAAAAAGAGTACCCTGCCGAACCAGTATGCCGAATATGTTGTGAACTTTATCAGGAAAGTTGCAATGTGGTCTCTCAGGCCCGGCAGGTGGATGATTGTATTGATCACAAACCATGCTGCAAATGCCCACAGAAGCGGCTTAAGGCTTCGGATCATCTCCTTTCGCCTTGCCCTTTGCTGATGCCTGCTTAATCCCCTGTGCTTGTTTCTGACTTTTTTGGACACAGAAATATAAGTTTGTGTGTATGGTTCAGAGACAAAAATACATATTTTACTTACAAAGTGTTTAATACTTGTTTAAAGGACCTTCATGAACGCAAGGAATGATTTTGAACTTGCAAGCTTGTCCTGCTCTTTCAGCAGGCTTTTCAGCGAAATAACCCCCACAACATATGAGTAGTCCCTTGTAATGTATGTTTCGCTTATGTCTTCAAATCTGAGCCGGTTGAACTGTTTAGGATCCCTGTATCTGAAATAGACCTCCAGCCTGGCATCATTGTCAGGCCGGGGAGCCTTGAAGTACCTGCGCTTTTTATATTCATACCTGTACTGGTGGCTCCTTGCCATTATGTCTGAGAGGACGGAACTGCCCGTCGGATACCCTCCGGCGCCTTTGCCGAACATAAATTGCTTATCATAAAAGGCCCCTTCAATAACCACTCCGTTATATTCATTTTCAACATTGTATATGTGTTCTTCGGGCCCCGCCATTTTAGGCATTACAAAAAGGGCAAGCCGGTCGCCCCCGAACTTTACCGCCTGTGCAACCGGTTTTATCCTGAACCCCCTTTCCCTGGCAAAGCGGATATCGGCCTTGTCCAGGTTTGAAATTCCGAACCGGAATATATCCCCGGGCTTTACGATCAGCCCGAATCCGTGCAAGGCCAGGATGCTGAGCTTGTAGGTGGCGTCGAACCCCTCAACGTCCAGGTCGGGGTCAGACTCGGCAAACCCAAGCTCCTGTGCCCGGGCAAGGGCATCACGGTAAGATGTTCCGTTATGGAATGCCTGGCTTAGTATATAGTTTGAGGAACCGTTGAGTATGCCTGTAATTGACAAGAGCAGATCGGTATCGTAGTACTCTTCAAGGTTGCGTATTATTGGTATGCTTCCGCATGCCGAAGCATCATAAAGCAGGGCTTTGCCCGACTCCTCCTGGAGGCCGATCAGTTCCTCCATATGGGTGGCAAGCATTTTTTTATTGCCCGACACCACGTTCTTCCCTGCCTTAAGGGCGGCCCTCACAATTTCATATGCTTCTTCCGGCTCATTGATAAGTTCAACCACCAGGTTTATTTCCGCATCGTTAATTATCTCATCCGGATTGTGGCAAAACATACCTTTCTGAAGGCTCCTTTGCTTGTCAGGGTGTTTTATGCAGATCTTTTTTATTTCTGCCTGTGATGCAGGGCTTTGGGATATTACATGGTAAAGGCTTTCGCCCACTACCCCGAAGCCAAACAATCCTATTTTCTGTTTTCTTTCATATGCTGTCATATTATTTTGGTTTTGCAGGTGAATAAAAACGGGCTATTGCAGAGCTGATCTTCTGGTTTTCAAGTAAAAAACCATCATGCCCGTAATCAGAATAAATTTCATGGTACGATCCTTTTGGTATAAGCCGGGCAATTTCCTTTTGTTCTTCCGGAGGGAACAGCATATCGTTGCTGATGCCAAATGCAAGGGTGCGCGCCTTTACCTCAGCCAGTGCAGCGGCCATACTGCCCCTGCCCCTGGCAATATTGTGGGTGTCGTGAGCCTTTATCAGAGAGTAATAACTGTATGGGTTAAAACGCCTTACAAGTTTTTCTCCCTGATACCTCTGGTATGAAGATGCCCTGAACCCGTCGGTTTTTTCATTGTTCTCCTCTGACTGTGTGAAGTTGTAGGCCTCATATCCGCGGTAGCTCAGAAGGCCTATGGCCCTCGCTGCTGCGAGACCTGCCCTGCCTCCATCAGGGGTTACACCGTCAAAGCTGCTGTCGGCCTCCATGGCCATACGCTTGGTCTCATTTATGGCTATTGCCCAGGGTGTTGCCTTTGATCCGCTGGCCAGAAGGATCAGGTTGTCTGTGACATCTGGCTCGGAAACCGCCCACTCCAGGGCCTGGAAGCCACCCACGGATGCCCCTGTAAGTGTATGTATCCTTTTAATGCCAAGATGTTCCTTAAGCATAATATGGCATTTTACCATATCCCTTATGGTTACAAGCGGAAATTCCTTCATCCATGGCTTTTCTGATCCCGGCCTTATACTGCCCGGGCCTGTTGTGCCATAGCAGCTGCCAAGGATATTGGCACACACGATTGTATATTTTTCCGGGTCATAGAAACGCCCGGGCCCGACCATTCCGGGCCACCATTCAACCGGATCTGAATTTGCCGTAAGGGCATGGCATATCCATACAACAGGTTTGCCCGAAAGGTCTGCCCGTGTGGAAATATGGCAGGTAATGTCAATGCTGTCAAGCGTTGCACCTGACTCAAGGACAAATGGCCCTTTAAATGTTACAGAATGTTTTATCATAAACGTGATTTTATCAGACAGACTTTATAGCCTGTTCCAGGTCGGCTATTATATCGTCAATGTGTTCTATTCCAAGCGACACCCTCAGAGTCCCGGCCCCTACACCAGCTGCCTTGCGGGCTTCGGCCGAAAGCTGCTGGTGGGTTGTATTGGCCGGCTGGATTATCAGGGTTTTATTGTCTCCCACGTTGGCCACGTGGCTTATCAGCTCCAGCTTGTCAACCAGTGCGGCAGTCTGCTCCAGGCTTCCGTCAAGCTCAAATGAAAGCACTCCGCCAAAACCGTTATTCAGGTATTTCTCTGCCTGCTTGTGTGCAGGATGGCCGGAAAGGCCGGGGTAGTCAACTTTTTTTACCCTGGTATGGTCAGACAGCCACCCGGCCAGGTGTGCTGCATTGCTGCACTGTCTGGTCATGCGCAACGACAGCGTCTCAAGCCCGTTTAGGAGCAGAAAACTATTAAATGGGCTAAGGCATGGACCAAAATCCCTTAAGTATTCTGCCCTGGCCTTTGCAATAAATGCAAGCTCTCCGGCCGCTTCGGTAAATACCAGACCATGGTAGCTTGGGGATGGCTTGCTTAGTTTCGGAAAGGAGCCGTTGTTCCAGTTGAACCTGCCCGAGTCGGTGATGATACCTCCCAGCACCTGCCCGTGACCGCCGATCCATTTGGTGGCAGACTGCACCACTAATGCCGCGCCGTGTTCTATCGGCTTGCAAAGGTAGCCGGCACCTGCAAAGGTGTTGTCAACGATAAGGGGTATCCCGTATTTTTTGCTGAGGGCCGAAAGACCATCAAAATCAGGAACAGAGAAGCCCGGGTTGCCTATAGTTTCCACATAGAGAGCTTTGGTATCTTCATCAATCAGCTTTTCCATGTCTTCTGCCCTGTCGCCTTCAGCGAACCTGGCAGTGATCCCGAACGTCCCCAAACTGTGTCTGAACTGGTTATAGGTGCCACCGTAAAGATAGGGAGAGGATATGAAGTTATCCCCCGGTGACAGTATCGTTGTTATTGCAATTAGCTGGGCCGCGTGTCCTGAAGCCAGCGCCAGTGATGCTGCACCGCCCTCCAGGGCAGAGATCCTTTGTTCCAGGATGTCGTTTGTGGGGTTGTTTATCCTGCTGTAAATGTTTCCGCTCTCCTCAAGAGAGAAAAGCTTGCTTGCGTGTTCGCTGTTGCGGAACTGGTAGGCAGTTGTAAGGTATATTGGGGTTGCCCTTGCCAGGGTTCCAGGTTCCGGCTTGTAGCCGCTGTGTACCTGTAATGTGTCGAAGTGATATGTTATAGCTGTCATTTTCTTTTGATTTTTTTGGTTTGTAATTACAGACATGTATTAGGTTATCCTGTACAGCTGGAGTGCATTGACAGGATAACTGCCGGATTTTGAAGTGGGATATATGCGCATTCAGCGCATAAACATAGAAGAACCGAAATTGCTGTTGCACAGGCAGGATTGCCGGTGAATGATAATGCCTCTTGTAAACCCACCAGTTCTGTGGGGGCCTGAATCAATAGTAATGGATGAAAAACTCTTCATTAAACAAGGTTTTTATTTATTACTCCCTTTTGGGCAGGTTTTAGCACCTTCGCCTTTAGAGGCGGGTTGCTAGGGCATCACTGAGCCTGTTCTCTCAGCCCTTCTCAATAAATAAACCCTTCGACTGGAAGGATGTATTGGGCGCAAATATACAAATTATTTTAAATATGTGTATAAATTGCCAAAACAATTTTGCTATATCTACAATATTCTGAGCTTTAATCTGTATTCTGCAGGGTTACCACGGGATTCATGCTGGCTGCCCTGTATGATATCAGACCTACGGTTATCACTGCTATCAGGTAAACCAATACTGCAGGCAGCAGGAACGCCATCCAGTTTAAGTCGACCCTGAAGGCAAAGTTGTCAAGCCACCTGCTGATAAATAAATATGCAGCCGGCCAGGCCAGAATATTCGACACTATTACCAGTATGCCGAATTCGCTGGTTATAAGGCGGGTTATATCAGAAACTGAAGCCCCGAGAACCTTGCGAATACCTATTTCCTTGGTGCGT
>PWMS01000100.1 GCA_003558105.1 Mollicutes bacterium | reverse complement strand
GTCCAGGTCCAGGCCCCGGTAACGGTCAAATGGCCTATTCAGAAAAAGAAGAAGCCTACACCTTATCGGCCTTATCGGCAATCTCTTTACTGAGTCAAGTAGAAATTAATGACAACAATATGTATCAAAATCCTATGATGTTGATGCAACTTTCCTTTAATGATAGTGGCCCCTCAATCTTACTCGATGATCACCTTGAACAATTGAATCGTAATCTTAATATGATTGAACCGCTCATCGGTGATAAAGATGCCATGCAATTTAGACTTGAAGCTTCCGATTTACCAGCGTATACCTATAAATTGGTCTTTACAACAACCGATATGCACGGGCGAACCGTCGATTACACGATGCACTATAATGAAACCCAAGACGATGAGGATACCTTCTTATTGGACGGCATTATGATCATCGGCACAACCACCTACCATTTAGAAGGCGAATTAACCATAGAAGAGGATGGCTTTGAACTTGAGTTGTTGGCTGAACACCCTCACGATGAAGATACGTATGTCAAAATAACCCAAGAAATTAGCGCCGATGAACATACCCTTGAATATGAAGTATCCCGTCATGGTGATACCCTCTATGAAAGTGAATTAAGTATTGAGTTCGACGGCGATAATATCTACATTGAAATTGAATATGAAAGTGAAACATTAGCCATTTCTCTTGAAATTGAACGGACGATAAAAAATGGTCAATATGTGTATTATATAGAATACGATATTGAAGATAACAACCAAGATGAAGATGGCGAAATTACGGTACATATCATCTATGACGAAGCAGAAGACCAATATTATTATCGCTATACGATTGAAACCGACGATTTTCAAGTAACGCGTTTTAGAAAACGGATTGAACTCGGTAGCTAGTATTGAATGAATAAAACAAAAAATGCCTTGGATAAGCGATTGTTTACCCAAGGCATTTTATATAGTAATGATTAGAGTTTTGAATCATCAATCTTGTTTAAAACATCTTCGATGGATGGAATGATGGTTTTTAAAGAGCCTTTTTCAAAGGGATTTTTGAGTTCAGCTAAGTCAAGCAGTTCTGTAAAAGATCTAGAACCACCCGCTTTGCAGAGTTTGACATAACTTTGCCAAGCTTCTTTTTTATCCTTGATTGAACGGTTAAAGTATTGGAAAGCACATACTTGAGCGAGGGTATAGTCAATCATGTAAAAAGGTACGATGAAAATGTGCATGATAATTTGCCAGCTGTTGCCTCGTTCTGCATAATCGTTATCGTCATAAATTCGGTAAGGGAAATATGTCTTTTCAATTGAACGCCACAATTCTTTGCGCTCTTTGATGGTCATATCGGGATGTTCATAAATCTCATGTTGGAATTCATCGATGGAAGCCCCATAACTTAGAAGCATGAGCGCTTGAGATAAATGCGAGAACTTATATTTTTCACTATCTTCTTCAAAGAAAAGATCGATATAAGGCCACGCGAAGAATTCCATACTCATCGAATGAATCTCACTGACTTCAAACCCAGCCATGCGATATTCGGGAACTTCGTGATGACGGCTCATATACATTTGAAAGGCATGTCCCGCTTCATGGGTCAAAACATCAACATCGCCTTTTGTGCCATTGAAGTTAGAAAAGATAAAGGGGCTTTCATAATTGGGAATCATCGTACAATACCCGCCTCCGGCTTTACCTTTTTTGGCTTCTAGGTCCATAAGGTTTCGACTGAGCATGAAATTGAAGAATTCATCGGTTTCTTTACTGATATCTTCATACATTTTTTTGGCTTGTGTGACCAAATGGTCTTTATCGCCTTTGGGTTTTGCGTTGCCACTTAAATAATCAAGCGATAAATCATAATGATATAGCGTTTCTAAATTAAGACGCTTGCGCTTGCGCTCAGTAAGCTTTTTATTGAGGGGGACAACGACATCTTTAATTTGTTGGCGGTAACCTAAGACATCATCCTTGTCCCAGTCAGTACGGCCTAATCGTGCGTAGGCTAGTTCGATAAAGTTATCAAAGCCTAGTTCATGAGCAATCTTTGTACGCACCTTGACAAGGTCATCATACAATTGGTCAAGTTCTTCTTCTTTGGTGAGAAGAACATTTTCCGTGGCTTTGGAAGCAGCCTTACGCACCGCTCTATCCTTATCTGAAATAAAGACGCGCATTTGACTTAAGTTATAGGTATCGTCTTTAAAAGGAATTTCAATCGATGCGGTGATTTTTTGGTGTTTGCTGGCGAGTTGGTTTTCTTCTCTAAGTAAAGGCATAATTTTGGGATCAAATGTCTTAAGGGCATTCTCTGCTTTTTTAAAGAGTAAGTCGCCTAAATTTTCTTTAAGTGTCTCTTTTAATGGTGTTTTTAATAAAGCTTTGTAAAAATTATTGACAAGTTCGCTCATGATAGGACCGTTTTGATCAAAAAATGATTTCTCTTCATCGTAGAATTCATCGCGTGTGTCGATGGTATGCCGGATGTTAGAAATCGTTGACATCGTACTAAAATCAAAGCGAATCTGGTTCATGGTGTCAATCGCTTTTAAAGCCGCATCTTTTTTAGAAGCGTTTTTAAAAGCTTCTAAAGCTTCATTAAAATTGTTCTTTACCTTTTCAATATTAGGTCGTTCATACGTATAGTCTTGAAATTTCATTTTATCACCTCAGTTTTATTGTAGCACAATTTAGGTAAAAAATTGACCCTTAAGTCAGATAGAAGCTGTTTGGTTGTATAGATTTATAGTGTCAAAAAAATACATATAGTAAAAACAGGATTTATGTTTGAAAGTTTAAGAAGACATTAACCATAATTATGGGTCATCAAATCCATAAAAATAACCACTTAATTTGCAAAGGTTTTACAAAAGACTGGCTTTTATATAAAAAAGTGATATAATGTATCAGTTCGATCAATATTAGAAATCGTCCCAGATAAAGGCGCAATGCTTAACGTTGCAAATCTTTGCAGCGTTTTTATTTTGCCCACTGAACTACCAACCAAAGGAGACAAACCAATGACATTTGCACAACTCAACATGAATCAAACTTTATTAAACGCCATCACTAAAGGTGGTTATTCAGAACCTACCCCTATTCAAGCTGAAGCGATTCCCCATATATTAAGCGGGAAGGATATGCTTGGAAGTGCCCAGACTGGTACGGGTAAAACGGCAGCCTTCGCCCTTCCCATTATTCAACGCCTCCAAGAGATGCCTAATGTAGGTGGACGCAAGGTTCCAAGAGCGCTTGTGCTTGCACCAACGCGTGAACTAGCCCTTCAGATTAAAGAAAGTTTTCACACCTATGCCCAAAACAGCCGGGTTAAAACGACGGCTATATATGGCGGTGTGCCAAAACGCCGACAAATCCAAGCGATTAAACGCGGTGTCGATGTTATCATTGCCACCCCAGGCCGTTTGTTAGATCTAATCAACATGAAGATCTTTGATTTGAATGCGATTGAATACTATGTATTGGATGAGGCTGATCGTATGCTTGATATGGGCTTTATCCATGATGTAAAGAATATTACCTCTAAGCTACCCACCCCTCATCAAACGATGCTTTTTTCAGCAACCCTACCCTCAAGTATTTTACAGTTATCCAAGACATTGCTTAATCATCCAATACGCATTGAAGTAGCAAAAGATAATACCCCTTTAGACACCGTTAACCAGTCTATCTACTTTGTAAAAAAATCCGATAAAGCGGCACTTTTAAAAGATGTTTTATATGATGCAACCGTCACGTCTGCGCTTGTTTTTGTAAGGACTAAACAAGGGGCGAATCGCCTCACAAAAAGTTTAAACGATGCAGGGATTCCTGCGGATGCTATACATGGTAATAAGAGTCAATCACAACGCCAACAAACCCTAAAAAACTTCAAACAAGGCAAAACAAACATCTTAATAGCTACGGATGTTGCTTCTAGAGGTATCGATATCGATGCCTTATCGCATGTGATTAACTATGACCTTCCCGAATCGGCAGAAACGTATCTACACCGGATTGGTCGTACCGCTAGGGCGGGACGTCTCGGTAGTAGCCTTTCCTTCTGTAGCCCTGAGGAGTCACATCTTTTAAAGGCCATTCAGCGTCATATTGAAATGACCATCCCTGTTGAAGCCAATCATCGATTTAAACTCCAAAGACCAAAGTCAACATCTCAATATAAAACCGCACAACAAGCCTCCAAAACAGAATCTAACGATCGTGCAAAACGAAATAAAAAACGCGCTTTTAAACATCCATCAAAGAAAAACAAAGGTTATAAAACCCACGCTCGAGGCCGTAGATAAAAACATAAAAATATAAATACAAACAACACATGTCTGATATTAAGACATGTGTTTTTTTTGCGTGTATAAGACATAAAAAACGGCTTATTGGTAAATTTCACACGATTTTAACAATGATTATCTATGATAATATGATATGATGGTATAGAATTTCATGTATGAGAATGCATGAATAGGCTCAAAAAAAGAGGTGTTTTCATGATTACTTATAAATTAGATAGTTCAAAGCAATACGATGAAATGATCAAACATACCTTAAGAAGTTATAATCAACAATTTACCGGTGCGGTTGCTTTTGAAGCGCGGTATATTTACGCCCTAAAAAACGATACCGTTATCGGGGCTTTAATGATACGCTATTTTTGGGATTGGGCAACGGTTGGGGATGTTTATTACGCCGATCTCGATGTTCTTAAGGCCATGATTCAAAATGCATGGCAACATTTTGAGAAAAAAGCTGTGGGTCTGATGTTTTTTACCCCTGTTAAAACGCGGTTTAATGATTTTTTAAAGGCAGGCTTTAAACATATCGCTACAATTGATGATATCGGTTCAAGTACGTATTATCATGCTCAATTCGATGCTAAGAAGCAAGACACCACGGCGTCATACCCTATGGTAGTGAATGATGAGCCCATTGATCGTTATCAAAAGGTGTTGGATGCCCATACCCAAAAGTTTGTGCAGTTACATCAAATTCATGGAAAAAGTGAGGATATTCAAATTGTGGCGTTACAAAATGATCAATTTGTTGGTGGGGTTCAAGGTGAAGTTTATACGGATACACTTTATATCAGCCGCATTGCAGTGCTTGAAGCTAATCGCCATCAAGCCATCGGTAAGACATTGATGTTAAAAGCGATAGAAGAAGCCAAACGAAGAGGGTTGGTGGTGGTCGAATGTGGGACAAACGATTTTCAGGCGAAAGCATTTTATGAGAAGCTAGGCTTTAACGCTGTTCTTACAAGACAAAATCATCCCCGGGGTTATAATAGTCATACGATGATAAAACGTTTATAGTCATCGACTTGATATAAAAAAGCGCGGTCTTCTGCGTTTGTTATTCATCCTGTGTTAAGATTAAGGTAGCTACAAGGATGAATAGTGGTGGTATTTATGCGTGTTTTAGTTCTTGAAGATGAGAAAAAAATTAGAGAATTACTGAGCCTTTACATCGCCCAAGAAGGGCATGAAGTAGAGGCATTTTCTCATGCTGAGGCTGCGCTAGAGGCGTTTTCTAAAAGGCCGTTTGATTTGCTTATTAGCGATTTAAGGTTACCAGGACTTCAAGGGGAAACATTTATTCGTCGCATTAGAGAAACCAACGATGTTTTTATCGTTGTCTTAACCGCAAAAACCGCTGAAGGGGTCAAGTTATCGCTTTTAAAAGACGGGGTTGATGATTATATTACCAAACCATTCTCTTTAGAAGAAGTCCTTTATAAAATCAAAAATATTGAACGCCGTCTCATGAAAGAAGAATCTTTAGTATTTACGTTTAACGACCATCGCTTTGTTTTAAAAAAGAACGCCTCCATCGTATTAAAAGATGGTCGCAAAATCCCTTTAAATGAAACAGAATTTTCGATGCTGATATTTTTTTTAAAACATCCCAATCAAGTTTTATCTCGCAATCAAATCATGGATGCTTGTCTTGAAAAAAGCGAGGCGTTTGATCGCATTGTTGATACCTATGTTAAAAATATGCGCAAGAAATTAGGAGAAAGAGCTTTGATTGAAACGGTTTATGGTTCTGGTTACCGGTTTAGAGGTGAAAAACATGCGTAAATTGACCGACTTTTTATCAGGGGGCATGTCTCGCTCTTTCAAGATTGCTTTTACCTTGATGTTTATTTTAATCAACCTCTCGGTGATTACGATTAATACCCTGTATATTCAATCTTCTATCCGTCAACAGAATGAAAGCCTTGTAGATATGGTTGTGCATTTAACGGTTTTTTCTGATGATGAAACGGTCATTACATACTTAGAACATTATGGCCACACGCATGAGGTTTTTCTTTTCTATGAGACTGCTGATGGTCAATATCGTCATGAGACGGATGTTGAACCTGAGGGAGGGCAAAGTTATCCGGTTATAATCAATGGTGTGGAACACGGCACGATTGTAATCGATAACGCGCAGTCAAATTTGTTAATGGCCAATCTAACGTATTTATTGATATTAAACTTGGTCATTATCGGGGTATATATTGGGGCCATTCACTATTTCAACAAAGGGATTCAAAAAGCCAACAAAATGGTATTGAATGATTTTAAACGCCTTCACCAAGCTGTATATGAACTTGATTTCAGCACGCAATATCGGTTTAAAGATATTCATCAACTCGCTGAGAGCTTTGAACTCAGTTATGATAATCTTAAAACGATGCAGACGAAACACAAAGATCACGTTGAGAAATTAGCGCATGATATCAAAACCCCCCTAACCATCATTCAAGGTTTAATCGAGGGGGTTGTAGCCGGTAGACTCACGCCCGATCAAGAGATGAAGCACTCATTAAGAGAAGAGATTGAGCGTATCAGTCAATTAATCGATACGATTATTCACGATACCGCCACAGAGTTGATTCATGAATTTGATCTCTCGGCTTTGCTTGATGAAACATTAGAAAAACACAAAGTCTTGTTTGAAGATAAAGGCGTTGAATTGTCCTGGCAGATTGATCGCCGTGTAACTTTGTTAGGTTCTAAGGAGGATATCCGACGCGTTATCGATCATTTGTTGATGAACAGCTTAAAATTCACCGATGCGCCTAGCACCGTTGACATCCAGCTTAAAACATCTCCCAAGCAATTGATGGTTAAAGATCAAGGCCAAGGCATGGATAAAGAAACACAATCCAAGCTTTTTAAACCGATGGCTAGCGAGACTGGTTCAGGGGTTGGGTTAAAAATTGTTAAATCTATTTTGGATAGGCATCATGCTAGTATAACGGTGGATTCTGCTTTTGGTGAAGGAACCACTGTTAAGATTATTTTTGATTCATAATTCATTCACATTTATTTTATATAATCATGTCAGAGGTGATAAAAATGGTTAAATTAGTCATAGCCATAACATCTATCCTATTTGCTGGCATGATTCTTTATGTGGCGCTAACATGGTTTGGTATTGTCCCCGTTATGACCACAACACATCACGGAACCCCCATTGCCTTTCATGGTTTTGGCATGATCTTTGTGTGGGCTTTAGTGATTTTGATTATATATGGGCTTCTCTATCAAACATTCAACCCCATTGAGAGTCAACGCAGTTACAAAGCGTCGCTTGAAACATTAAAAGAACGCTATGCACGCGGTGAGATAGATGCAGAAACATACAAAAAAATGAGACAAACTTTGGAGGATTAACATGAAGAAAATTTGGATACCTGTCGCTTTATTTGTGGTAGGCTTGATCTTTTTAGGTATGGCACTTTTGGATACAACGCCTGATGTCTATGCGATCTATGGATTAGAAGGTCTATCGACTGAAGCGATGGTTGAGACCTTAGATGAACAAACACTCGATGGCAATATCATCGGGGCTGCTATTTTGGAAACGGAATTAGTCATACATACGACATCAGGGACAAATACTTACCCAATTGATGCGGATCTATTTTACCTTTCCATTGCCCCCTATATTAACAGCACCCATCCATGTCACAATCACAACTTGGTTACTTGCCGTGGTGAATTAGCCAATGAAACGGTGAGTGTTTATATTGAAAGTGCCGATGGTGATGTACTTTTTGATGATGATTTAACTTTGTACGATAATGGGTTTAAAGGCATCTGGTTACCGAGTGACATCGATGCGACCATCACGATAACATATGATGATCTATCGGTGAGTCATGACTTTGGAACGTATGAAGATAGCGGTACTTGCATGACAGAGCCTTTAAAATTATCTTAAATTATAAAGGAGGGATTTCATGACCAAACGTAAATTATTGACCGTTAAGCTTGGCGGTATACACTGCGCTTCTTGTGTTACCAGTATAGAGCGTGTTGCCAAAGACCTTGGCGCTTTAAAAGTGGATATCGACCTAGGCGAACGTAAAGGCAGAATTACCTTTGCGGATGACGATATTCTTGCGGACGCATTAATCAACGCTATTGAAGGTGTTGGTTACAAAGCAACCAGACAATCTCTCGTGACTTTAGATCAAGACATTTAAAAATAATAAAATCATGTAAAAAACATCAAAAAAGCTATAATATTTTAAACTTCACCCCGATGATTGGATATAATCAAATCCAATAAATAAGGGTGCAGTTTTTATTGGGCCCAATCATATATCAAAAAAGATATCTAGTCTTTAGCGGTCGTTAAAGACTAGACATCTGGAGGAGATTATTCAATCAATAGGTATCTCTAAGAGACGTATGCACGATGATGTTGCCACAAGCATAGTCACTAATAATCAAACTATCCTTATGTTCTGATAAAGTCGGGGTATCTATGATAATTTTATCGTATAGTGTTTTTAGAGTTTTTAAAAAGGCTTTAAAGTCCCGACTAACTAAGAATGAAGAAACATCTATAACAGAGGTACCGCCGGCTAATATATCAAGATTGTTTTGGTAATTGACCGTATGCAAGGTTTCTTCTTCAATAGAATCACTTAATCCCTTATCTAAATTAAGATTAAAATACGTTGTGTATCGAGAATGGCGTAAGTTAGCCTCTAATAGTAGCGTATTATAGCCTTCGTTAGCGAAGCTTTTAGCTAAATAAAAAGCGGTCAACGATTTGATTTTATCATGAGATAAGCTCATGACATTGACAACTTGCAAGCTAGGATCAAGCGTCGTGTGATCAATAATAGAGGTTGAGGTATAATCTAAGTTATTTAATGTTTTTGAGGCCATAATATGAAAATTCGGTTTTTGTCGACATGGTTGTTGGCTTTTATCCATGATTCTCACCCTTTCTATTCATAGGGTATACGTTAGAAATAGAGTTTTTGTTGGATCTATTTACTTTTTTGATATAAAAAAACCTTCAAAGTCACTACTATAGTCCATGGCGCCTAATCTATTAAGATTGGTTTCATCCATCATATAGTGATGATATTAAAGGCATGATATTCAATAAAGCTATAGGTAATCGGTATAATCGAGGGGGTGTTTCTCAATATATTTTTCTATTATATCTTTCGCATAAGTAAGATTGTTGGGAATATCTACATAACGGTGGTAACGGTTGCGTATGTGGATGCATTTAAGATAATGGATACGTTTTTTGTAGGTTTGTTCGTAGCCGAGTTTATAAAGATTTAACTGCAAGCTTAAACGCGTTTCATCCAAGTGGGCCATACGTTTAACATCGACGATGCCCAAGCCTTTGATATAAGGCGATTCTACGACCATATCAAAACGCCCTGCGGCGATAATAACGCCATGATGATGTAATAGTACAATCTTTTCGTTTTCTAAGACGTTGATTTGATGTTGTGATTTTAAGGCTAGATAACCTTGCATTTCGGTATGATAGGTTTTTTGCCCATAGCGTTCATAGTGTTCAATCATATCGCGCAATTCAATGCCTCTATTTGCGGCTTTTTTTAATATCTCTTTATCGACATTTTTATAGGGCCTTGGCCATAGCGAATCGATGAGTTGTGTGATGCTAATGACGGGCTTTTGATCGACCCAGTATTGGTGTTTGAGAGGATCGAAGCTGACCTCATGCTCGTTTATTAGGTAGTGTTGCATAATCATCGCTCCTAACGTGATATAGCCCATTATATAACAATTCAGCCTATAAGCACAAATTATAGCTTAATAAAAACATAGACAAGCATGATTAGCCATAAGAACACACTCATCATCTAAATAGACATCAATACATCTTCACGGTTCACTTAATCAGATGTCTGTAAATTAGCCTATTTGCTTTTAATCTTTAAGAATTATTGTATAATATAAGCAATAGCGTGTTTGATTGACTAGTAGGCAGGCTAAATCATACCTTTAAAGATGTCATTAAACATGATTTGAGTTGCCCGTATACTAAAGGGGGTATGCATCATCGCTGATAACTATTTAAAAAAGGAATTGTATCAGAAAATTAATGAAGATAGTGAAATTTTTGATTTTTTACAAGAAGCCACTTTGGATGGCATTTGGTATTGGGATCTAGAAGACTTAGAACATGAATGGATGAGCCCTAAGTTTTGGAAAACCTTTGGCTATGATCCAAAAGAAAAAAAACATGCGGCTTCTGAATGGCAATCACTTGTGCATAAGAAAGATTTAAGTTTGGTGAAAGATAACTTTAATCGTCATCTTAAAGATCCAAAACATCCTTTTGATCAAGTCATTCGGTATCGTCATCGAAATGGCACCACCATATGGGTTAGATGTAGAGGGTTTGCGATTAGAGATAATGATGGAAAACCGATCCGTATGCTTGGCGCCCATATGAACGTCACCAAATTAATGAAATCACAGCATGAGATGAACCGTTTAAAAAACGAATATGAAAAAGTGTTTAACGGTACGCAAGATGCGTTGTTTTTAATTAAAGTCAAAGATAAAAGACAATTTCAGTTTATCCGCAACAATCAGTCACATCAGAAAATAACCGGTATAAGCCAATCCATGATTGCCGGTAAAACACCTTATGAATTGTTGGGACGTGAGGCCGGTGAGGCGGTTGTTGATCATTATCAAAACTGTGTTGATAAAGAAACGACAGTTACATACGAGGAAAGCTTGGAATTGCCTTCTGGTAAGAGACTTTGGAATACGACTCTAACACCGATATTTTCGGATAATAAGGTCACACACATTGTCGGCTCAGCCGTCGATATTACCGAACAAAGAGCGTTGGAAAACGAACTGGTAAGACGGGCCAATTATGATGCGCTAACAGGTCTTGCAAACCGTGAGTTTTTAACCAATAAAATAGAAGAATGCACACAAAATCTAGATAAAAAGTTTGTATTTCTTTTTATTGATTTGGATGGCTTTAAAGAGATTAACGATTCCTATGGTCATGCCATTGGCGATCAAGTGTTAAAAGAAGTTGCCAATCGCCTTAAGCATTCAATAGATACAGATGATTTTGTGGCACGTTTAGGTGGGGATGAGTTTGTTATTATCAAATGTGACCTATATAACCTTGATGCAATTGATGGGTTTAAAGAAAGCATCTTAAAAACGCTGACAAAACCAATCTATCATGAAGGGAAAACACTCCATATTAATGCGTCTATAGGGTTTTCTAGATTCCCCCAAGACGGTCTTGATTATGATCAACTGGCCCACCATGCGGATAGAGCTATGTATGTTATGAAGGAAAAACAATAAGCACAAAGTTACTAAACCCCATTATTTTCATCATCGATTTTAAAACGATATCCGCTAAAGATATCAATTAAATGCAAAACATAAAGATCATGATTTATAGTAAGAAAAGCCTCACGCTTATGCCGAAATTCTCTTAAAATAAGACTGCAATAATCATGTTGCTAGCACGTATTTAAGGGGGTTTTTCTTATGAAAGAAATAGGGTTTGATAATTTAAGCCATCCGATCGTAGAATTTATATTAAAACCATAAATCATCAAAATCTCGAGCCTTAATCTTCTTTAAAAATATTTAAACAAAGTCCAATTACGCTATGGCTAAACACCAGTTCAAAGGAGCGCTTAATATGACACAGAATATGCACGATGAACCTCTAGAAAAAGCCATCAAAACAGCGTTAAAACGCTATGATTTTAACGCTAATGTTGAAGCGATTCAAGGTGGGTATCAAAACCATGTTTATAAGTTTAATCAAGGTAAATCTAGCTATATTTTAAGACTAACCACGCCTCAAATAAGAACGTTTAGCCAAGTGCAAGGCGAAGTTGAGTGGATGATCTATTTGACTAATTGCGGTATACCTTTAAGCCAGCCCATACCATCAAAAGAAGGTAATACCGTAGAGTATATAAAAACCGACAAACAAAATTACAATGCTGTGGTTTTTCAATATGCTAAAGGTAAAAAATTAACATACCCTGAATATTTAGGCCATGAATCTCTTTATGAAACCTTAGGAGAAATAACCGCGAAAATGCATAAAGCTTCCCGCGCGTATCAACCAAAAACAAAGAAACGGCACACTTATCTTGATAATTACTATCTTAATCATGTAACGACGTATATACCTAAAACAAAGAAAAATATTTATCAAGTTCAAAAAGAGCTTATGTCTGACTTAGAGAAACTGCCTAAAAACGAACGTAATTTCGGATTAATCCATGGCGATATTAACATCGGAAACTTTCATGCTGATGAAAATCAAGTGACGTTGTTTGATTTTGATGAATGTCAGTACAGCTGGTATATTGAAGATATTGCCATCCAGCTTTTTTATACGATATTCGTATTTGGTGAAGATTCCAAAGATGAACGATATCCTGTGGCTAAGACATTCTTAAAGGCTTTTTTGAAGGGGTATCATAAATATGAAACCATCACCCAAAAAGACATCGAAAAGATTTCTTTGTTTTTAAACATAAGAGAAATCATTGTCTTTGTGGGTATTCATAAAAAATGGGATTTTACAAACTTAAACCAATGGCAAAAAGATTATCTTAAAGATAGTCAAGGGCGCATTGAAAACAAAGTTCCCCTATACGATCCTATGAAAGATATGGCGGCATATAAACCATATCTAACAAAATAAACTATTCTAAATATAGTTTTTGATGTGCCTATTTTAAAAGGTTTTGCCTCAATTTCAGTCTCATTACAAGCTTATGGTGAGCTTTTGATAAGGCATGCAATATATAAAGAAAATGAATATATAACGTAAATTATAAAAGCTTGTCTTATGGTTGAGCATAAGACAAGCTTTTTTATAGGGATTATAGATTTTTAAATAAAAAGGCTACCTTGTTTTTAGCATTTTAACTTGTTAAGCTTAAATGTGTAGTCATGTATCGTGCTAGCTATAAATATTGGGGTTAGATGATGTTTAACCCTATAAGAACAGGGTGATATGATGCAAAAAACTATAGTTTTTCTTCTGGTGTTTTTGAGTTTGCTTATCTATTTCTTTTTTCCGTTTTTTCTTTCAAATGATGAAGCTTTATCTTTGGTTTTTAACCGTTATAATATCAAAGGTGCATCGGTGATTGTCATGGAAGAAGGCATGATTGATGATCGTCATTATTTTGGCTATGCGGATGTAGAAGCCAAAGAGGTTTTAGGTGAAAAGCATCATATGCGCGCTGAATCGATATCAAAAGTCGTCGCCGCTACCGCGGTGCTTCATTTGATTGAACATTCCGCTATCAATCTAGATGATGCTATTTATATGCATATCGATTATCGATTGCCTAACAGTCCCTATGATGATTCCGCGATAACAATTAGAGATATTTTATCGCATCAAAGTGGCATTACAGGAAAAAGCGATTACACTGTACCCGATTATGACATTCCAAGTAGAGAATCGGTATTGGCCGGTGATCACAATCTCAGTGAAGCCGTAATGGTTCGTGAGGCGAAGACACGCTTTGAATATTCTAATCAAGCCTATATTTTACTCGAATATCTTATTGAGGATTATAGCGATGAAACGTTTGAGCGTTATGTAGATAAGCATATCTTTCAACCTTTAAAGATGCACGATACCACCTATGATTATCCCAATACCCTAATTACCAGCTACAATTTAAAGGGTGAACCGCTCCCTCCTCATCGTTACCCATTTAGTGCACCTGGGGGACTATATACAACCGGAGAAGATTTACTTAAATTATTTTTAGCCTTATCAGAAAGCGACATGCTTAGTGAGGGTATGCAGCAAGAGATGTTTAGCTTTCAAATTGAGCCAGATGACTTTTACGCTTTAGGTGCATCTGGAATGGGGCTAGGGGTATTTTTAGACTACCCAGCGGTCTTTCATGGCGGTGAGGGGAGTGGATCGTTGTCGCAAGCGTTTTTCTATCCAGATACCAAGGATGGTTTTATCGTGATGACCAACGATAAAACGGCATGGGAATTTCTGTATGTTTCAAGCATCTTATTGACCGGGATATTAAATCAACCCACCCCAGAAATGGGTCGTGTATTTTTTACGAGTGTCATGATATTATATGGTATCATCGCGTTCATGCTTGCTAGCATCATTATAAAAGTCCGTGCGGTGTTTGTGAACGTAAAACATCAAAGCTTTAATAGTGGTGTTCCGTCATATAAAACAATACTTAAGGCTTTATATCCTGTGTTATTTTTTATCATCTGGCTTATTTTACGCATGGTATTTTTAAGAAATCTCATCTATACCATCTCTTTGCATATGACGATAGTATTTACAGTTTTTCTCGTTGTCCATGTCGTGTTTATTCTTAGTAGAAATGCTTTAACGCAATGTGACGAGAAACTTGATATGGGCAGTTAAATTAAGGTATAACAATGGCTTGTTTGTCACAAGCACTATGAATCAATATTGATAATTATAAAAAACCCTAACATAGCTACGTTAGGGTTTTATAATCATTCAATGCCAATCTAATCATCCGATATAAAGGTGTCAAACGTCTCAAGAATGGTTTCATGACATTCATGATGAACATAGTGATAGGTTGGTAAAATGTGTATCTCTGCGTGTTCGAATGTTTCAAAATAGGCTTGGTAAACGTCTTCGGCTTCTGTATGGTTATCTATGTTTTCTTCAGATAAAAATACTAACATATCGGTAGTTAAAGGTTTGTCATGACCCGAAATGATAAAGGCGTTATCTTTAATGTGTTTCATTTCACGTATAATATTACGATTGAACATATTAGCGTAGAACAATGTTTCGACATTTGCTTGTTCATCGGAAGTAAAAGCTTCATAATTTAGTATGGGCAAGGCTTCGCGTAAAGCATCTTCATCCATAAATCTAGCTATGCCTAACAAACAAACCATATATTGGATATTTCTTTGGATAACTCCAGGCAACGCTAGATGGTCGATAACCATCGGTGCGATGGTCGGGTCAAGCGCTACGATTTGATGGATTTCTTTAGGATAATGTTGGGCCCAATACACAGCTTCAAGACCTGCCATCGAATGAGCTATCAAACTTATTGGTCCGTCAATGCCGATTTGTTTTAAAACATTGCGATAGCCGGATACAGTCGTATCGATGGCTTTATCGTGACTCGAACTATCGTTATACCCATAGCCTTGACGTTCAATCACAACAATCTCATAATCATTTTTCAACGATACCCATAAGGGTTTAAAATCATATAATGGGGATGTTGTACCTAGACCGGAAAGAAATACGATAACATCGCCCTCACCGTAGCGGTGTATATGATATTCACCCGATTCGGTATATATACGTGTGCCTTTATCTTCTAGGGCATTTAAATCCTTCTGTTTACTGATGTGGTTATAGGTACTCAAGCCCAAGATCAGCGTTATAAGTAAAACCATAAGAACAACCATTATTTTTTTAATCACTGTTATCACCTCGCATCCTAGCTTACATGATGACAAACAAAAAGTATAGTGACATTTGTCATCTTTAGGATTATTTTTGGTGTCTTTCGTCACACTATCCATATGGATGAATAAAAATCTCAAAACAAGAAAGATTTCGAGATTTTTTTATGTTAAAACTAGTGTTTGTTAGATATTTAATCTTTTATAGGTGTACATCAATATCGGTTTTGTCTTCAATCACGCCCACAATCTGTTTGGTATCACGCACGCGTTTTTGTCTTTTGTATGTGAGTTGGAGACTACTGATTAAAGATATACTGATGGCCGCTAGTACCAAGGCAAAGGGAAGGCCGGTAATAATGACCGCAGCTTGTAAGGCGCTTAGCGCATGCGACCCACCAATTACTAAGAGCACCGCCGCGATAAGCCCTTCAATTGCTGCCCAAAAGACACGTTGCCCACGAGGGGTATTGATTTTACCACTGGAGGCAATGCTGTTAACCACAATACTTCCGGAGTCACTGGAGGTAATGAAAAAGGAAATAACTAAGATGGTTCCGATCATTGATAAAACCAACGCGACAAGACCTCTTATAAAGGGTAGTGTAAAGAATGATGCCAAGTCTTGAATCATCTGGAAAAGCGCGATATCGATTAAACCACGATCGACAACGGCTCTTGATAATGCGCCACCGGTTTGTTCATCGACAAAGAATGCGGTGCCACCAAATACGGAAAGCCAGACAAAGGAAAGCAAGGGCGGTACCAACATGACCGCAATCACAAACTCTCGGATGGTACGCCCTTTTGATACTCTGGCGATAAACATACCTACAAAAGGTGACCATGATATCCACCAAGCCAAATAAAATACCGTCCAAGCGCCTTCCCAAATGCCGTGGTCCATCGATAGGTGGAAAGAAGCAGGCACTAAACCAGAAATATAAAGACCCAGTGAGTTTGAGAAGAGTCGAATGATATAAGCGGTAGGCCCTATGAAAAAAATCAAAACCATAAATACAAATGCGATACGCATATTCATCTTAGAGAGAAACTTAACTCCTTTATCAATACCTGAGAGGATTGAGATGGTTGCGACTAAAGTGATGGCTGCGATTAAAAATACTTGCATACCTGTGGAGATTCTAATGCCGATTAAGTAGTTAAGACCACTGTTAATTTGTTGGACCCCTAAACCTAAAGAGGTCGCCAAGCCAAATAAAGTAGCCAAGATGGCTAAAATATCGATGACATCGCCAAGTCTGCCAAAGACACGCTCTTTAAAGATTGGATAGAAAATGGAACGAACCGATAAAGGCATCTTTTTATTGTAGGCAAAATACGATAAAGCAAGGCCGATAATTGCATAGATGGCCCACGGATGGATACCCCAGTGCAAAAACGTTGTGGCCATGGCCGCAAAAGCGCCCCCTTCACCACCATAAATTGGTGGGGCTGAATGTAGATGATTTAAAGGCTCACCAACCGCCCAAAACATCAGACCAATCCCCATACCCGCTGAGATCAACATCGAATACCAAGCAAAGGTTGAAAATTCAGGTTTGGCTTTTAATCCACCGATTCTAACCCGACCTAGTTTCGAAAAAGCCAAATAGAGGGCTAAAACAATAAAGAAATTGGTGGTAAGGATGAAGACCCAGTCCAAATGCCGTACAATGCCTCCTTGTATCATTGTGAATACTTGCAACGCAGAGGCAAAAGGATACCACGGGGCTAAAGAGACAAAAGCATAAATGGTTAACACCAATACAAATAAACCTGTGGCAATCGAAACCACGGGGTTTAAATCAAATCCAAATTTTGTGGTATTTCTTTGAAATAACTGTTCTTCTAATGTTTGTTTTGAAACCCTATCTTTCTCCATGCTTGCCTCCCTGAATTATCTCGTCATTAAAATAAAAACACATGTTTTCTTTATAATATCAAAACCATTTATACAAAACAAGAAACGCACGTAACAAATAATCTCTAAACGCGCTACTTTAGATAAAAATATTTATAAGATTGTTGATATTCTTTGGATGGTTTTATGCAGAAAGATAGGAAAAAAGCTTATGTGTTTTTTAATGGGTTGTGATTTGGTATAATGATATGTTAAAGGTTATTCAATACCTAAATATGAATCACAGGAAGAAGATGTTTATGATTAACTTATTGTTGCTGGTTTTAGCTTATGTGATTGGCATGATTCCCAATGCCTATATCCTTGGTTTATTTATGGATAAGGATAAATTGGCGCATGTTCGTTCCGATCTTGTTGGGGCTTATAAAGTCTTAATCAATATTAAGAAACCTGAATTTTTCATGACTTTATCGCTTGATTTTTTAAAAGGGGCTTTATTGGTTTCACTTACGCTTTTGTTTGACACATGGGTCTTTTTACCAATGTTATTGATATTGATTGCCATGATTGCACGTAATTTTAATGTTTTTATCGGCTTTCGTAATGGCGTGGGTATTGCGATTCTCATGGGTGGTATGCTTATTTATGCGCCTTGGTTTATACTGATTTATTTGATTTTGGTGCTCATCATCGCGCCTTTTATCAATGATCTTGATGCGGCTTTAGCCATGGCAACGATAGTTATTCCCCTTGGTTCGGCCTTAATGATACAAGCTGTGCATTCAGTATTGATTGGAATTATGATTGTCGCGGTCGTCTTTGTTCAAAAAATTGTTTATACAAACGCAGCGGCGTTTAGAACCAAGTATAGCGATTATAAAAGAGGAAATCCATTTGTTTAGACAAGCGATATTATGATAAGTAGTGATTTAGCATTGCTGGGCGCCACCGGTGATGCTTTTTCTTTATATTGGTGTTTGTGTCTTTGTTCTAGGCATTTAAAAAGGATTCTTTCCATTAGATTTAATATTATATCAGATGGAGTTATGATACACTATAGTTGACGGATAGTGTTTAATACATCATTAAAGGAGCGTTTATATGCCTTTAAAAAAAGACCCATTGTTAGAGGCTTTATCGGAAAAAAGGGATCAGCTTAAAGTTCGGTATAAAGATGCAAATGGCCGCGCCCCGATGATTTGTTCCGATGAAGCTTTAAAAGAAATGGCTAAACGAAAACCGCTTAAAACATCGGATTTCCAAGCGATTCAAGGGCTTGGCGATGTCTTTATTCAAAACTACGCCGAAGATTTTCTTCGTGTGATTTTTTTACATAAAAATGCCATGATTAAAGAAGTGAACGTTTCTAAAAAATCCCACCAGCTCTTAGCGGATTATCAAGACCGTCTAACCGATATCTCAAGACGTAACCGCAATCTTTATACGGGGAAACTATCGAAGCGTCATGCCTTAGATTTAACGCTTTTTGATCATCAAGAGGCTTTAAAGAAGATGATGATCTTTCAAGGGGGTAAAGCATTAAAGCTGACGGCGCATAAAAAGGCCACCAGTGAAGAAGAGACGTTTTACCGACGCTTGACCTTACTTTACCGTGAAACCAACCGAGAAGTCAAAGAAACGGGTTCATACCCACTGTATATTGCTTATCCTTTCATTCAAGGCCGTCTGCCTAATGAAGGGTTTGAAGTTAAAGCCCCCTTATTGTTTTTTCCCGTGATTTTAGAGCGAAAAGCTTTGGATTTTTATCTTGTGTTTGACCAAAATCGCGATGTCGTGATGAACCGTGATTTATTGTTGGCGCACCATAAATTTAATGGTATTGAAGATATCAAAGATATGCCCGATTCAGAAGATTTATCGGTTAAAAACATCAATTCGGTATTATTGCCTTTTTTATCGAAAAACCATTTGGAAGTATCCCCTAGCAAAAAGGCTAAATACGATTTTGAAGCTTTTGAAGAGACAACTAAGGCTGACTTTAAAAAGATTAAAAAAGGCCGATTGGATATAAAAAACTATCTTGTTTTAGGGAAGTACCGAATTTATTCTTCAAAAATCCAAGAAGATATATCTACCATCATTGCCAGTAAGAAGTACAATAACCTACTGGATGATTTATTGGATAATCCTTATGAACCATACGACTATTCTAAAACTTCCCCTTTTCAATCCGATAGTAAAATCGCGGTTGATGAGAAGCGACTCACCTATATCAATGATTTGAACTATGCCCAAGAGAAGGTTATTAGTCTCTTGGATGACCATGATAAGGTTGTGATTTGGGGTCCCCCAGGCACAGGAAAATCACAAACGATTACCTCTTTGATTGCCAAACAGATCGATAAAAAGGAAAATGTTTTGGTGGTCAGTGAAAAAAAAGTTGCGCTAGACGTCATCAAAAGCCGTTTGGGGTATGCCTCAAAGTTTGCTTTATTTATGGATGATGCCCAAGATAAAAACACTTTTTATAACCAGGTTAAAAACTTTATCGACCCTCTGCCGCCGGTTAGAAATCACAACAATGACCGCATGGCTATCGATGAACTCATCGAAAAGGTTCTACATAAATTAGAAACGATGCACGCTAAGTTTTACACGCTAGATACGCATGACATTGCCATCCATGCGATTTATAATCGTTATCTATCGATGAAACAATGGCATCGGGATTTTTCGCCTGAAATCGTATATGGTTTATTTACAAAACGGTTTTCATCGTTGAGCAAGGCTCAACTCACCGCGCTAGAGAACCGCTTTAACAACAAGAATAAAATGCGTGTTTTACTAGATTATTTGCGTGCTGTTGACCATTATCCCATCATTCATAAAATGAACACCCAATTGACACGCAGTGAAAAGATGCGTAAGAAAAAATTTGAAGACGCGTATTTAGCGTTTTTAGAAAAGGATAAGAAGACGTGGTTCTTTGGTAAACAAAAACGAAGAAAACAGTTTATTAAGGCGTATAGCCCCCAGATTGATATGCTTTTTAAACAAAAGCGGCTTGCGAAAAAGTATTTAAAACTTCTCCTTAAGGATGCGACACTTTATGATATGGTACAACGCAAGATCAATGCTTTTGAACGGGCCAGACACCACCTCAAACATCTCAATGAAACAGAGCGAAATTATCTTGAGATGTTGCTGTATGATGCGCCATTTAAAAATGTTGAGAAAATACACCTGCAACATGAAAAGATATTTGATACCTTTTATACGGGGTATATTGAGAAATTCGAAGCGCTCAACCAAGATAAAGTTTATGATTTGAACCACTACCACGATTTAATGAAAACATTAAATGGGCACATCAAAGAAAAACTAGAGATGTCAAAAGAAGATTTTGCGATGTCGCTTTATCAAGATGCCCTTAATTTTTCTAATTCAAAGCGCATTATGGATATCAAGCGGCGGATTGAAACCCAACGTAAATGGAGCGTCTCAAAATTCATACATACCTACCAACTGGAACTTTTTTCCAACATTAACGTTTGGATGATGACCCCAGAAGTTATCTCAGAGATTGTCCCTTTGAACTTCGCGATGTTCGATTTGGTCATTTTTGATGAAGCCTCACAAATGTTTGTAGAAAAGGCTATTCCGACCATTTACCGTGCTAAAAAAGTTGTCATTGCCGGGGATACAAAGCAATTAAGACCTTCTTCTTTAGGCGCCGGACGTTTAAATATTGATGAGGCTTCACTCGATGAAGATGAAGAATTGGATATTACTTTGGATGCCCAGAGTTTACTTGATTTGGCCAAATATAAATACAAAGAAACGATACTTAATTATCACTACCGCTCAAAATATGAAGAGTTAATCGGATTTTCCAACCATGCTTTTTATGATGGTAAGTTGCTGGTATCACCCAATCAAATTATGCCTAAAAAACCGCC
Source organism: Mollicutes bacterium (assembly GCA_003558105.1). GTDB lineage: Bacteria > Bacillota_I > Bacilli_A > Izemoplasmatales > Izemoplasmataceae > B1SED10-225. Next base: position 6,654 of record PWMS01000100.1, on the reverse strand, counting down.
GATTGAATATATCGTCTGTGAAAAAGGCTTGTGGGATGCCCGACAAAATCTTCCCGAAGCCAAACAAGTCATTGAGATTCTTAAAACGGTATTAAGACAGAAAGAAACCTTAGAAACCATCGGCATTATTACCTTTAATGTTCAACAGCGCAACTTGATTGAAGATTTGATAGATCAAGAGTTGTTTAAAACATCGGTTCATGCCAAGCGTCTTGAGAATGAAATGGACCGTATTGAAGATGGCGAAGATCATAGTTTATTTGTGAAAAATATCGAGAACGTACAAGGCGATGAGCGTGATATCATTATTTTTTCTACGGCGTATGCGAAAAACAAAGAGGGACGCTTTTTAAGGCAGTTTGGTTGGCTAAATAACGAGGGTGGCGAAAACCGCTTGAATGTCGCTGTTTCACGGGCGAAAAAGAAAATATTTGTCGTAACGTCATTTTATCCGAACCAGTTTCATGTCGAGGATTTAAAAAGCCGTGGACCCAAGCGTTTAAAAGCGTATCTTCAATATTGTTATCATATATCGAAAAACGAACCAACGATGGCCGCTGGTATTCTTGAATCATTAAACGATACGGAGTTGACCATACCCAAAGATAACCTTAGTGATTTACAAAGTGACATTTTAAAACGTTTGAATCGTGAAGATTTTAATGTTCAAACCAATATGGGTATCGGTGGGTATAAACTTGACTTTGCGATAGCGTTAAAAGGTGAAAAAACATATAAATTAGGTATTATCTGCGATATTCATGACACGAATAAAGCAGACGATATCCGCGATATCTTTTTGCATCAAGAAAAATATTTAGAAGCCCGGGGCTGGCATATTTATCGTATCTTTGCGCCCAACTGGTATAAAGATCCCAACGCTATCATGCGGGATATCCGCAAGATAATTCGCGATCAATAAAAATGCTTTGGACGGCTATTGAGCCTATCCAAAGCATTTTTTTAAAAATATGGTGTTGGTTATTCGACAATGTTGAAACTAAGGGTTTCTTTGTGTTTGTCTTCAAGAAATAGTCTAGCTTCGTAATGGCCAATTTTCCAGCCATTCAATCCGTTCTCGGTATGCCAGAATTTAAAGCGTCCTGAGGTAGTTGAAAGTGTATATTCATAAATCATGACCTTCTCACCATCTAGAGCTTGTTCGCCCATAAAGTACCATTTAATGGTAACATCGACTGGCTCGATGGCATCGTTGAGACGCCCCGTGACATAAATTGCTCCATGCGTGCTAGAGAAGGTATCGGTTGCATCGATAGGCAGTAATGTTGTCTCATTGGCGTCTTTGGCTGTTTGAAGATCAGAGAAATTAGGACTACTACATCTTAGAGGCGTCAGTGAAAAACCTAAAATGATGATCATCGTTGTGGCAATACGCGCTATACCTAACATAGTATCCCCCTTTATGTTGTTTTATCTACTCTAATAAAGTTTAATAGACTTATCAAAAATAGTCAACCTCAAATACATAGCTAAGAAAGCCTTGTTTTATCAAGCATACACGATACATAATCACCTTCTATCCATAGCAAAAATGATATAACAATTAATATTTTTTTGTTCATACCATTGTTTCATTTTAGAAACCCGTGCTATAATAAGTTCGTTTTGAGGTGAAAACATCATGTTTAAAGACGCGCAGTCAAAAGAAAAATACAAATTATTTCGACTCACGTGGCCGATTTATATCGAGCTACTTTTTTTCATGATGATGGGGATTGCCGATACGTTGATGTTGAGTCAATATAGCGATTTGTCCGTAGCTGCGGTAGGGAATGCCAACCGTATTATGGCGGTGTTTATCGTATTGATGAACGCGGTTGGACTTGGGGTTGGGGTCTTGGTTAGTCAATTTGTTGGGGCTAAGCGAGAACAAGAGGCTAAAGCGGTGATGCGGGCTGGGTTATTTGGCAGTTTCTTCATCGGTATTAGTTTGACGGTGATTATCAGTTTACTTGCTCAACAAGTCTTTATCTTAATCCGGACAGATGCGACAATATTCTCAGATTCACTTTTCTATTTGCGTACCGTTGCGATTGGGATTCCTTTTATCGCGGGGATACAAGCGGTTAGTGCTGGGTTCAAAAGCTTTGGTAAAACCAAGCTGGTGATGGTTATCATTGCGGCGACAAATATGTTAAACGTTGTCTTAAATGCGTTTTTAATCTTTGGATTAGGTTCTTTTCCCGAACTCGGGGTTGCGGGGGCAGCTTATGCGACACTTTTTAGTAAAATCGTTACCTTCCTGATTGTATTGTTTTTCTTTAAACGCTATTTTGTGGCCCGCTTATTTCTCAATAGTTTTAAAGAGTTGTTTTATTACTTTCCACGGGTTTTAAGGATTGGAATACCCGGTGCTTTGGAACATTTCTCGTATCAGTTTATGCAAGTGATTTTACTTAGCTTTATCAATACGCTTGGGGCCTTGGCCTTAACTACCCAGATTTACGTCCATAATCTTATGATGCCCGTATTGGTTTTTTCTTTAGCCTTAGCACAAGGCAATCAAGTCATCGTGGGTTGGTTGGTCGGCGGTAAGCATATCGAGGATGCTTATAGACGCACGATTAAAACGATGCGCTTAGCGATTGTCATCGTCATGAGCATTGTGACAATCATGGCTTGGCAAGCTCCGACATTAATCGGTATCTTTACCGATAATGAAGATATCATCACGATGGCTAGACAAGCGATGTTGGTGGTGATTGTCTTAGAGATCGGTAGAACATCTAATTTAATTGTGATTCAAGCACTTCGGGCCACAGGCGATGTCATCTATCCCGTAATCATTGCGGTCTTCTCCATGTTTGGCGTTGCGATCACCTTGGCTTGGTGGTTAGGCTTACGTTTAGAATGGGGGCTTTTGGGTATTTTTATCGCCCTTGCGGCGGATGAATGTGTGCGTGGTATTTTGGTATTGATTCGTTGGCTTAAACGCGATTGGGTCGGCAAAAAGGTGATAAATTAAAAAAAGTTTTGAAAAAAAACTTTTTTTATAAGATGAACTTAAAAAGGTTGCTTAATGATATTTATGAAAGCGTATTTAGATGTACTATACTGGCAAAACCGACATTATCTCTTATAATTAAATATATGAATAAAAAAAGGGGGACCATATGTGACAAAAGAAAACAAACAAGAATTTTTTAAATATGTTTCCCTTAACGTATTGGGCATGGTCGCTTTATCGCTTTATTTTGTGGTAGATACTATTTTCATTGGTCGGGCTTTGGGAAATAATGGTTTAGCGGCGTTGAATTTTGCGATTCCTCTCTTCGGGGTTATCCATGCGACTGGATTGATGATCGGTGTTGGGGGCGCGATTAAATATAATGTTTTTAAATCGCAAGGACAACAATTAAAGGCCAATCATGTTTTTACCTCAACGTTGGTGTTTGGTGTGGTTTTGTCCTTGATTTTTATGATATTAGGTCTGTTTTTTCATGATAATATGACAAGTTTACTCGGTGCGCGCGTAGGCCATGTGACATTTAATATGACCGCGGATTATGTACGGGTTATATTGTTGTTTAGTCCGCTTTACATATTGCATAATATATTGGTCGCTTTTATTCGCAACGACGGAATCCCTGCGATTGCTATGGGGGGATTGTTGACCTCGAGCGTTGCGAATATAACATTTGATTATCTTTTCTTATTTGTGCTCCCCCTAGGCATGTTTGGCGCAGCCATAGCCTCTAGTATCGGAGCGCTTCTTGGCTTGATTCCCTTATCGATGTTTTTTATTCTTAAGAAAAACACCGTTACTTTGGGTCCTTTTAAAGGGGCGTTTAAGTTTTGGCCTTTAGTTATAACCTTAGGTTTATCGACATTTTTGATTAATTTTTCTTATAGTGCTGTCATGAGCCTTTTTAATCGCTTGCTCGATGGGCTGCAAGGAACCACGGCTGTGGCAGCGTACAGTATTATCGCCAATCTATCGCTTTTAAGTATTTCGGTTTTTGTCGGGGTGTCTCAAGGGGTACAACCTTTATTGACCCAAGCCTATTCAAAAAATGATGCCGATAAAATGCGACATATATTAGCGTTGGCTTCGGTTCTTATCATCGCGCTTTCCACGGTTATTTATACGATGTTTTGGTTTTTTGGTGATGTTATCATCTCGGGGTTTAATCGTGATCATGACTTAGCGTTGCAAGCCTTGGCGGTTGAGGGTATGAACATCTATTTCATCGGTCTTTTCTTTGCGGGATTAAATATACTGTATTCTGTCTTCTTTTCTGCGATTGAACGGCCTAGGTTTGGGCTTTTTATCGTACTCTTGCGGGGTTTTGTCATCATTATTCCTATCTCGATTATATTATCTAGGTTATATGGCGTCCGCGGGGTGTGGTTCTCCTTTTTGCTCGCAGAAGCCTTGACGCTGCTGATTGCGTATATAGTGTATATCTTTAAGGTTAAAGCATCCGATATATTCAACAATCGTAATTATGTGGCGCCTGAGCACCCATATCAACATTCCGAGCTTTAAGGTTGCGGTAGTGATGGAAGACTATGTTTAAAAAGGCATCTGTCTTCAATGGTTGTGCAAAGATTATATACAGTACAAGCGAAGGTAGTTCGATTTTTTCTAATGACGCGAATCATTTTTGAATTACATTTAAAACAAAGTGTTCTACAACCAGAAAAAAAGTACCCCTATGTGAAAATGGGGTACTTTTTAGTGATTTAACTATTCAATAAATTCGTCTGCGTCTTCAGGTGGTTCAACCACATAAAGAATATCGTTGTGTTCAAAGACGGCAAAGATAGGTTCATCATTTTCTAGAATTAACCAGGCCCAATCGGCAAGGACTTCTTGTGTAAAGTCGTTTTCGCTTTGAATATCGGCCAGTTCAGTTTCACTGAGGTTAATGGTATAAGCCCCAATCTGCGTTTCGCCGGTGATCTCTTTAAGTAAATCATCTGGGACTTCCTCGATAGCTTCATCCATAGTAATCTCAAAGTCGATACCAAAGGTCAAGCGGGCTCCTACGCCACTACGGTAATAAACATCGCTAATGCTATAGTCTTTTGCGATAGGGATTTCTTCTAATAAATACCAATCATCGCCTTGGCTGATCAAATCGTACTCAACGTCATTAATTATAACGGCTTCAATGACTTGTTCATCGGCGTTGCTTGTGATTTTTAAAAGGATGCTTTGGTCAGTAATATCAACGGCGAAATCTTCAAGTTCAATCGATTCGATGCGTTCGATCTCTTGTTGAATAATATCACAGCCTGAAATCAACAAGCTTATTAATAATAAGGACATCAATCCAAAAAGTTTTTTCATCATACCCACTCCATATTTTTATTTATCTTATTATACCACAAATAAAGATTACATTAAAACAAGTTGCAATATATAATCCATTAAAAAAACGCAATTTTACTGTTTTATAAGCCTATCAAATCACACCGATTTTTGTTTTTGGGCTTGATGAAAAAACAACATGCTTCGGATGATTAAATAGACTGCAATAATCAACGTTCCGATGGTGTCAATCCAATAACTAGCCCAATGACCGGCAAAGATTTGAACGCTTAAAAGTGCGATAACGACATTGATATCCACAAAGGTTTTGGCTTGATAGATCTTACCTTGTGTATCCATTAAGGCGCTTTCTTGTTCTTGGTTAAACCGACGGTAACGCATCCAAAAATACCCGTTGAATAAGATACCCAAAGCCGCGACCGCAAGACCGAGATAGATATTGCCACTCGGTATGTTTGGATAAAGCATCGCACGGATGAAAAGACCGAATAAAATAAGGGCACTAAATAGTAAAACGATAGCGGATATTTTATAAATCAAACGTTGATACTGTGTTTTTTGACTAGCAGAAACAGCGTTGTTTTTAATTTTTAGATAGATGATTAACGCAAGGATCAAAACGGTGAGTTCGACACTTCTTCGTAAAAAATCAGCCAATTGTGTCGCTGAGGTATTCATAAACAAGGCATAGCCAGTTGCGAATGGGCCAAAACTGCTAAATATCACAGATAAGGTGAGGGTTTTTTGTCGTTTATCGTTCATTTTATAAGCCCCCGCTTACCGTAAATATTATGATAATGCCATACACTAAAAATGCGATAAAGATGGGTAAGAAGAAAGTGTCTAATCCTTTTTTGGCGTATGCCTCCATGATGGCTGAGAGCGGTGCGACGATGAAGGCTGTAATCAATGCAACCCACCAAAGGATATCCCCGTGAAAGAAGAGGGTTAAGCCGACGACAAGAAAAACACTGATGCCCATCGCGCTTGAACCCATTTGTGTTTTTTTAGGATCTGACCCTTTCATCACGTTATTACGTTTGCCAAAGCGTTTGCCGATAAGGGCTGCCAAGGCATCGCCTACGCCCCAGCTCATCACAGCGGTAACAACGATGGTATCATCGCTATGCGGTAAAACACCGATAAACATTATAATCAAAAAAGCGAACATCCCTTGGGCTTGTAAAAGCGAATATTTCAATTCGCCCCCTTTTTTCATCCGATCGACAAGGTGTTTTTTGTAAAGGGGACTCTTTTCAAATAACCAAAGGCCCATAAATATACTCAGCATAAATATACCAATAGCGAACAAAGCTTGATACCAAGGATCATAAAGCTCTAAAAACAAAAATATT
>PWMS01000056.1 GCA_003558105.1 Mollicutes bacterium | reverse complement strand
TTGGGCATCACTAAACTCTTCAAACGTTAAGACATCTAACGTGCCTTTTTCAAAAAATCCGGCAATAGTTACGCTTTGATAGGTGTTTTTGTGTTTAATATATAACGTATTCCCTACCTTGTAGCGACTGGCTTTGAAATCAGAGTCAGTTTTGACACGGACACTGCCCTTGATACCGTGGGGTTTGGTTATCGTACCGATTGGAATTTTTTCCATATGAATCACCTACTTTTGAAACATTATTTTTTCACTACTAAACATCTTATTAAGTACAACAATCAAAATAGCAGTATAAAGTAAACTCGAAAGAATGGTAATGATGAGATTAATAAGCATGAAATCAAACATTAAAATACCACTTAAGACATTAATAGGGCCATAGATTGGGATCAGATGAACCAATGCGGCATCCGATGTATCGGCTCCAAATGAGTTCATCACACCAACGATAATGGCAATAAAATAAAATGGCATAATCAACATTGAGGCTTCTTTAATTGTTTTAGCATACGCACTGAGTATGGAAATAAGTGCAACGATGAATAACACCGTACTCATCAATAATGCCAAAATCAACAAGTATTCGCTCACGCCATAAATAGATACATCCGGCAAATTATCATCCATCTGCATCAATCTGGGTAGTGATAAGATAATTCCGATAAAACTCGATAAGGCACTAAGTAATGATAAAACCGCTAAGCTCAACACTTTACCAAGTGCGATTGAAGAGCGTTTTACGGGGCGTACCAACAAGGTTGCGATGGTGCCTCTTTCTTTTTCCCCCGCAATCGCATCAGGGCCGATACTCATCGCACCGGCAAATAAGAAAATCACAATCAACATCGGCATCAACATCGCAAAGCCTGCGCCCGCTGCGGCGCGTTCATCCATAATGTTTGAAGGACTGAGTGTATAGACTTGATAATCCTCGGGGTTTTCTAGTCGTTCAATGATGACTTGTTCATGGAAGGTAGCCATCACACCTTGAAAGCGTGAAAAAGCCCCTTGTGAGTGTTGTTCACTTTGGTTATATAAAACTTCTATACTAGGCAACGCACTACCTTGATAAGCTTCGATTTGTGCGGTGAAATCTTCATCAAAAATCATTACTAAATCAAGATTACCCTCAAGAATCATTGTTTCAAGTTCATCACGAGTGTAGGTTTCTTCGACAATTTCATAACGCATTTGATCATCCATGATGGTTTCTATACTAGAGGGCAAATGTTCTGCATAAATTTTAGCAGTGTGGGTTTCGGCTTCAGTCATTTGTGAACTGATGATGGTCCCCATCAGACTATAGATTAAAAAGATACTTAGCCCTGGTACAATAAATACGGTCAAGACCAGTCGTTTATCAGAGATAACCCGATAAATTTCTTTTTTAAATACCGTCATGACATTACGCATGGTCTTCACCCACTTTTTCTTCCATTAAGTCAAAAAACAGCGTTTCAAGGGTACCATCTTTACTGTTAGTCTTAATGGATGATAACGTTCCATCAACTTGTAAGGTCCCATCAATAATAATGCCAACTTTATCACAAAGTTTTTCAACGACATCCAAAATATGGGTCGAAATAATAATGGTTTTTCCTTCAGTTTTCATCTCCAATAAATAATTGATGACACTTCTAGCGGTTAAAATATCAAGCCCATTGGTTGGTTCATCAAAAATAATAATAGCCGGGTCATGAACAAGCGCGATGGCAATGGAAAGTTTTTGTTTCATCCCGGTTGACAAATCGCCAACTTTGACTTCTTGAAATTTTTCAATGCCGAACCGATTGAAAAGTTTGGCTTTACGTTCATGCATTGTCGCTTCATCGAGCCCGTGGAGATTCGAGAAATATCTGAAGAGATAATTCGGGGTAAAGAAATCATCCAGTTTTAACTCGCTCGTTAAAAAGGCGATATGTTTGCGTATTTCCAAACTGTCGTGTTTCACACTCAATCCATTGATATTGATATCCCCTTCATCAGGCTTGATTAATGTTGAGATGCAGCGTAAGGCTGTTGTTTTACCAGCACCATTAGGGCCTAGTAATCCGTAGATTTCGCCGGGATGGGCGGTAAACGATAGTTTATCAACAGCGACTTTGCGCTTTTGATCAGTTTTTTCTATTTTTTGTTGTTTTTTGGAGAGGGTAAACGTTTTTTTAATGTCTTTAACAACGAGTTCATACATAATAGACTCCTTATGACCATCAAATTTTAGGGTTAAAAAAGTCCCCTATTTTTAAAAAAGTAGGAGACCTCCAGTCAAAACAACCGATTTATCCTAAAAGGAATCAATATCGATCGTGATTTTTTTATGTTCACGTGAGGCACTGGCATATGCGATGGTTCTTAATGCATTGGCAATGCGTCCGTTTTTACCAATCACACGGCCTAAATCATCCGGATGGACGAGTATTTGCACGGTAATCAGTTTTTCGTCTTCAGCGATTTTTTTTACTTCAACATCGTCAGGGTTTATGACTAATGGCGTTACAAGATTGTGAATAAGCTTTTCATAATTGATAGCCATGCCTTAACGCTCCTTACTGCGACGTTTTTTCTTGACGGTACTTCGCGATGATGCCATGCTTGCTTAGAATGTTTTTTACTGTATCAGTTGGTTGTGCACCTTTTTGTAGCCATTCAAGCGCACGGTCCTCTTTTAAGTCTTGCACACTAGGGGTTTGATTTGGATTATAAGTTCCAAGAATTTCAAGATAACGTCCGTCGCGTTTATGTTTTGAATCGGCCACCACCAAACGATAGAATGGGCGTTTTGTGGAACCAAAACGTTGTAAACGTAATTTTACTGCCATATTTTTTCCTCCTTATTTTTTAGTCCTGATTAAGTGTATCAAAAACTAAAATGCTTGTCAAGGAGTTTTACTTGACAAGTTTAAGGATTATTCTTTTGGCTGATGGTTAGAGTCTTTTGAATCTGAATTTTCAATATTTTCTTTTGTAAGTTCTTCAGTTGAGCTTTCCTCAAAAGTTTTGTCGGATGTTTCTATTTCGGGGCTTTCCATACTATAAGGTGAATAATCCAAGCGCGAATCATCGACTCTTCTGATATGACGCAAGGATTGGAGTTCTTTGACAATGGATTCTTGGTCTTCTTTATTAATATAGACAACGGCGTATTTGCGTTTTTTATTAAAATATGTAATATTGCCGACTTTTTTAATGCGTTTCATGACTTTAGGACTTTTAAAATATACAATCAGGCTACTTCGCTCTTGCATGATTGACCTCCTAGATTGGATATGGAAAGACTTTTTTTAACACTGAGTCGTGGTGAGACGATTGCCGCTAACTCTGAGGCAATGGTTTCTAACAATGTATTGAGTTCTCGCTCATAAACTTTATATTGTTTAACAAGGGGATGACGAAACAATTCGTAAGACGCTTTTTGAAATTCGGCTTTGTATTGCTTTAAATCGGGATGATGCTTACCATAACGCTTGGCGTCATTGTATTTCGCTTCGCTGGTTTTAAACAGTGTGATTAATTGTTTAACGTGTTCATCAGCGTTAATTTGTTTATTAAGGGTAAGCAACCCTTGATAGGCAGGTGTAGATTTGATTTCATCCAATAGATCATAAGTTTTTTCAATTAGTTTATCTTCCATAAAATCACCAAATTTATTATAACATAATGCTTATTGATAATTGTATCATAGTGTAACTTAATTATAAAACCCTACAATGGTGGGATAAAGGTTTGACAAGCGAACTGTTCCTTTCTATAATGAGTGAGAGGTTATATAAGAGGCGATAAAATGAAACTATACATCTATAAATTAATCATGGTTGCGGTTTTTTTAATCGCATTGTTTCCCTTTTCCATAGTGGCACAATCAAACGAAGAATATCATGAAGTGGTGTATTTTTATGAGCCTCGATGTCTTTCGTGTTTTGAAGTTGAAGAATACGGTGTGCTTGATAAACTAGAATCGGAAGGCATTCCTGTGCGTTGGGTCCATGTTGATGAAAATGATATGGACAGTGTGTATCTTTTCACCAGTTTTTTAAGTACATATGGCAGTACGGATGATTATCCGATTATTTTTGCTGGAAACGAATATTATGCGGGGGCTTCCACGATTATCGCCGCCTATGAAAACGGCGATATTCAAACATCCGCTTTAAATCCGTTAAGGGAAGTCAGTGAGCCCTTGCGTTTAGAAGGATGGAGTGGCTTCATTACTGTCATCGTGGCGGGATTGTTAGATGGGGTTAACCCCTGTGCAATTGCGATGTTACTGATGTTTATTTCGTTGTTAGGGTTTCTTAAATCTAAGCGGTTGTTAATTATAGTAAGCAGTGCTTATATCGGTGGGGTACTGTTAATGTACTTTGCCATTGGATTCGGGATTTTGCGTTTTCTTTCCTCTGCGTTTATGACACGTGTACTTGCTGAAATCGGACAGTTTTTATATGTTGGATTCGGGATTTTGGCAGTCTTCTTGTTCCTCATTACGTTTTACGACTTTTTAGTGACGAGAAACGAACAATACGATAAGGTAAAAAACCAACTGCCCTCACGCATTAAAAATTTCAACCGAAAAATTATGGAACGCTTCACAACTCTATTAAAAGATGATACTCCCAGTGTCAAAAAACAAATATATATTTTCTTGATTCCTTTCTTTATTGGGCTCATTGTCGGTTTTACAGAAGCGGCGTGTACAGGACAAATTTATTTCTTTATTCTCGTGGGACTCCATACGGTGAACCCCGCATTAAGCACACTATACTTAATCATCTTTAATTTACTCTTCGTTTTACCATTGATTATCATTGCCTTGATTGCGATTAAAAGTAAAAATGTCATGGCAGTATCAAACTTTGTGCGTGAGCATCTATCGCTTATTAAAATATTAACGGCACTATTTTTCTTGGCCATGGCGATTTTCTTCTTCGCTTATGCATTCGGTTATACTATTCCCAATCCGTTTACCTAGGAGGTAGTCTATGAATAAAAAAATTCTTATCACGCAAAACGATCAAAAGCTTTACAAAGGAAAAATGGTCAATATGCCAGTAAAACACAGTGCCATCAAAGAAAAAAGTGTTGAACTATTCGATGATGATGAACCGTGTATTATTCATCAGTCTTATTGCATGAAGCATTTCGCTGAAGATCTTAATGCTTTGTTCGATACGAACAACACCGATACTTTAGACGCTTCTTTATTTGCGCATGAACTGTCATTCTTGGATGTAGAATCATTAGACAATGTCACAATCACGAGGCTTAAGTGATGCTTTATCTAGATTACGCAGCTACATCTAAACCTTCAGATGAGACACTCGAAGTGATGAATGAGATAACCAAAACGATTTATGCAAATCCATCGAGTTTGCACGCGCTGGGTATCCAAGCTAGAAAACGATACAATGAAGCCAAAAAAGAGCTTGCAGGCATGCTGAATACTACTTGGAAGCAACTCGTTTTTACCGCTACAGGCACCGAAGCGATTAACATGGTTATCAAAGGAACTTTCTTTAAGCATCCACAAAAAACGATCTTAACCTCTTCTATTGAACATCATGCGACAATTAACGCAATAAATTTCGTCAAGCAACAAGGGGGACATGTTGTTGAAATCCCTGTCGATGAAAATGGCTTTTTTGATATTAATGCCTTAGAAAACGCACTAAATACTTATGATGTTTCCTTGCTAAGTTTAATCTATGCCAATAACGAAATTGGCACCATACAAGATATAACACCAATCCGCTCATTACTAAGTAAGCACCATGTTAAATTGCATTTAGATATGGTTCAGGCACCAGCCCATCAAGCCATTGATTTTGAGACACTCTCGGTTGATTTCGCCAGTTTTTCGGCGCATAAGTTTTATGGACCGCGCGGGGTCGGGTTTTTATACATTAAAGATAAAGCGGACATTACCCCCCTCATTCATGGCGGTAAACAAGAGTTATCCCTGCGGGCCGGTACTGAGAATTTAAGTGGGGTTGTTGGGATGGTACACGCCTTTAAGGAAAGCCAAGATAATCTTTCAAAGAAAGAAGCCACCATTTTACAAACCGCCCAGACGTTTTTAAATGCACTAGACCAACACAATGTTGATTATAGATTAAACGGACCACCACTTGGGACTAACCGCTTAAACAGTGTATTAAATATTGCCTTTAAAAACCAAGATAATCAAATGTTGAGTTTTGCCTTAAGTGAAAAAGAAATCTATGTCTCAACGGGTAGTGCTTGTCATAGTGATGTCATTGAAGCCTCTCATGTCATAAGAAATATTTCAACACCCCTTGAGTATCAAGATGGCTGCATCCGTTTTTCTTTCTCCCATGAAGAATCTAAAGACGAGATGAAAGATTTAGCCAAAACACTTGCAATCTTAATCCAATCCAACGACTACAACAAATAAAAACTTTCGATGGTTTTAACATGTACTTGACAAAAAAAGGAAATGAATAACAATTAATTAAAACAAAAAAACGATAAAGACAATCATCAATGTCTTTATCGTTTTTGTTTATTGGAATATTTTTTTAAGATCATCATCGTTTAAGACTTTGTGTGCAGCAGGAGAGAGGCTTTCATCTAAGGTGAGTTCACCAATGGCCAGACGTTTTAAGGCAATGACTTCATGGCCGATATGTGCGAACATCCGTTTCACTTGATGAAATTTGCCTTCTTTGATTTTAATGACACTTCGTTGATTGTCTTGTGACACAATGATAGGTTCAAAAGGGGTATAGGGTTGATTGTTACCATCTAAGATTTCCATGGGACGTTTTAAATCATCGATGTTTTCTACTACATCTTTTGTGAACACTTCATAGGTTTTATACACATCTTTTTTGGGGCTGATTATATCATGGACCAGTTTTCCATCGGTGGACATAATGATTAACCCCTCGGTATCTTTGTCTAACCGACCAGCAATATGAAGGTCAAAGCGTTGATATTTGATATCCAAATCTTCAAAAACCGTGGGATGAAGGTCATCATTATGCGCGCATACTGTGCCTTTACGTTTGTTCATCATGAGGGTAAGGGTTTCATGGTATAAAACCGTTTCATGCCCGATTTTTATCTCATCATTGATGGGGTCGATGTGGATGGAAGGGTCTTTAATGACTTTATCATTAACGGTAATAATGCCTTCACGGGCTAGTTTTCTAACTTCTTTACGGGTAGCATATTTTAAGTTACTTAAGAGCTTATCAAGTCGCATAATTAATACCTCCTATGTAAAAAAAGGGCACACGGCCCTTTTTATTGTTCCACTTTCTGCATCACTTTATATACAGAGACGCCACTTTCTTTTTCGAATGCTTTGTCAATGCGTTTTTCTTCGCTTTTGTTTGCGATAATCGAACGGTAGCGTTTATAGTCTTCTATTAAGGACGCTTTATTGGGTTTTTTGCGTTTTGTTGCTTCAATAGCGTTAAGAAATTTTATAAGAAACGTAATTTCTTCTACTGAATATAAACTGTAATCAAGTGGGTAATCCAAATCAATCACCAAAACTTACGCCAATGGCTTTTGCAGCATTAACAATTTGACCATCTGCATCTACATATTTCGCGCCACCTTTTGAAGTTTCACCGGTTTCACCTTTTCCGACAACATCTTCTAAGTCAACGTGGGTAATATCACGTGAGAAATAACGAACCATTTTGCCGGCGCCCCCTTGCATTAAGAGATCAACAGACATTACACCGAAACGTTGCGCCAAGACGCGATCAAACGTCGAGGTAATGCCGCCGCGTTGTAAGTAAGAGAGATTGGTATAACGGACTTCTTGTTCAGGGATGAGTTTTTGGAGTTGGTTTTTGATATATTCTCCAACACCCCCTAAACGCATGCTGTCAGCTGAGTCTTCGACGACTTCACGGACATGAACCGCGCCGTCTTTTTCTTTTGCGCCTTCACTGACGACAATGATAGAGAAGTCTTTCCCAAGTTTTCTACGGTCACGGATTTTCTTCGCTACATTGGTTAAATCATAAGGAATCTCTGGAATCAAAATTGCGTCGGCACTGCCAGCAAATCCACCTTCTAAAGCTAACCATCCGGTATGACGACCCATTACTTCAACAATAAGGATACGATCATGTGAAAATGCGGTGGTGTGAATTTTATCCAATGCATCCGTGATATTTGTGAGGGCTGTGTTATAGCCAAATGTTACATCGGTTGCTGGTAGGTCATTGTCTATCGTTTTAGGAACACCGACGACTGGAATCCCTTTACGGTAAAAATCACGTGCTGAGGTTAAAGTTCCATCGCCACCGATGACAATTAAAGCATCAACACCTTCTTTTTTCATGTTTTCAACCGCGACGTCACTGACATCTTCATAGGTCACTGAACCATCTTCGTGTTCCATACGGTAGTTAAAGAGATTATCTTTATTGGACGATTTTAAAATCGTTCCCCCTTGATGGGTAATCCCTGAGACTGTCTTATGGTCGAGTGTAATAAAATTATTGTGATATAATCCAAAATAACC
>PWMS01000003.1 GCA_003558105.1 Mollicutes bacterium | reverse complement strand
TTTTCATGCGCCTGAGAATGAAATAAACTTTGATACCTCATCTGTTTTGCTTGCGTTAAAATTAGCGCCATGACAACACCTCGACTATATTTTAACATAGTTTATCGATAAATAAACGAACTTGAGAAACTATCACATGATTTAGAATAAGTTATGCTATAATGAAGATGGAGGTGCTGTTATGAAAGAAATTGTTCAAGCTTTTGATAATTTGCCATTTTTAGTAAAACTCATTTTAGCTTTCCCTTTTATCGATGGTATTGCTTATGGCATTTATCGGGTTGCTAAAGGGATTGATCGAAACGACATCATCATGATAGCTGCCGGGATTGTATGGCTTCTCATCGGATGGGCCATCCTGTGGATTATCGATTTGATCAGTGTGATTTTATACCGAAAAGTTGTTCTATTTGCGTGATGATTAAAACACCTTTCTAGGTGTTTTTTTCTCTTTAAGTATGAAAGGAGATCCCATGATATTACTTTATAGTCTGATAGGATTATTGATTCTTCTATTTTTATGGATTTTGTTTAGAACTTGGGCTTTTAAACCGCATCCCCTAGAAGAAATAAAAACCGATAAACCAAAGATTGATGAAGCGCGAGCAATCTCTTCTTTACAAGCGATGTTACGGATTAAAACGGTTTCTTATGAGGATAAGAAAAAAGAAGACAAAGCAGCTTTTGATGCTTTTAAAGAACTTTTAATAACGCGGTATCCGAATATCAATCAAAAAGCAACATTTCAAGACGTTGGTGAGACGGGCCTTTTATTTATAATCAAAGGGGAAAAACCGCAAGAACCGATTGTGTTAATGAGCCATTACGATGTGGTCCCAGAAAACGGTATTTGGCAAAAAGATCCATTTTGCGGAGACATTGTCAATGACCGTATCTATGGGCGTGGGGCGATTGATACCAAATCTACCTTGGCCAGCATAATGGAGGCAACAAATAAGCGGTTAAGCGATAATAAACCTTTAAAAAGAGACCTTTACCTCGCTTTTTCTGGTGATGAAGAAACCAGAGGACCCTCGGCCCCAGCGATAGTACAATACTTAAAAGACCATGGGGTAAGACCTTGGTTGGTCTTAGACGAAGGTGGCGCCATCGTCGAACAGCCCTTTCCTGGGGTATCAACATCCGCAGCTTTCATCGGCCTAGCCGAAAAAGGGTATGCAAATATCAACATAAAAGCCCGTGTACAAGGTGGACATGCCTCAATGCCACCCAAACAGATGGCGATCACAAAACTCGCCAAAGCCATCCGGATTTTAGATAAAGATGCTTTATTTAAAAAACGGCTAACCAAGCCGACGCGATTGATGTTTGATAATTTAGCCAGACATTCAAAAAGCTTAAAAATTAAAATAGCCTTTGCCAATCTTTGGTGCTTTATGCCCTTTGCAAAACTAAACGCAAAAAAATCACCTTTGTTAGCTTCACTTTTAAAAACCACCCAATCCTTCACAACCATGAACGGCTCAGATGCGATGAACGTCCTACCATCAAGTGCTTCGATTGGAATCAACTACCGTATTATCAGTGGGGAGAGCAAAGAAAGTGTGTTAAAAAAAGTACAAAGCAAAGTAAAAAAACTCGGTCTAGAGGTGAAAATGGAAAAAGGGGCTGACCCCACGCCCACCAGTAAAATGGATGCCGCCTATACGCTATTACAAAAAACCATTCAAAATATCTATGGTGGGGTCATCATCACACCGTATTTAATGATGGCGGGTACCGACGCACGCTATCACCATGATATCTCAGATTATGTTTACCGCTTCTCTCCAATGGTCTTCAGCAAAGAAGACCGCCGCATGGTTCACAGCACCGATGAAGCCGTAAAAATAAGCACCTATCTCGATTGTGTCGCGTTTTACCATAGACTTCTAGGAAATATAACCTAACTATGACATCTAAAAAAACCCTTATGGACCTTGATAGACAAGAACTTTTTCAACGATTTCCCATCATACTTTTACGCTATGACCCTTTGTGGCCAGATGTCTTTTTAAAAGAAAAAAATCGGCTTAAATACACTTTAGACGAATCGATTTTAGCCATCCATCATATCGGGAGTAGCGCCGTACCTTATATCTTGAGCAAACCAACACTTGATATATTGGTTGAGGTTCATCCCAAGGCGGATATCGAGCGGATTGCCAAACGACTTAAAGCTTTGGGTTATATCACCGAACAAACCCCCAAAAAACCCGTTAGAATGGTCTTTATGAAAGGCTATACTCTAAAAGGTTATGCGCCTTACCCTATGCACTTACATCTGCGAGAAAAAGGCGATTAACAAGAAGTTACCTTTAAAAATATCTTATTACAAAACGCTAAAGCCCGGTATTATTATCAACGCTTAAAATTGAACCTAAGCCACCGTCATAAATATGACCGTGACGCTTATACCGAGGCTAAAACAAGCTTAATCAAACATCTAGAAAAAACGCGTGCTCATTAGCACGCGTTTTATATGATTAATCAAACTTGTCGTAAAAGACGTGGTCTTTAGGAATATTATGCTTGTTTAAGACCTTGATACAAGCATCGATCATACCTGGCGATCCACAAAGATAGGCTTCGGACTGGCTTAAATCACCGGTGAGACGGTCTAAAACATCGGTGATAAGACCGACTTCGCCTTCCCAGCCATCGCCTTCTTCAGGGTCTGATAAGGCAGGGATGTATTCAAAGTTATCGTATTTTTTCTCGATAGCCTTAAATTCTTCGGTATAGTATAAATCTTTGGTGGTACGGGCACCGAAGAAATACTTAACCTTACGGGGCATGCCTAAATCCTGCATGCGATACATGATAGAACGGATAGGCGCCTTGCCTGAACCACCGGCAATCATCACGATATCACGATCAGAATCTTCTTGTAAGTAGAAATCACCATAGGGTCCCGTTAAGATAATCTCATCACCACTGAGCATCGCTTTGTGCACAAAGGTGGTCGCTTTGCCTTTGGGGACCAAGCGCACGATAAATTCTACCGTGTCTTTTACCTTGGCATCCGAAGCAATGGAATAAGCACGAATAACATCGAGACCAGGAACTTTCAACTGACAAAATTGTCCTGGTTTAAAGCTGATTTCTTTGGGTTCAATGAGTTTAAAACGCACCAATTTGGTGTCGTAGGTTAAATCCTTGGTGTGAATGACCTTGGCACGATACTCGATGGCTTCCATCATGCCTTCAGGAATTTCGATTTTCATGTTGCTGCGAACTTTAACTTGACATGAAAGTCTAACGCCTTTGGCTTTTTCTTGGGCATTTAAAAAAGGGTCTTCAGTCGGCTTGCGTTCGCCACCACCTTCTTTGACGGTGACTTTACAAAGCCCGCAAGTGGCTTTCCCACCACAAGCGGATGGAATGAAAATATCCGCATCGCTAAGATTATTTAATAAGGTATCGCTACCTTCAACGGGAATATCGGTTTTATCGTTGACGGTAATCGTTTTTTCTTCGTTACCACCTAAGGCTCGATCAGCCAGGATTAAAAGGATGGTAACGATGAGTAAAATACCTAATAAGACAATCGGTACAAAAATATCCATCATGTAGCCTCCTTATTGAATGCTGGCTAAACCGGTAAATCCGATAAACGCCAGTGCTAAAATACCAAGTACGATAAACGTTATACCCTTGCCGACTAAGCCTTTAGGTACATCGCTTTTATTTACCATTTTTTCTCTAATGCCAGCAAGTAAAACGATGGCCAATAACCACCCAACACCGGAACCAAAAGAGAACGCTGCGGTTTCAACGAAAGAATATTCGCGGTTAACGAAGAACAAAGACACCCCTAAAACTACACAGTTAACGGTGATGAGTGGCAAGAATAAACCAAAAGCGTTGTATAGTTTGGGGAAAAATTTATCGATAAACATCTCTAAAAATTGTACCGTTGCGGCGATGGTGATAATAAACACCAACAAGTTTAAGTGCTCAACATTCCAACGCTTCAATAGTAAATAGATTGGATAGTTAATAATCCCAGTCAACGTTACCACAAAGATAACAGCAAGGCCCATCCCTTTCGCATTTCTAACGCTGGTTGAAATCGCGATGAGGGGGCACATGCCTAAAATGTAGGCTAAGGCGATATTATGGTCAAGCATCGACCCAATTAAAATTTCTAGTGGTTGTGGCATAATTTACACTCCCTTAAGCTGTGACTTCTTCGTCATAGTTATTGGTTAAATCACGGATGATCCAAATCAAGATTCCTAGTACAAAGAAACCACCGGGTGCAATCGCCATGACTACCCAGCCTTCCCAAGCATCAGGCAATACTTGATAATTAAGAATCGTTCCAAACGCTAAAATTTCACGTACCGCGGCAATCAAAATCAAAATATAGGTATACCCTAGGCCATTCGCAAAACCATCGAAGAACGTAAATTTCATCGGGTTTTTCACCGCGAAAGCTTCGTTGCGGCCCATCACGATACAGTTGGTAATAATTAAGCCAACATACGCGCCCAGCGCGCTATAGATATTGGGGAAATAGGCTTGTAAAAACATTTGTACAACAATGACCAAACTCGAGATAATCACCATGTAGGTAATCATGCGTACCCGGGTTGGGATAAAACTTCGAATCGATGAGGTAATGAGCGATGAAGCGATGATAACAAACGTAACAGCCGCGCCCATAGCAATTGCATTTTCAACGCGGTTGGTCACCGCAAGTGCAGAACAAATACCAAGGACTGCGATGACAATGGGATTATTGCGGGAAAGACCATCGCGTGAGATATTAAACCATTTGGTATAACGCATCCTAATGAATTTTCTACGCATCACCGTGACCTCCCTCTTCTGTCCAAACTTCTTTGTAGGTTTCATAACTATCGTTTAACATGCCTTCAAAGGCATAGCTAGTTCTAGTGGCACCGGTAATCGCATCGACCTCACTGTCCAATGTATCATCGGCTGTTTGTGAAATTAAAATACCATCAGCCATCGATTTACCGATAAAGTTTTCCAAGTAGCCTTCATCCGCGATAACCCCACCTAATCCAGGGGTTTCTTCTTGTTGTAAGACGCGGATTCGACGAATCGTTTCAAAATCTTCTTCAAAACTGATAACGGCACGGATTTCACCCCATACCCCAAGACCGGAGAACTGATAACTGATTTCGCCAGTCTCCCGGACGATATAGAAAGTCAACCCATCGATTTCTCTGGTTTCGATATAGTCATCAAAAATCTGACCGATATTGGCAATCTGATAATCGAGCTCATAAGCATCCAAAATAGCCGATTGCAATTGAGCTTGCTGGTTCATCTCGATACGCTCTTTGGTAATCGTATCGGCACCGAGTAACAACCCAGATGTCACAAGACCCATCACTAAAACAAAAAACAACATCTTAATGTTACGGCTCATTCGGGCACCTCCTTTGTATCCTCTTCGGCATTTTTCTCAACCATACTATCTAAAAGCGGCGCGACCGCATTCATGATGATGATACTAAAGACATAACCATCCGGAAAAGCGCCGAAGGTTCTAATGATGATGGTAATGATCGCAAGACCCAAGCCATAATAAATTATCGCTTTCGTCTTTTTCGGGGTCCCATGCGAATCGGTGGCTAAAAAGAACGCCGCAAATAAAACCCCACCGGTAATCAAAGAATAAAATGGATTAACAAACCTACCGGGCATCAGTAAAAAACCAAGCGCTGTTAAAACGAAGAAAAAGCCCAAGTACGCTGCGGGGATTTTCCATTCAATCACCTTTAAAAGCGATAGTGCAACCCCTAAGACTAAGATACCAATCATAAAGGTTTCACCAATCATACCAGGGACATAGCCTACCAGCATCTGGTTTAATGAATGAGAAAATTCTTGACCCATATGTAATGTTAAGACAGGAATCATCGTGGTTTCGCTTCCAGTCAAAGGATCCCACCAATTGGTTGTCATATGTTGTGGGAATGAAATCATTAAAAACATAATACCGACAAGCGAAGCATTAAAGACCGTTTTATTTTGACCACCAAAAATCAAGCGGCCAAAGAAAACCGCAAAACCTGAGCCAACCCCGACCATCCAAAGCGGTGCGATGGAAGGAACGAGTAAAGCAACCAAAAGCGGTGTGATAAAAATACTTAAATCAATGTTGATGTTGCGTGCCTTTTGAAACAACAATTCAATGGCAACCCCTACCGCAACCGAAACAGCGGCAACCGCAAAAACACGTGGACCAAAATTAAAAGCCCCGCCGATCAGCAACAATAAAAGTGCCCCAATGAATAACAAAGTGTTGCGTGAAGCAACGCTTTTTTGTTCATCTTGCATCGTCTTCATCCTTTCTATGTTGTAGGGACGTTTCGTAACGTACTACATTTAAAATGGCATTACTATAAAAATTATAGCATATCTAAAAGTTTAACTTCCACGATATAATAAAAAAACTTTGCAAGTCAAAATAAAAAAAGGGCAAAAGCCCTTTATCAAGTAATAAAGCGGATATTGTGTTATTTTAATTCGCATCACAAACTAAAAATACTATTTATAAAAATCCCTGATGATTACAATTAAACTAAAGCATAGAAGGGTTAATTTTAGGCTTTTTATTGGTTCTAATCGTGCCATAAACCCCAATCAAAATCATCGCTGCCCCAAGGTAGTGATGCCATTCTAAAATCTCATTTAAAAAGACCGCCCCCGCCGTCATCGCCACGATGGTTGCGATATTGGCATAGATGCTAATGACATGCGCCTCCAATTGTGAAAGCGCATAGTTCAACAAGAAAAAGCCGCCAATCGAACCGACAACACCAAGATAGACAATCGGCAACAACAACTCAAGATTGCCCAAATAGCGGATATAATAAGTCATCCCTTCGTTAACCCCAAGTTCGATAAGGTATAGGGTATTGAACAAGATGGCCCCCACCAACATCATAAAGTATGTCACCTCTGAGGTTGTCACACCTAACTTAGAAGCATAGCGAGAAGCGATATTATAAGCCGCAGCTGAAAGTACCGCCATCAGCAATAAAATATAGCCAAAAAATTGTGGTTCTAAAGCACCAAAGGCTTGGAAAAGTTGAATTAATAAAACCCCCGCTACGCTTAAGGCGATAAATAAAAGCTGAATCAAACGAGGCTTTTCTTTTAAGATCAAGGTACTAAGAATCGTCACAAAAATGGGAATCAAAGCGATCATCATCCCCGCCTCAGCACTGGTGGTCAGGTGAAGCCCATAGGTTTCAAACAAAAAATACGCGACGGGTTGAAATAACGCCACCAAGAGTAAGGCTTTCATAGTCGAGCGTTTAAAGCGAACACGTATAAGCTTAAATCTTCTTAACGCCTCAAAAACAAAAAACGCCAATAAAAAACGATAAGCAATCAAGCCAATCGGGGTGATAAAGTCTAGCGCAGTTTTAGAAAACATAAAGGTTAAACCGAATATACTCGCAAATATAACACCGCTTAAATGGGCCTTTTTATACATAAAATCACACCTTGTTTAGTATCCTTTTTCATTGTAACACAGCCCCATAACCCTGTCATTGTTTTTTAAAAAAACGCCGCAAATTGCGGCGTTTTAAGTATCCAGCTCTTTCAGCCAAGTATCCAATTGACCCGGATCCATCGGTTTGGCAAGATAAAAGCCTTGCCCGCGATCACATTTGAGTTCTTTTAAGATATTTAAAACCTGTTTGTCTTCGATGCCTTCAGCGACAACATGGTACCCTAAATCATGTGCTAAGGCAATGGTTGCTTTAACAATGCGATGAATAGAAGTGTTATCCTCAATATCACGCATAAAGAAGCGATCAATTTTAATGGTGTCGATAGGAAACGAACTCAAGTACGCCAAGGAAGAATACCCAGAGCCAAAATCATCGATACTGATTTTAATATTTTTATTGACGAATTTATCCAAAATACGTTTGGCATCTTCAGGGTTTTTCATCAACGATGTCTCGGTAATCTCTATGGTCAGTTTTTGTTTGTCGAAATCATATTGTTTCGCAATTTCCATGACACGATCAAAAAACGTAGGATCGTAAAGATTCTTAGCACTGATATTAAGCGAAACCGCTAAATCCAACCCTTGTTTCTTAAATTCCGCCAACTTAGAGACCGCCGCTTCAAAGACCCAATCGGTAAGAACATGAATGAGATTGGTCTCCTCGATTAAAGGAATGAACCGATCTGGTTCTAAAAGCCCAAAGTCTTTATGATGCCATCGAGACAAGGCTTCCAAACTATAAGGCTTCAAAGTTTCGATATCGTATTTGGGTTGGAAGGCCAAAAATACTTCCCCATTCTTAAGCGCGCGGGAAAAGTGAGTAAGCAATAGATAATCCTCTTGTTTTCTAAAGGCTCTTTCATCGTGAATGACATAAGGTAAATTGCTTTTTTGGGCGAAGCGTGCATACGTGTCAGATTGGGTAAAGGTGGAAAGATTGAATTTCCCACTATTTTCAGGTTTTACACTCGCGCCGACTGCATAATCTATATAAAGGGGAATCTCTTCAATTGTGCGCGCTTGATTGATGATATCAAAAATCATCTCGACATCTTCACCAATCGCTTTAAATGGTTTTATAATCCATAGTTTGGATGATCCCGCTTGCATGATAATACTTTTTTTAGGTAAAGCTTTCTTTAAATCTTGATAGATGGTATGAAGCATTTGGTTATAAACATCGGTGCCTAAAACATCGATAATATTTTGATAGTTATTGATTAAAACACTACATAAAGTAAAGGCTTTCTCATCATATTCAGG
>PWMS01000077.1 GCA_003558105.1 Mollicutes bacterium | reverse complement strand
TATGCCACAACCATCAAAAGACATGAAACGGTTCTTAAACGATGCTTGTGTTGAAAAAGTTATCCCCATCGATGAAAATCTAAGCCATGCCAAAAATAAAAAGGCCATCGCCATTGCCTCAAAGTTTTCTTCTTTATTCAATCGAGATGAACCTTTGTTTATTGCGGGGCCTTGTAGCGTTGAGGATGAAACACAGATGCACACCATCGCTGAAGTGGTTAAAAAAAGTGGCGCCCAAGCATTACGTGGTGGGGCTTTTAAACCAAGAACATCACCTTACAGTTTTCAAGGCTTAAAAGAAGAAGGCCTCAAAATCTTAAGCAAGGCCGCCAAAGCGTATAATCTTTTATCGGTTAGTGAAGTTCTATCTGAAAATGATATTGAGCTTTTCCTCAAGCACGAGATTGATATCATTCAAGTCGGGGCTAGAAACATGCAAAATTTTGCTTTGTTAAAAGCTTTGGGTAAAGTTGACAAACCCATTTTATTGAAACGAGGCTTTGTCAATACCGTTGAAGAGTGGTTGATGAGCGCCGAATACATCGTCTATCACGGCAATCCTCATGTGATTTTATGTGAAAGAGGCATCAGAACTTTTGAACCCGCAACTAGGCATACCCTTGATATCGGCGGGGCTTTAGCCGCCAAGCAACGAACGAGCCTTCCTGTTATCTTTGATCCTTCCCATGCCGCAGGCGACTACCGTTTGGTTGAAAGTTTATCTTTGGCCGGTATTGCGGCCGGTTTAGATGGTCTAATGGTCGAAATCCACCCCAATCCCATTGAAGCTTATAGCGATGGAGGCCAATCGTTAAAATTGGAAAGATACCTTGCGTTGATGGAAAAGATTAAACGTCTTTATTAAAACGATATTACGTTTAGTTTAAAATATGTTATAATTTAAAATAAGTACAGTCTTTGACCCGATTTGGGGGCGTTATCATGAAACGTGACATCTATGCTTCTATTATTATTTCCCTACTAACATTGTTTTTTTTCATTTTTGGCCTTTATGGTACCCTTGCGACCAACGAAGGTTTTTTCTACATATTTGGTCAAGCTTTCAGTATGTATCTTTTGATTTTTCATCCGTTGATATTTTATATTTTAGGCCGTAGACTTTTAAAAGAAGCCGATATTCGTAACGTCCCAGAGAGTTTAATTTTCAATATGATTGTTTTGCCTTTTTTCCCGATTGCTTATGTCATGATCCCTGTCGGTTTTGGCATCATTGATAGTTATGGTGATTTATCGGCCTTAGAATTTGTATTTATTATCTTTGAAGCATCCACCCTGCTTCTGGGGCTTGGCCTTTTCATTCGTTACGCCAAACGCATGGTATCCGATAGCATTGTCCCAAGAGATTTATATGCGATTCACCATTATTACATCTTCACACTTGTGTACTTTTATTTTGTCAGACTGACCATTATATCCAGTCTTCTTCTTAGCGGTGCAAGTGGTATATAAGCTTTAATCTCAATAAATAGTTAACACTTTAAGGAGGGGACCATGGCCACATTTTTCATTTTTTTATTGCCTTTATTGTTTTTTATTATCGCTTCTTATATCTTTAACAAAAAGAAACTTGATGAATCGCACAGCACGCTTCTTTTAGTATCTTTTTTAGAAGGCGTTTTCGCTTATTTAATCACCATCTTAATGGCATATGAGGGGTTCTTCCATACATTTTGGCTGTTTGCCTTAGTGTTTTTGTCTACATTAATTGTAGGCATTGTTTTATTTTATTTTCAAAAATCTCTCGACCAAGACTGGGATTTACAACTTGAAACGATAAAAAATACCTTTGCGTTATTCTTTATGACCTTTGTGCCTTTTATGGTAAGCTTAACCATCTTTCGGTTTCATTCGCTGCTGCTGCAACTCATTTTTGCGCTTTTACTCACCCTGCTTATCTTTACCGTTGGGTGGATTATTAAAGGGTTTATAAACAATGCTTATCAATCCTTATTTCACAAAATATCCGTAGCTGGTGCTTCATTTTACATTGGTGTCTGGATCGTTTTCGGTATTTTCTTATTGGCGTGGATATTCTTTAATTTCCCCAAAGCAACCTTATCAAAACCGTTGAATCTCAGCGACAATATTGGTTATCTTACGTTTGATGGTTTTGACACAACCATGGAAAACAACTTAAAACACCATACCGACTTTAAACTTCATTCAGATAATTTACCTTTTTCACAACACGAATTTATTGATTACATTACTGATGATGATTATCTTTATATGTTGCGAGAAGACGGTCAGATGTATGTTGTAAGCTTATCAAGTGGAAGAATGCTCTACAACCGACGCGTAATCGATCAAAACTTAATGTTAAGGCCTAAAAGTGCTGAAGCCTTCTTTAAAACCGATGACCAAATCTACTTATTGACGTATAACGGACTACATCACATTACACCCACGCGTCATACGTCTATCGATGATACCATTGTGACCGCCAACACCGAGCTTATAAAACGCGAAGAAGGCTACCTTTTATTGCACAAAAACGCTGATCTAGACTATAAGCTTTTAGACATTGAAGGCCACGACGTCCATGCGGTGGCTTCCTTCGATACCTTGGAGGACACTCATAGTTTAGTTGTCATTTCAAATCATATTTTCATTGATGATTCAACACATTACCAATTATGGGATGATCCAAATATACGTTTTGAAATTAAACCTGGGGTTCCTAGCTTTATTGCGAGTCAAAATACCATGCTTTATGTGGAATCGAGGCTCGATTCTTCGTCCTTGGTTCGAGGTACCCTTTATACCGCTTTAAAAGATGATGGGCAAACCATAAGCAAAAACGTCTATCACATCTTTAATAGACATGGCGTTGTGTTGGATGACCATGTTTATCTTATCCCTGAATTTGATCAACCACTCGGCCGGGTTGAAGCCTTGGGTGATTTTATTGATTTTGAAGGCATACACCAGCATCATCAAACGGAGAGAATATGGTTTTTAAATCAATTTGATACCAGTTATGTGGTTACCTATCGCGGCGAAGAGCAGCAGTTACAATACTTACAAGTTGATCATAAAGATGATGTCGCGATACTTTCTTTAAATAGCCTAACCTCTGAAGATGTCGCATTGCCTTTACCGTTTTACAGTCATTTTGGATTGGGTATATTCGTTCCGATGATCGCCGCGATGTTTATACCGATCACAAATTACCGGAAGTATATTACTATCATTGATTTTAGATCGGCCTTAAAACAAAAATAAAACAGTTCAAATGAACTGTTTTATTTTTATATTAAAGTTTCTAAAAGCGGAATGACTAAATGTAAGATGTGTTTATTCACTTTATGATGTTCGATAGCCATATGTAGTTGGTCGTGTTTATAACTCAAAAAGATATGTTTAGATAGTTGATTGGCTTTGTCGAATAACATCTCTCCATGAATGTGTTTAGAGGCTTCTTTATCTAAAATAAGCGTCGTTGTCGTTTTAGATTTCCGTACTTTTTCCACCCCAACTTGAATCGCAAGATTCTCATAACATTTTTCAAGCATATATGCGTTGATTTCTGGTGGGACTTTTCCAA
Organism: Mollicutes bacterium; assembly: GCA_003558105.1. Taxonomy (GTDB): domain Bacteria; phylum Bacillota_I; class Bacilli_A; order Izemoplasmatales; family Izemoplasmataceae; genus B1SED10-225. Next base: position 25,861 of record PWMS01000077.1, on the reverse strand, counting down.
AGCGGTCTTTAAATTCTGTTTTTAGTTGTTGTAATGCTTTACTGGTTGCTAGTTTTGCAATCCGTTTATGCATTTCAATGCGCATATCGTCATCGTCAATATAGCTTTTCGGAATCGTTTTGGATGCCGGCATTTTAATCCCTTGTTTAAGCGTCGTTTCTTTTGAAACATGTTCGATGGTTTGGGTGCCTTTTTCGATTTCTTCTTTTAATATTTCCATGAACAAATCAATGCCAACGGCATCGATGGTGCCTGATTGTTCGGTGCCGAGCAAATCGCCGGCGCCGCGAATGGCCAAATCGCGCGAAGCGATCTTAAAACCGCTCCCCAGTTCGGTAAACTCCTTGATTGCTTGCAGTCTTTTCGAGGCTTCATCGGTCAATTGTTTATGTTTTTCATACATCAAGTAACTATAAGCGATACGATCACTACGCCCTACCCGTCCCCGGATTTGATATAGTTGCGCAAGCCCTAGTTTATCGGACTCATGAATAATCAAGGTATTGGCGTTGGGAATATCCAACCCTGTTTCTATAATAGTGGTGCTGACTAAAACATCAAATTTATGGTCTAAAAAGTCGCGCATGACGTTTTCTAATTGAATTCTTGACATCTGCCCATGACCATAAGCAATTCTAGCATCGGGAACCAAACGATCTAGCTTATCTTTAATTTTTGCGATGTCTTCAACGTGATTATAAAGGTAAAATACTTGTCCGTTTCTCCCTAACTCTCTTTCGATGGCATCGGCAATGACATGATCGTTTTGACGCAAAACATAGGTTTGAATTGGAAAACGATTCTTTGGCGGGGTTTCGATTAAACTCATCTGTTTGACACCACTCATCGCCATCTGAAGGGTTCTTGGTATCGGTGTGGCAGAGAGAGAAAGCACATCGATTTGTAGTTTCATCTGTTTAATTTTTTCTTTATGCTCAACACCGAAACGCTGTTCTTCATCGATGATAAGCAGCCCTAAATCACGAAATTTAACATCTTTTGACAATAAGCGATGCGTCCCGATGATCACATCGATTTTCCCTGCTTCGATATCTTTGATGAACGCTTGTTGTCTTTGTTTTTTCACAAAGCGATTTAACAATGCGATACGGATGCCGTGTTTTTCCATTCGTTCTTTAAAAGTATAATAATGTTGTCGTGTCAGAATGGTCGTTGGCGCAAGGTATACGACTTGTTTATTGTCAAGGACAGCTTTAAATGCTGCACGCATCGCGACTTCTGTTTTGCCGTATCCAACATCTCCACAAACTAAACGATCCATCGGCATCGCTTTTTCCATGTCGTTTTTAACCGCTTCAATCGCCGCGCTTTGATCGTCGGTTTCTTCGTAGGGAAAATCCGCTTCAAAATCTAAATATAGATTATCGTCTTTGGAAAACGCATACCCTTCTGAATTTTCTCTTGCTGCGTATAGTTTGATTAGGTTTTCAGCGATATCTTTAGCTTTTTTTCGGACTCTTCGTTTCGTTTTAGCCCATTCAGGACTACCGATTTTATTGAGTCTAGGACGCATGCCTTCGTGTGAGGCATACCGCTGTATAAGATGGATATTTTCCACAGGAATATAGAGTTTATCGTCTCCTTTGTAGGCGATGACGATATAGTCGTTGATATGTTTCCCAATCGTTTTGGTCTCTATCCCTAAAAACCGTCCAATACCATAATCATAATGTACGATATAATCGCCTTTTTTAAGGGTATCAAGGCTTTTGATGGCTTCACTTTCTTTAAATATCTTCGGTTGTTTTCGCTTGGCTTTTTTTTCTTTTGTCCCAAAGATTTTCTCATCGTTTAAAAGTACAAATTCGGCATCAAACCACTCCACAGACAGTGGGTTGGAACTTTGTTGAATATTAACGGCTTTTTTAAATGGTGCATCGTCTTTTCCTAAGCGTTTGACATTAAGATGTTCTTCTAAAGTTTGTATCAAGCGTTCAATGCGCTCGTCGCTTTGTAAGGTAATTAGAACTGTGACATACCCCTCGTATTTTTTGAGATCTTTAATAAGCATGTGTATGTTGCCTTCATATGACATGCTTTCTTTCGCTCTAAGCGGCATGCTAAATGGGATTTTTTCCTTTGATTTAAAGGTATTAAACGCTATTTTATGACGATAGTAAACCCGGTTAATATCCTTTAAAAAATCAAAACCTATTTTAGGATAATCGCCGTTTTCGCTCATCCAATCATCTAAATCTAGTAATAATTGTCGGTACGCGGTTTTGATTTTTTCACTCTCTATAAACAAGATAAACGGATCGTTCATGTAATCGGACATGGTCTCAAGTTTTTCACCACTAAAACTCATGTATCTGGCCAGTTGATCTTGGTTTTGATATTGTTTTAGTTGTTCAAGTTCATCAAAAATACGCGTTTGACTCGTTTCGCTTAGATGCTCATTTTCAATGATATCTTGGCTTTTTTTCTCAATGGCTAGAACCGTCTTTTTATCATAAAAAAACTCGGTTCTTGGAAAAAGATTAAACGCTTTGATCTTTTTTGTAGACCGTTGCGATTTAATATCAAAATACCTTAAAGAATCAATCTCTGTATCGAATAAATCGATGCGGATTGGTTGTGCTTCATCGGCTAAAAAGATATCGATAATTGAACCGCGAAGGGCAAAATCTCCTATTTTTTCTACATTTGGAACCGCTTCATAACCTAACTGAATCAGTCTTTGTTTAAAAGCCTCGGGATCGATATCGTCACCAACTTGGTAGCGTAGATAAGTGTTTTTGTATTGCTGTAGAGGCCAAAGTTGTTTTAAATAACCGCTAGGATTGGTGATGATAATATTGCTTTTATCATCGAGGATGGCTTTGATGGTTGTTAGCCGTTGGTATTTCAGATCTTCGCTCATCGCGAGCATATCGGTCGTTAGAAATTCATCTTGAGGAAATAAATAAGCACCTTGATTAATGTGTTTTAAGCGATCAAATAGTTTTTGAGCGTGGAACAAATTATGCGTCACAATTAACATGGGGCGGTTACTTTCTTTTTGAATTAAAGCGATCAACAATATAGTCAATTCTCTAAATGTATCGGTAACTTCAAAATAGCGCTCATGTTTGAGCGCTTGAAACAGTCTTTGCACAACAGGGTTATCTTTAAAATGTTCTAAGAAAGAAAATGGTTGCATACGCTTACCTCCACATGCGAAAACAGCATTTTTTTTAAATGCTGGGTTAATTTATTGTAGCAATTTTTCCTTGAATTGCCAACAAAAAAACCCCTTTTGGGGTTTAATTGTATTGATTCATGATATCAACAAACGGTTGGTCTTTTAAAAAGGCTTTAATAATCTCTTGTGTTTCTGTAATACTTTCTATGACCACGTCGCCGTCGGCCTTATGGAAATTCTTTAAAACATAGGCTTTGGGGTCCATTGCCTCGGGTTTACCAATCCCAAACTTAATGCGTTTTATTTGCGAGGTTCCAAGCGCTGAAAAAATAGATGAAAGCCCTTTGTGCCCTCCAGGCCCTCCTTGGTAACGCAAGCGAAGTTTTCCAGTCGGTAAATCTAAATCGTCATGAATGATGAGAATGTCTTTATGATCAATGTCATAGTAATTAACCAATGCTAAAACACTGTCTCCTGAATTGTTCATAAATGTGGTCGGTTTGAGTAGATAGCCTTGCGTCGTTTTAGCAATCTCACCTATAAATTTTTTATCTTTTTTGAATTTTACTTTATGTTGATTGGCGAAAGCTTCCAAACATAAAAACCCTATGTTATGGCGTGTCCGGCTGTATTTGCGCCCGGGATTGCCCAACCCTACAATCAGCTTCATGATTTTTTGGGTCGGATTACCAAATAACGTTTATTTTTTTCGCCTTCGCTTTTCGTAATTACATCCCGCCATTCAGCTAACTTTGTGTGAATGATACGGCGTTCATAGGCGTTCATCGGATCTAGTTTAACCGCCACTTTGGTGCGGGCGACTTCTTTTGCTGTTTTTGTTGCGAGGATTTCTAATTGTTTTTTTCGGTTCGCTTTATACCCGCCGATATCGACCAAGACAATCACGCGCTCATCGGTGAATATATTAAGTAGGTTCCGAATGAAAAATTGAACGCTTTCAAGGGTTTTCCCATTTTTTCAGATTAAAACAGGATTGTGGGACGTATCGATAATATAGTTGAACTCATAGGGCTGGGGTTGTTCTGTTTTGATTTCTGCTTTTTCGATTCCCATATTTTGAAAAAGATTCGCTAAAACGTCATAGCCTAGTTGTAAGAGATCAACATCGGTTTTAGCCGTTACACCTAGATGTTTTTTTAGTCCGAACATAGAGCGTTTCTCATCGATATCCAATTGGATATATTGACGGTTGACACGTAAGGCTTTTTCTGCCATATCAAAAGCTTCTTCTTTGGTTTTTGCTTCAAACGTAGTCTTTTTCATTTTTATCACCCTTATTTAGTCACGTTATGTTCTTGCAAACGTTTATACATTTGTTTTCGGTTAACGTGTGTTTGTAAAATTTGGAATAAGTTACCAATAACCCAGTAAACGGCGATGCCTAAACTTGTAAAGGCTACCGATGTCAACATGATAACCATAAAATACATCATGAATTTCATGGTTTTTTCTTGTTGCATTTGTTGAGGAGTTTTTTTGTAATCTTTAACTTTCAGATAGTCTGGTCGATTCATGGTATATTTTTGCGATATATACATGGTAAAACCAACAATTAAGGCTAACAAAACATTGATCCAGTGAATGGAAGGATCAAATGTTACGCCCTCACTGAGCGGCGAGGCGGCTGCAAAATCCATAAATAGAAATTGAAAATTGATATCTTCGTATCTATCAAATTCCCCTAACCCTCTTGGAAAGCGTCGAACAACTTGATACATCGCGATGAATATCGGCATTTGTAGGAAGGGGAACAAACAGCCTAAAGGGTTTATCTTATACTTCTTAAATATCTGCATCTGTTCTTGTTGAAACATTTTTTGCGAGTTTTCATCTTTCTTCCCCGCGTATTTTTCTTTAATTTTGTCGAGTTCTGGTTGGGCCATTTGCATGTTGGTACTCATGGCCGTCGATTTAGAATAGATAGGCCAACCTGCCGTACGGATAATCAACGTTAGGACGATGAGTCCAACGATATAGTGGCCACCAGCTAACTCCGTTAAGAAAATTAAAATGCCGTCTAACCATACCACAATGGCTTGGAACCAAGCAAAACCACCTTCGGTACCAATTGGTTGATCAAAATGTTGTGTATCACACCCCGACACTGTTAAAACTAGTAACAATGTAAAGGTCAGTAAAATAATTTTGCGATAGTTACGTTTCATGTTTTACACCTCTTCGATTAAATTTAATTTATAAAACAGTTTATCTAACCGTCTTTTTAAGGTATGATAGTTCAAAACACGGGCTTTGGGATAAACAATGACCACGATATCTTTTGTGGTTTTAATCCCACTGTTTTGAAATATCATCCTGATTTGACGTTTAATCTTATTTCTTTTTACCGCTGTGCCAAACGCTTTGGGAACGCTAATGGCATAACGAAAATGCGGCGCATTACTGTCCGACACATAAACACTTAAATACCCGTCTTTAGAGCCTTGACGTTGATTTAATATCGTTTTGATGGTTTCATTCTTTTTTATACGATATCGTTTTTTCATCCGCCAGGCCTCCTTTTGTCAAATAAAAACACCTAAAAAGTATCTTTCAGGTGTTTGACAGGTATTTAAGATAGAGTTTTGTTTGATGTGGTTGTTAAGCAGATAAACGCTTTCTGCCTTTGGTACGTCTTCTTGAGAGGATTCGGCGTCCTCCGGGTGATGACATTCTTTCTCTGAAACCATGTTTCTTCTTTTTCTTACGTGTGCTAGGTTGAAACGTTCTTTTCACCTTGAACACCTCCTAGTTAAAATGAAACCATGCCTTTAAATTATATATAATCGATCGCGTTGTGTCAACCGTTATTTTTTTATTGTCTTTTTGAAAGATTTTTTTATTAGTTTTCCACAATTAAAAAGCGCAGTGTTTAGGGAAACCCACATTATTCATTGTGGAAATGTTTAAATGTGGATTCTATCACAATGTGGAAATCTTTATAACTCTTTAACCATCTAAATTGAGCTTTTTAGGCTTATTGTGGATTTATTGAAATCGGTGTTGAAAGAAATAGTTTTCCACATTTTATGTAGATAAAATTATGTTTTTTTTCTGATTTTCCTATGCTAAACTACTATTGAAGTACCGAGGTGATTAACATGCAGGAAACACAACCATTTTTTGACATTTGGCAAGAAGTTAAAACCAAACTTGAAATGCAACTTGAAACCAACACATATCAAGAAATTTTTGAATCTGTCGATTCAGTTTTTAAGGTGCGCAATAATTATATCTATTTAATCGTCGACAATGAATTTATCAAAAAGCGTATTGAAATGCTTTATTTACAAAAAATGAACCGTATTCTTTCATCCTATGTCGATGATAGACATGAATATAAGTTAATCACTCGGGAACAAGCTGAAACTGAATTGAAACAAGACCAAGATTTTGATCTTACCAAAACCGACAATAAAGAATCATATGATAAATTATACCTTAATACTAATTTAAATCCCTCCTATACTTTTAGCAACTTTGTCGTTGGCAGCTCAAACCGTTTAGCTTACACCTCTGCAATCAAAGTCGCAGACCAACCTGGGGTCGTGGCCAATCCCCTCTATATTTTTGGGGATGTTGGCCTAGGTAAAACACACTTGATGCAGTGTGTAGGCAACTATATCTTAGAAGGCGATATCAACACAAAAGTCCTTTATGTCAAAGCCGATCAGTTTGTTGAAGATTATGTTAGACACGCTTCTAAAAAGAAATTTAATGAGTTTCATAATTACTACCGTGATGTGGATGTCCTCTTAGTTGATGATATCCAGTTTTTAGCTAAAAAAGACAAATCCCAAGAAGAATTTTTTAAACTCTTCGAACAACTGCACAACCAACAAAAACAAATTGTGATTACTTCTGATCGTAAAGCTACAGATTTAAAAGATATCATGTCGCGATTGACCTCTCGTTTTTCTTGGGGCGTCACAGTTGATATCAACCGCCCCGATTTAGATCACAGAATTAAAATATTGGAAAAAAAACTGATGGCAGAGACCTCAGATACCAATTTAATGCCCGAAAAAGTGATTGAATATATTGCCAGTGTTTTTGACAATAATGTCCGTGAACTAGAGGGTGCTTTAAAGCGCGTGCTTTTTTATTGTACCGCCTTCGATTATGATTTTACGATTAAAAGTGCGGAATCGGCCTTGGAAAACCTCATTAAAGTTAAAGAAAATCACAAAGATTTAATTCAAGATAAAATTCAAAATGTTTTAAGCGTTGTGGCTGATTATTATAGTATTTCTACGAGTGATCTCATCAGTAAAAAGCGCAAACGCGTATATTTATACCCTAGACAAATTGCGATGTTTCTCATTAAAACATTGTATGAAATCCCTTATAAGCGCATTGGTTCTTATTTTTCAGGACGCGACCATTCAACGGTTATGCATTCTGTTGAAAAAATAAATAACGATATGCAAGTCGATCGAAACATCAAAATCGATGTTGAAAAATTAAAACAAAAATGTGGACAAAACTGAGCAAAACAAGCACAAAAACCGCTTACTTTGTGGTATAATAATAAAGGTGGTACTTTTTTCCACAAATCCACACAACACTAATAATATATAATTAAAAACATAATTAATTTAAGAGGTGAGGCCTTATGCGTTTTGAGATAAACAAAGATACGTTTCTTTATCATTTGTTAATTGCCCAAAAAGCACTCTCGACAAAAACGCCAAATCCAGCTTTACAAGGCATTAAGTTGGATGTGGAAGAAGATCAAGTTGTCATTACAACAAGTAATTCGGATATTTCTATTAAAATCGAACTTAAAGATAGTAGCCTAGAGGTAGAAGAGACGGGCTCTGTTTTGGTTCCAGGCAAATATTTATTAGAGATTGTTCGAAAATTGGATGGTCAAACGGTAAAAATGTCTCATGTGGAAGATAATTTATTAAACATCGAAGCGGATCATTCTGATATTACGCTGAATCTTTTAGAGTTAGAAGATTATCCTAATTTGGTATTTAAACTTAAAAAAGATTTCATCAAGGTTAATGTTCGGACTTTAAAAACAATTATTCGTCAAACGGCGTTTGCCACATCAACCATTGAAAACCGTCCTATTCTTACCGGTGTGTATTTTTCAATTGATGGTAAAAAACTTACCGGTGTCGCTACAGATTCTTATCGTTTAAGTCAAAAAACTATTGCCTTAGACAATAGTTATGATTCTATGAGTGTGATTATACCAGGCCGTAGTTTAGAAGAGTTGATGAAGATTTTAGAGAATAACCAAGATGATGTTGAGGTTCATTTTGATCAAAACCGTGTTCTTTTCAAATATAACAATGTTTTATTCCACTCTAGATTATTAGAGGGCAACTATCCTGAAACCTCTAAATTAATTCCCCAAGAATACCCTGTCCAAATCAAATTCAATAAAGAACAATTGATTACCGCTATTGAACGCGCGAGTCTTTTATCTAGTCGCGATGGACAAAATGCAATTGTAAAATTAAATGTCCGCGCCGATGATGCGGTTGAGATTTCCTCTAATTCACCTGAAATCGGGCGTGTGCTTGAAGAAGTTTATCCGGTTGATGAGATTAAAGGCTCCCCATTAAAAATAGCATTCAGCTCAAAATATATGCTTGAGGCTTTAAAAGTATTTAACTCGAGCGAAGTTACGGTGAAATTTACCGGAGAAATTCGTCCGTTTGTCCTTGGTGGCGAATACGATGAAGATATGTTGCAATTGATCTTACCTGTTAAAACAGATTAAGTGATTAAAACTGCGTGAAAGCGCAGTTTTTTTTTATGTCCACAGCTTGTTTTATTATTATTATTAAGATATAATATTACTATATATAATATTATATATAAGAAAGAGACGTGATGTTATGGAAACTACCCAAATACACACTGAATATATCACATTGGGTCAATTTTTAAAGTTTGTCAATATCGCTGCGAGTGGTGGCGATATCAAGGTGATTTTAGCTACCGAGGCGGTTGAAGTTAATGGGGTTTTAGAAATACGTCGTGGCCGGAAACTTTATCCTGGTGACGTGGTTGAAGTTAAAGATGCCGGAAGCTTTCAAATTGCCCATGCAAACGATTGATGTTTTAAAGCTAGAAAATTTCCGTCTCTATAAAAAAATTGAAACGCGTTTTGATCCGGGCATCAATATTATCTTAGGCGATAACGCGCAGGGAAAAACATCGTTAATTGAAGCGATATATACGCTTTGTTTAACAAAATCACATAAAAGTCCCACCGACTATAATTTGATTCGTCAAGAAGCGTCCTTTTCTCGGATATATGCGCGCGGGCATCGTGATAAAAAGCCGATAACCCTTGAGTTAATCCTTTCTAAAGAAGGTAAAAAAGCGCGTTATAATAAAATCGAATCAAAACGCTTGTCGGATTATGTCGGCATCATGAAAGCTGTGATGTTTGCGCCAGAAGATTTAAACCTTATCAAAGGGAGTCCTTCGGAGCGACGACGGTTTATCGATTTAGAACTTTCACAAATGGATAGACATTATGTTTACCATCTAAATCAGTACCGAAAACATTTAAAAGAGCGTAACGAACAATTAAAACGTATGCAAAAACAAAAGAGTCATGATCAAACGCTCCTTTCCGTTTTAACAGAACAATTGAGTCATTATGCAAAGAAAGTGGTACAAAAGCGGCAAGAATTTGTGGCGGCTTTGGCCGAGGTGGCCAATAAGATTTATGTCGATCTCAGCAAAGAAGATATTTTGAAAGTTAGCTACGAACCGTCAATTGAAGAAAATTTTTTACAAGCATTCAACGCTAGACAAACGCAAGATATCGCCTTAGGCACAACAACCTTAGGCCCGCACAGAGATGACTGTGGTTTTTATTTTGAGTCAATGCCGGTAAAAAACATCGCATCACAAGGTCAAATTAGAACCATTGCCTTGGCTTTAAAAATGGCGGTTATTGAACTATTGAATAAACATCATGACATCACCCCGATTATTCTTTTGGACGATGTCTTTAGTGAATTAGATAGCAAAAGGCAACAAAGCATCTTATCGATGTTGGATAATAAAGCACAGATATTTATAACGACGACATCGCTTAATCATCTGAATTTAGAAACATTAAATTCGTATCAAATCATACATATAAAATCAGGCACGATAGAAGGAGTCGATACGCATGAGTCATCCCATTTATGATTCTAGCAACATCCAAATATTAGAAGGGTTAGAAGCGGTAAAAAAACGGCCGGGTATGTTTATTGGTTCAACCGGTCCTAAAGGCCTTCACCATCTTGTTTGGGAGATTGTGGACAACGCTGTAGATGAAGCTTTGGCGGGTTACGCTAGTGAAATTGAAATCAATATTCTAAAAGATAACATCGTTGAAGTTACGGATGATGGTCGTGGTATTCCTGTTGATACCCATCCCAAGACAAACCTACCTGCGGTAGAGACGATTTTAACCACGCTTCATGCCGGGGGGAAATTCGACAACAAAACCTATAAAGTTTCTGGGGGCTTGCACGGTGTAGGCGCCAGTGTAGTCAACGCACTCTCAGAATGGTTGGAAGTGGAAATTCACCGCGATGGTATCGAATACTATCAAAGCTATGAAAGAGGCGTTACAAGCTGCGCGTTAGAAAACCGTGGTCAAACAAAGAAAACAGGGACTAAAATTACCTTTAAAGCCGATCAAGAGGTTTTTAAAGAATCTTCTGTTTACGATTATGAGACGGTGCGTCTTCGTATTCAACAGATGGCGTTTTTAAACAAAGGCATCGCTTTTAACCTCAATGATTTAAGAGCTGAAGATGCTCAGAGTCATCGTTTTCGCTACGATGGTGGCATTAAAGAATATGTACAGTTCTTAAATAAAAACAAGGAAAACCTCCATGAAGAGGTTATCTATACCGAGGGTGAGAGTGAAGGCATCATGGTTGAGGTTGCGATGCAATACAACAATGCGTTTTCACAAAACATTTTCCCTTTTACCAACAATATTCATAACTTAGAAGGCGGCACGCATGAAGAAGGGTTTAAAATGACCATGACCCGCGTCTTAAACAACTATGGGAAAAAACAAAATATCTTCAAAAAAGATGAATCTTTACTAGGCGACGATACCCGAGAAGGCCTTACCGCTATTATCAGTGTCAAACATCCGGATCCACAGTTTGAAGGACAGACGAAAGGGAAGTTAGGAAACACGGAAGTTCGTCGCATCGTGGCGAACGTGTTAGCCGAAGGTTTAGAGCGATATTTACTTGAAAACCCTCAAGCCGCTAAAATCATTATCGAAAAAGCCTTGTTGGCTTCAAGAGCGCGTTTAGCAGCGAAAAAAGCCAGAGAAGCCACCCGTCGAAAAAGTCCACTTGATGGACTGGGTTTTGCTTCAAAGCTTGCGGATTGTCGTGAGAAAAATCCCTCTAAGGCAGAACTTTATATCGTCGAGGGTGACTCCGCTGGTGGGTCCGCTAAACAAGGTCGCGATTCTGGTTTTCAAGCGATTCTACCTTTGCGCGGGAAAGTCTTAAACGTTGAGAAGGCACGGTTGGATAAAATTTTAGCAAACAAGGAGATTTTATCGATGATTCAAGCTTTTGGTACGGGCATTGGCGATGAATTTAACGCCGATTTATCCCGGTATCATAAGATTGTGATTATGACCGATGCCGACGTCGATGGTGCCCATATTCGCACGTTGTTGTTAACGTTTTTATTCAGATATATGCGACCCTTAATCGAACGAGGCTACGTCTATATTGCGCAACCACCACTGTATAAACTCCAACAAGGGAAGTATATTGATTACGCCTTCACCGAAGCGGAAATGGAAGAAAAACAATCAAAACTATCCTCACGAGCCCAAATCCAACGGTATAAAGGTCTTGGGGAAATGAATCCTGATCAACTTTGGGAGACGACGATGGATCCGACAAACCGAACGTTGTTAAAGGTTAGTTTAGAAGATGCGATGGAAGCCGACGAACTATTCAATATGTTGATGGGTGACGAGGTCGAACCCCGTCGTAACTTTATTCAAAAAAACGCCGCATACGCGAAAAACTTGGACATATAGGAGCGAGTGAAGATGAGTATAGATGCAATGAAACCAACAGATTTTGATAAAATTACCGATATAAGCATTAACAGTGAAATGAAGACGTCCTTTTTAAGCTATGCGATGAGTGTTATTGTATCGCGCGCCTTACCGGATGTCCGTGATGGTCTAAAACCAGTTCATCGACGTATTTTATACGGCATGGATGAACTTGGGGTCTATCCTGATAAGTCGTATAAGAAATCGGCCCGTATCGTCGGGGGTGTTATGGGTAAATACCACCCCCATGGCGATGTGGCTATTTATGATGCGATGGTACGGATGGCCCAAGACTTTTCCTATCGTTATCCTTTGGTTAACGGACACGGAAACTTTGGTTCCATCGATGGTGATGGCGCCGCAGCGATGCGTTATACGGAAGCCAAAATGGGCAAACTTAGCGCTGAGATGCTCAAGGACTTACGCAAGAATACGATTGACTATGTAGAAAACTATGATGGCACCGAAAAAGAACCGGTGGTCTTGCCGGCTAAATTTCCTAATTTGCTTGTCAACGGTACGACCGGGATTGCGGTTGGTATGGCGACCAATATTCCACCACATAACTTAAACGAAGTGATTGATGGTATTTTAGCCACGATCGATAATCCAGAGATTGATCTAGAAGAATTGATGACCCATATCACGGGTCCGGATTTCCCTACTGGCGGGACGATTACAGGGCTGACCAATTTAAGACAAGCCTATGAAACCGGCAATGGCGCCATCAAAGTCCGTGCAAAAGTTGATATATCGGAAGCTAAATCAGGAAAAAAAACCATCACCGTAACAGAAATTCCTTATCAAGTCAACAAAACACGTCTGATTGAAAAAATCGCCGATTTAGCCAAAGAAAAGCGGATTGAAGGCATTACCGATTTACGCGATGAATCAAACCGTAACGGGATTAAAATTGTCATTGAATTGCGCAAGGATATCAATGCTGAGGTAACCTTGAACAATCTCTATAAATTTACCCCTCTACAAACGTCTTTTGGCATTAATATGCTGGCTTTAGTCGGACAAAAACCAAAAGTCTTGTCGCTAAAAGAAACCATCGAGCACTATATTGATCATCAAATCGAGGTTTTGACGCGACGGAGTAAATTTGAACTTGATAAAGCCAAAGCGAGAGAACATATTTTAGAAGGGCTATTGAAAGCCTTAGACAATATCGATGCCGTTATCGAAATCATTCGTAAAGCTTACGATGATGCGGAAGAACAACTTATGGAAGCCTTCGATCTTTCCACAGAACAAGCGAAAGCCATCTTAGAGATGCGTCTACGTCGTCTAAGTGGTCTAGAAAGAGAAAAGATTGAACAGGAATTAACCGGGCTTAAAGAAACCATTGAAAATCTAGAACAAATCTTAGGTAGCGATGATGAAAAACGCGAAGTCATCAAAGAAGATTTAATCGAAATCAAACGTAGTTATGGTGATGAACGCCGAACTGACATCTCTTTAGCCCTAGATTTAGATTTAGAGGATGAGGATTTAATACCGGAAGAGGAGATTATGGTCACGATTACACAAGGTGGTTATTGTAAACGTATGACAGCGGAATCTTACAAACGCCAAAATCGTGGCGGCAAAGGGATGACAGGTATTCGCATCCACGAGGATGACGCGGTTGAGCATATTGTATTTACCTCGACCCATGATTATCTCTTGTTTTTTACCAACGAAGGCAGGGTATATAAAATCAAAGCTTACAAGATACCCCCTTTCGGTCGGACCTCCAAAGGCTTACCATTGGTAAACATCTTACCGTTTGAAAAAGCCGAAAAATTACAAGCGGTGACCCCGCTTCATGATTTCGAAACAGATAGTCATCTCTTCTTTGCGACCAAAAATGGAATCGTAAAACGGACTGCGACAAAAGATTATATCAACATCCGAACCTCGGGTATTCGCGCCATCAATCTTAAAGACAACGATGAATTGCTCAGTGTTAAGCGAACCGTGGGGAACCAAGATATTATTCTAGGGGCTTCCAACGGGAAAGCGATTCGTTTTAATGAATCGACCGTTAGACCTATGGGTCGAACAGCGACCGGTGTTAAAGGCATGTCGATTACCCCAAGCGATAATATCATTGGATGTGCCTTAGTCGATGAAGATTGCAAGGACATCTTGATTGTGACTGAAAAAGGGTATGGAAAACGAACCAAAGTTGAAGAATATCGCTTGCAAAATCGCGGCGGTAAAGGCGTTAAGACATTGAATGTGACAAAGAAAAACGGTGCTTTGGTAAGATTGTCAAGTGTGACGGGCGAAGAAGACCTTATCATTCTTTCCAACAAAGGGACCATGATTCGCCTACCAGTCGCTCAAATAACCTGTTCTTCAAGAGCAACTCAAGGGGTTCGTTTGATGCGTTTGAACGAAGGCCATATGGTTGCAACAACCGCCTTGGTTCCGTCAAATGATGAAGATGAAGCTTTGGATGGGACCGCTGTAGACGTTGAACCAGAGGATGATTCTACACCACTAAAAGCGCCCACCACCGAGGCTGAAGCGCAACAGACAAACGATGTTAGCGATGCTGATAAAGCAGAAACAGAAGACGAATCGGATGATAAAGAAATGACCATAGAAGAACAAAAAGCGCAGTTATCGTTGTTTGAAGATGATGAAGATTGATTGACAAACGTAAAACCGTTTGCTAAACTCAAGATATAAAACGATGAAGAGGCTAAGTAGTCTAGGTTGAAATTCAAAGAGAGTCGGTGGTGCTGAAAACCGATAATTTCACCAGATGAATTCTACCTTGGAGTGGAAGTAAACCTTCCCGGTCTAAGCCGTTATGAAAACGAAGTGGGTGGTTTACACCAACTAGGGTGGCAACACGGGCAACGCCTCGTCCCTGATTTAGGGCGAGGCTTTTTTTATTATTAAACACAAGGAATAGGAGGTTTTAAGATGCTAGATATTAAAATGATTCGAGAAAATACCGCTGAGGTAATCAAAAAGCTAAACACACGCGGTGATGATTTTTCATACTTGTATGATGTCGTTAAAAAAGATGAGAAACGCCGAGAAATTATTCAAAAAATCGATCAACTAAAAGCGAAACGCAACGAGATTAGCAAAAAGGTTGGCAAATACAAAAGAGAAGGCAAAGATGTCAGTGATATTCTAGCTTCCATCGAAGATCAAAAAACCAAGATTACAACCTTGCAAGAGACCTTAGAAGGGCTAGATACATTCATTCAACAACAGCTGTTGCGTACCCCTAATATCCCACATAAGGCTATTCCCATTGGCAAGGATGAAGATGAGAATATTGAACTTAAGAAAGTCGGGAACCTACCTCACTTCAATTTTGAACCTAAAGCACATTGGGATTTAGCAAAAACTTTGGATATCTTAGACTTTGAGAGGGCTGCAAAAATTGCGGCAAGCCGATTTGTTATTTATAAAGGTTTAGGGGCTAGGTTAGAAAGAGCGCTGATCAACTTTATGATTGATCTGCATGTGGAAAAACACGGGTATGAAGAATTGCTGTTACCCTACATTGTCAACGGGGCATCCATGACCGCTTCAGGCCAATTCCCTAAATTTAAAGACGATGCGTTTGCGCTTCAAGACAAACGCGATCTTTATCTTAATCCCACCGCAGAAGTTCCTGCGATTAATCTCTTTCGAGATGAAATCTTAAAAGCTGAGGACTTACCAAAACATTATGCGGCGTTTACAACCGCTTTTCGTCAAGAATCTGGCAGTGCGGGCAGGGATACCAGAGGGATTATAAGGTTGCATCAATTTAACAAAGTCGAACTCATCAAATTCGTTAAACCTGAAGATTCATACGAAGCCCTAGAAGCGATGCTTGCAGATTCTGAGGCGGTATTGAAAGCGTTGAACTTACCTTACCGTGTGATTGAGCTTTGTAGTGGGGATATCGGCTTTACGATGGCAAAAACTTATGACATCGAAGTTTATTTACCCTCATATGAAACTTATCGTGAAATCGGATCGATTTCAAACGCTGAAGATTATCAAGCAAGACGAGGCAATATGCGCTTTAAAAGAGACACCGACAGTAAAGCAGAATACATCCACACATTAAATGGATCAGGCCTAGCTGTGGGAAGAACCGTCGTAGCTATTATGGAAAATTATCAGTTGGAAGATGGGTCTATTGTGGTACCAGAAGTATTGAGACCTTACATGAAAACCGATATTATAAACTAAAACGAGGAGTGATTACATGTTTAAATCATTGGAAAAATTTGCATTAACAGAAGAAAAAAGAGACCTTATCTTATCGACCAATCTTCAAAACAAGGTCGTGAAAGAAGTGGTTGAAACCTTAAATTTACCTAAGGATTATTTCAAGGACAGCCCATTTAAAAAAGTCGATACTTTAGGCAAGTTTAATGCTCAAAGCGTTATCTTTCTAAATGAAAATAAGATGGAAGATCAAGAAGCTTATGAAAAAGTCTTTAAAGTGTTTGATGACTTTAAGGACGACGCTGTCTTATTGGTTGATACATTCAAAGATAAGCAACAACAACTATTAGCAGAGATGATCGGCTATCAACTGTATACTTTTAACGACTTTAAAAGTGATAAACCCGCACAAGGGACACTTTATTATGTCGCTAAAGATTCCACAGCCTTTGTGCGCGGTATTAAAGTCTCTGAAGCAATTAATTTTACAAGAGATTTGGTCAACAAACCTTACAACAAACTAAACGCTGAACAATTAGCTGAGATTGCTAAGGGATTAGAGACTTACCGCAATCTAACCGTAAACATCTTAGAGAAATCCGATTGTGAAAAAATGAAGATGGGCGCTTTTTTAGGTGTTAACAAAGGCTCAACCGATGCGCCTAAATTAATACATATCACGTATAAAGGCAATACAGATACCGAAGAAAACACCTTCTTAGTCGGTAAAGGCGTCATGTATGACACTGGTGGATATTCCCTAAAAGGCGTCCAATCCATGCCGACGATGAAAATGGATATGGGCGGTGCTGCTAGTACCTTAGGTGCCATTAAAGCGATTGCGAGTCTTGGTTTAAAAGCGAACGTTAGTGTTGTTATCGCTGCGACCGATAATCGCATTGGTGATGACGCTATTGTTCCTGATGATATATTGACAAGCGCGAGTGGTAAAACGATTGAAATTATCTCCACAGATGCAGAAGGACGCTTGACTTTAGCTGATGCCTTATGGTATGCCCAAAAAGAAGGCGCGAGCAAAATTATTGACTTAGCGACCTTGACCGGTGCGGTTGTCGCCGCGCTCGGCGATCAGTATGTAGGGGCCTTCACCAACAATGAAGATTTCTATAAATCATTTGAAACCGTTGTTAAGGAGAAAAAGGAATATGTATGGCATTTACCGATTGGTCAAAACCATCGTACATCCATCGATAGTAAAGTAGCCGATATGAAGAACAGTGGTGGCCGTTTGGGCGGCGCATCCATTGCGGGAGCTTTTTTAGAAAAATTTGTATCAAAAGATATCCCCTGGATTCATCTAGATATTGCTGGGACAGCCTATACAAAAGAAAAAGGCGCGACCGGCGTTATGGTAAAATCCCTAACTGGACTATTTGAATAAAAAAATAAGCGATTCTGTGAGAATCGCTTATTTTATGCACTTTTTAATTTCAGTTTGGACATGCTTGTAATCAGCGTCTTGATAACTGTCTTGATGATTCACCCATCCAATCGTTGTTTCATCTTCTTGGTATCTGGGAATTAGATGAACGTGGAAATGAAAGACGCTTTGCAAAGGTTGATCGTTGTTTTGCAAGAGATTAAGACCAATCGGATTTAAACTTTCTTTAATGGCGTTTGCGACAGTGGGTATTTTTGAAAATACCGCTTGTGAGGTTTTGTCATCCAACGCATAGATGTTTTCTACATGTTTTTTGGGAATGATTAGCGTATGCCCTTTTGTTGCTTGTGTAATGTCCAAAAAAGCTAAAACATCATCGTCCTCATAAATCTTGTAGGCAGGAATATCTCCGTTAACAATTTTACAAAAAATGCAATCCATCGAATCACTCTCCCGATTCAGTTTTTATAATAGCAAATATATCGTTCATGTCTTTTAAGATATAGTCCGGTCGTTCTTGTTCTAATCGCTTTTTACCTTTTATACTCCACGCCACGCCCGCACTTAAAATCTCGGCATTTTGTCCGGCTTGAATATCGCTGGGATTATCGCCAATCATAATCGCTTTTCCGACATTATCAAATTTTTTCAAAGCAGCATATACACTATCTGGATGTGGTTTGGGATGATCGACCATGTCTAAAGAGATAAAGGCATCAAAGTATTGGCTAAGATTGAAATGTTCAATGCTTGGTTGAGCGGATGCAGTAAATTTCGATGTTACAATAGCGATATTAATACCCATGTTTTTAAGTTTTGCTAAGGTTTCTTTCACATTGGGATACAACTTAAAATAATCGTGTTCATGTTTCTTATAAAAGTCTAGATAAGCTTCCATTAAGGCATCTAATTTCTTTTCATCGCTGGTATATAACGAGAAAATCTCTTTTAAAGGGGGCCCGATATTTTCAATAATGGTCTTAATGTCAATTTTAAAGTCAGGTAACACCTTTTTAAAGGCGTGTTTGTAACTTTTGACGATAATATCATTGGTGTCGATTAAGGTCCCGTCTAAATCGAAAAGTATCGTGTTTAGTTTCTGCATTTTATCACCTATTAGCATTTTAACATGTTTAACTAAAAAGGGCACGTTATCCATTGTCAAAAGTGTTAAAATCAACTATAATGGAATGCGAAAAGGAGCGATAGCTATGGCGAATATTATGGATACTTTAAAAACTAAAATCAAAGATAGAAACATTAAAATTGTGTTTCCTGAAACACAAGATGCACGCATTATTGAAGCGGCCATTAAATTAGGCAAAGAAGGCATCATCAAACCTGTTTTAATTGGCGACCCAAATGAAATTGAAGGCGATATCTCAAGGTGTGAAATTCACAATCCAACCAAGAGCAATTTATACAATGAATTTGTACAAGCCCTCGTTGAAAGACGCGCAGGGAAATGTACCTATGAACAGGCTGAAGAGATGATCAAAAAACCAATCTATTTCGGTACTATGATGGTGTATTTAAACTTTGCGTCGGGCTTGGTTGCCGGTGCGACACAATCAACCGGAGATACCGTTAGACCCGCTTTACAAATTATCAAAACCAAACCGGGTATTTCTAAGACATTTGGTTATTTCTTGATGGCTAAAGATGATGAAAAATACATCATGGCCGATTGCGCCATTAATCCTATGCCCAGCAGTCATGATTTGGCTGAATTTGCGATTGAATCAGCCAAAGCGGCAAGCATGTTTGATATCGATCCCAAAGTTGCATTGCTTTCGTTTTCTACCAATGGTAGCGCCGATACCGATGAGACAAAGAAAGTTAGAAAAGCCGTAAAGATAGCGCAAAAAGAAGCACCAGAGATAGCAATTGATGGGGAGATGCAGTTTGATGCAGCGTTTGTGCCGAGCGTGGCTAAAAAGAAATTTCCTGATTCTAAAGTCGCCGGACACGCCAATACATTTATCTTTCCGGATTTAAATAGCGGGAACATCGCCTATAAAATGGTTCAACGTCTTGGTAAATTCGACGCCATGGGTCCAATCCTGGCAGGATTGAATCAACCGGTCAATGATTTATCGCGAGGCTGTAGTGTTGAAGATGTTTACAATACAGCTATTATTACCGCAGCACAAAGCTTAATAGATTAAAGCTCGCCAGAGCTTTTTTCTTTTGTTGATAGCAAATTACAAAAAATTTGCTACAATAAGGGTGTACAAAGGAGATAATCTATGAAATCTTGTGTCTTGATTTATAATCCTAAAAGCGGCAAACAAACCATCATCTCTAAGCTATCTAAGATTAGAAAACGATTAAAAGCCGAAGGGTATGTTTGTACAATAAGAAAGACAAGATACCCCCAACACGCGATTAAAATTGCTAAAGAGATATCAAGAAAAGATATTGACTTACTGGTTATCGCCGGTGGCGATGGCACCTTCAATGAGTGTTTGAATGGTCTGATGGCACATAATCAAATCCCGCCTATCGGGTATTTACCTGTGGGCACATCTTGTGATATTGCCCATACTTTAGGGATTTCGACAAATGTAGATAAAGCTTTAGATTTAATCTTTTCGGGCAAAAAAGTTTTTATGGATATCGTAAAATCAAACCATGGCTATTTCACCTACATATCGGCCATTGGAAGCTATGTTAATATCTCCTATCAAACCCCCAAACGATTAAAAAAATTACTGGGGTATCCCGCCTATCTGATCGCAGGCATCAAAGCCTTTTTTACCGTTCCTAAGATGAAGTTAAACATAAAAACTCCTAACTATTCAAAAAGTGGTAAATTTACATTAGTCCTAGTCACGAACTCACAAAAAGTAGCCAGGTTGACTATGATCAACAGACCAATCTTAGACGATGGTAAAATTGATCTCATCACATTTACCTATGTGCCTTTACTGAATAATTTCATGTATGCCTTTAAATTTCTATTCAACCCCAAGAAGATGATGGGTCTTAGAAAAATTCAAACTGACCGTGGTGAAATATCCATGCAACAACCGTATCAATGGAGTCAAGATGGCGAACCACACGGTCAGGGCAGCCTCACGTTTGAAGTTATCCCTAAAAAATTGCCCATCATTATTAACCCAAAACGAACAAAATATTTTACGAATCAAGATTAAGGAGCAAAACATGGCTTATCACATACCAGAAGTTATTGTTGTTGAAGGCAATCACGATAAAGCGCTCATCCAAAAAATATTTCCAAAAGCCGATGTTGTCATCACAAATGGTGCCGAAGTTTCACGTGAAACTATGAAGGAATTAAAGGCTCTATCAACACAGCGCGGCTTAATCCTGATGCTAGATCCGGATTATCCAGGGGCCCGCATTCGAAGAAAAATTAATGATCATGTAGGTTTAACTAAGCACGTTTTTTTACCCAAACATACGTGCATTGATAGTATCAAAGGGAAAGTCGGCATCGAACATGCCCCAAATCAAATGATTGAAAACGCCTTAAGGTTTCACGTGAAACACAGTGAACACCGCCATTCTATTCAAGCAAAAGAACTATACAAACGCCAACTCATCGGGCATAAAAATAGCCAGTCAAAACGGAAACTACTCACACAATCCTTAAATATTGGGATGTGTAATGGGAAAACCTTGCTAAAAAAACTCAATATGTTCGGAATTGATTTAAACGTCATAGATGAGGTGTTAAGATGAAGCCTTCTACGCAAAACCAAACCATTGAACTATTGAAAAAACATAAGATGCATATCAAAAAGAAGTATGGTCAAAATTATCTAATCGATGACAATATTATCCGTAAGATTGTGGCTTTAAGTAATATTGAACCTAACCCTTTTATTGTAGAAGTTGGTCCGGGTCTCGGCAGCATCACAAAAGGACTTTTAAACCACGCTGATAGCCTTTTAGCTTATGAAATTGATGAGGATTTAATCGAACCCTTAAAAGATTTATTCAAAGATGATAAGCGATTTCACCTCATTCATGACGATGTTTTAAATCGAGATTTAAATCGGGATATAAGCGATTATAACGACCGTGATGCGCCTGTATGGGTCGTTGCTAATTTGCCTTATTACATCACAACACCAATCCTCTTTAAGTTTTTAGAAGAATCTGATAAGATCTCAGGTCTAATCTTAATGACACAATATGAAGTAGCTAAACGTCTCACGGCTAAAAAAAGCACAAAAGATTATAATGCCCTAAGCGTTATAATGCATTATCGAACCCAAGCTTCATTTATGTTTAAAGTACCTAAAACCGTTTTTATTCCCAAACCCAATGTGGATAGCGCGGTTATCAAATTAACGATAAAACCTAAGGAAAAAGGCTTAGATGAAACCTTCTTCTTCGATTTTGTTAAAGAAGCATTCAGACAAAAAAGAAAAACACTCGTCAACAATTTAAACCGAGCTTACTACATAGAAAAGCCATTGCTTAGCTCTTGGTTGCATGCACATAGTTTAAATGCTGATATTCGGGCGGAAAACATTGATTTAGAGAAATTCAAAGCGTTAAGCCAATCGTTTAGAGAAGACTTCTTCTAAAGTTTCACGTGAAACAAAGGAGGGCATTATGAAAGAAAAAGCGTATGCCAAGATTAATTTGTTTTTAGATGTCGTAGGGAAAAGACTGGATAATTACCATAATCTTGAGATGATTATGGCACCTATTGATATTTTTGATGAGCTTCATTTTAAAAAGACAGATGATAAATCGATTGAGATTAAGAGCGATCGAAAAATTACAGAAAAAAAAGAAGATAATTTGGTGTATAAAGTTGCCCAATATATTATGGACAAACATAGTATCGATGGCGGCCTTGAAGTTGAGATTAAAAAGAAAATTCCAATCGCCGCAGGATTGGCAGGCGGTAGCGCAGATGCTGCGGCAACCCTAAGAGGTTTAAACCGTTTGTTTAAACTGAAATATTCTAAGGAAGATTTGGCTGATATTGGCGAGAT
Organism: Mollicutes bacterium; assembly: GCA_003558105.1. Classification (GTDB taxonomy): domain Bacteria; phylum Bacillota_I; class Bacilli_A; order Izemoplasmatales; family Izemoplasmataceae; genus B1SED10-225. The sequence continues at coordinate 3,062 of PWMS01000077.1, read as the reverse complement.
GTTTGGATCTGACATTCCCCATTGTGTCTATAATAAGCTTTGTATTGCACGTGGCAAGGGCGAAGAGATAGTCTTTTTAAATAAAAAGCTTAAAATGCCTGTATTGATCATATGCCCAGATATAGAAGTCTCGACTAAAGCCGTATTTGAAACAGTGAAGATGAATCAAGTTAAACACAGAAAGATTACCACAATGAGCAACGCCATCTACAACCAAAACAAAGTGTTGATTACCCAAAGTTTGTACAACGCTTTAGAACCATTCAGTTTCGGCCTTTTCAAAGAGATTAAAACGTTAAAGGATGGGATCAACGCTATGGGTGTCGACGGGGTTTTGATGAGCGGGACAGGGCCGACGATTTTTGTCCTAGATAGAGATAAAGAAAAATTACAAGACATTGAAGAAAAATATCAAGAAAAATACTATGTTGAATTGACGAAAGTCAAGTAATGGCGGGGTTGATTTTACAATTTAATTGAAAAGGCTTTTGGCATATGATATAATTCAAGATATAAAAAGCTTAACGATACAATATTGCGGGGTGGAACGATGGAAATTACTGATGTTCGAGTCAAAAAGCTCAATAGTGACAACCGTTTGAAAGCAATAGCGGCCATTACTATTGATGATTGTTTCGTGGTCCATGAATTACGTATTATCGATGGTAAAGATGGTTTATTTGTAGCGATGCCTTCGCGTAAAATGCCTAACGGTGAGTTTAAAGACGTAGCGCATCCCATCAACCAAGAAACCAGAAACCGCATCGAATCCGTAGTGATTGAAGCCTATAACAATCTTGAAGAACCAACCGAACAACCAGAACCATCTTCTAAGGAAGACGATGATGATGATGCATCTTCTTCTGATGAAGAAGACGAAGAATAAACAACATTTAAAGTGCAACTTGGTAAAGTTGCATTTTATTTTGGCTTTTTTTAAGTTATAATAAAATCGATAGTTCAGTAATTTTTTATGGAGGGTCATATGGCGACTTTAGAAGGTCAGAAAGTTAAATTATTTTCATTAAGTGCTAATCGTAAATTGGCACAAGAAATAGCTGATTTTACCAATATTCCATTATCTCATTGTGAGGTTAAACGGTTTGCGGATGGAGAGATTGGGTTAAATATCGAAGAGACTGTCCGCGGACATCATGTCTTTATTATTCAACCGACCCATCCTCCGGTCAATGAACATCTGATGGAGTTATTGATTATGATTGATGCGGTTAAAAGGGCAAGTTCTAAAAGCGTTAATGTTGTTATGCCATATTATGGCTATTCCCGCCAAGATCGTAAAAGCGCTTCAAGACAACCGATATCCGCTAAATTGGTTGCTAATTTAATTGAAAAAGCCGGGGCAACACGCGTTTTATCTATGGATTTACACGCTGGACAAATACAAGGATTTTTTGATATTCCTATCGATAATTTTAGGGCGATGCCTATTTTGGTAGATTATTTTTCTAAATGTTTTAAATCTGAAGATGTTGTTATTGTGTCGCCGGACCATGGTGGTGCGGTACGCGCTAGAAAAATGGGGAATGCGATGAACGCGCCCATTGCCATTATCGATAAAAGTCGGCCTAAAGATAACGAAGTTGAAATGATGGGAATTGTCGGGGATGTCACTGGAAAAGTAGCGATTATCATCGATGATTTAATCGATACCGCAGGAACGATTGCCTCAGCGTCACACGCTTTAAAAGCGGCGGGGGCGAAAGAAGTTTATGCGGCTTGTACGCATCCTATTTTCTCTGGTCCGGCTATCCAGCGAATCAACGATAGCGCGATTAAGGAATTGGTGTGCACAAACACAATTGAACTTTCTGAAGCTAAACAAAGTCCAAAAATACGTCAATTAAGTATCGCGGAGCTATTTGGTCAAGGGATTCTCAACATCATTTATGATAAACCATTAAGTGCTTTATTTGAGCCAAAAGACCATTCTAAATCATAGAAAAAAAGCAACCAAATCGTTTTTAACTAAGACGATAGTGGTTGCTTTTTATATGCAAATATATAGCTATTCAACCGGTTTTTCTATAGCAAATTCAACTTCGGTGAATCCATCGCTATCGGTCGTAATATGGATGATGATATTAACATCGTTGGCATTAATTTCAAGATAATGTTCATCGTTGTGGGTTACATCGGCTTCAAGCTCATACCCTTTGTCATTAATCGCGTCTAAATAGTAGTCCTTCACGTTGCTGACATCACCATCAGTGAGATACTCATAATAGGTAATTTCTTTATTACCGTCGGTATATTGTAGATAAGAAATTCTTACAGAATCAGGATATCTTTCGATAAATTCGTTATCTTCCCCGCTAACATCGTTATCGGGCAATGTCGCGTGAGTATCGTTATCGTTATCCGTACCATTATCCTCCCCGTTTCCATCAACATAACGCTGGTAATCATCCTTAGTGGCTTCAACGGTAATGACTGTTACAGATTCGTCGGTACCTGTTATATAAACGTATTTGTAGTGCTCATCGTCTTCAAAAACATTTCCACCACTACTGGTATCGCCATACTGCATGAAAAAACTATAATTCATCGCATCATCGTCTGTTGCTAGTGTATAGCCCGAGTCTTCAATATAGGCTAAGAATTCATCTTCGGTTGTCTCATAATCATAAGATGAGGTATACACATTGTAAGTCGCAAGCTCATAAGTGTGGGACAAGGTTGAGGTTATGCCATCAGGTACTTCGGCATCCCCACCAATATCGGGAATGTCAGGTAAACCGTCACAAGCAGATACGATTAAAACCATAGGAAGCAGTAAACCAATAAAAAGAACCATTCTAAGTTTCATTCCTTAAACCTCCTTATCATTTAAATATAAAAACAGGCCTGCTCGCTTCATGCGAATTCAAGCCTGTCTAATGTTTTTTTCAAACAATAACGCTTTTACCTATTTCATACTAACACGAAAAGATATGATTTTCAAACCCGACCAAAGTCGAACATTACACTTCGTAGTGCTTTAATTTATTCTTGATGGCGATATCGACTTTTGCTTTTATCTTCACACTGTTGTTTTCGTAACT
>PWMS01000084.1 GCA_003558105.1 Mollicutes bacterium | reverse complement strand
TTTGAGACAAGAGAAACCTCACAGCAATTTATTGAGTTTAACGATATTGATACAACCCAGGGTTACGTCAATATCGTTGTTAGTGCGTTTTTGTATGATGAAGAAAACTTTTTTGAACCCGTTGATATGCTTTACGATGGACCTTATTTAGAAGAAAAATATTTTGACACTGACCAATACCCTTGGTTCATCGAAGATGGGGATACTATCACCGGTGGTGGTGGCGCTTTTGAAGTTGGTTATCGCGATGGGTCATGGCACGATCAAGGGCCATGGTTTAATAATCGTGCTGGCGGATGTATCGATGGTGATACCACCGTTTTTACGTATCCCGATGCGATATTGGATAGAATTACATCCAACACACCTAGCACGAGATATTTTAATATTGATACGCCCGAGACTTTTCCGGGCGGTGAAGAGGAATGGGGACAACCTGCAACACAATATGCGTGTGATATGTTGGCTAAAGCCGAATCAATTGTTTTACAAACCGACCCTGGTGACAGCTTGTTAGGACGATATGGTCGATTCCTCGCTTGGGTATGGATTTTATTACCTGGCGAAGAGGATTATCAGCTACTTAATTATATGATCATAAGACAAGGCTTAGGTAATGTCGCCTATGAATATGGTGCGGGTGAAACAGAAGTTACAAGGTATGAAGATATGGTTTATAATGATTGGATGCATTATGCAGAATATCAGGCTAAAGAGGAAAAATTAGGGATGTTTAGCGAGACTATCATTGATCCATATTGGGATTATGAAAATAACCAACCACACGAAGAGCGTTGGCCTTAGAAGGGAAGGGTGATTACGTTGTACGACATTCTAATTGAGAAAATCAAGAGTTACGATACCATTGTCATTCATCGTCATATTCAACCAGATTTAGATGCCTTAGGGAGTCAACTAGGGCTTAGAGATTTAATTTTAAACAATTTTGAAGACAAGACAGTCTATGTTGTTGGCGATATGTCCGATTTTGACTTTTTAGGAGAAATGGATGAGATCTCAGATGACGTGTTTGAGAATGCTTTGGCTATCGTTGTTGATGTGGCTGGAAAAGAGCGCGTCAGCGATCAAAGGTTTTTACACGCTAAAGAGACGATTGTTATTGATCATCACCGCAATGATACCGATTTTGCCGATCATTTTATACATGAACCAAACAAGATAGCTGCGGCTCAAATTATTACCGATATGGCTATTGATTTAGGTTTTTATGTTGATAGTAATACAGCGACATATCTCTTTGCGGGCATCGTAACTGATTCGGGTAGGTTTATCTATCCACAAACCAATGCGGCGACGTTTGAAGCTGCAGCATTCTTGCTACGAAAAGGCGCAAGAATGCATGAGATATACGAAAATTTATATGAAGAAGAGTATGTCTTTAAAAAGTTAAAAGGCTATTTTATTAAACATTTTAAACGGACAGAAAACAATGTTGCCTATATGAAAAACTCAAACTCACTTAAAGATGAATTTAAGGTTACATCATTTACAGTATCCCGAGGGATGGTCAATCAAATGGCCAATATTAGAGGGATACCTATTTGGGCAAATTTTACCGAAACCGATAATGGTCAAATTCAATGTGAATTGAGAAGTAAAAAAGAATCTATCGTTGAGGTTGCGAAAAAATATGGGGGTGGTGGCCACGCTTTAGCTTGTGGTTGTAACGTCACTTCTTGGGATGAAACCGATTCGATATTGTCAGATTTGGACCGAATTGCAGAAAGGATAAACAAAAATGGATAAAACGAAACTAAAGGAAATATACAATCGAATTAAAGCGTATGATAAAGTGATAATCTTACCACATGGAAGACCGGATGGTGATTGTATCGGCTCAGCTATTGGGCTTAAAGAAATCATCAAAACATCATTTCCCGATAAAGCGGTTTATGTCAGTGGTGAAATCTCTGAGTTCACGTCCTTTATCGGCACGTTAGACACCATCGAGGATGAAACGTTTAAAGATGCCTTAGTCATCGCTGTAGATACAGCCAATAAGAATAGAATTGCCGATCAACGATATGATCAAGGGTCTTATTTGATAAAAATAGATCATCATATACCGGTAGACGATTATGGAAACATGCAATACGTTGATACCACAAGACCGGCTGCGGCCCTTATCATTTTGGATTTATTTTATATGTTTCAAGACGAACTTTCAATTTCTGAAAAAGGTATTCAAGCTCTTTATACGGGTATTTTAACCGATACTGGTAGATTCAAATATGAAGGCGTCGATGGCGATACCTTTAGAAGGGTTGCCATGCTTTATGATATGGGATTGAAACCTCAAAAAGTCTATGCGCACATTGATACAAAAAGCGAGGCTTTGGTAAGATTTAAAGGGTACGTCCTTTTAAACTATCAAAAAACAGCGAACGGTCTTGCTTACATCAAAATAACCCATGAATTGTGCGATGAATACGATGTCAGTATCGATGAAGCCGCTTCATTGGTTAATGAGTTAAGCGTATTTGAAGATTGTCCAGTATGGGCTTTATTTGCGGAATATGAAGAAAAAATTGTTCGTGGTAGACTCAGAAGCAAAGGGCCGGTCGTCAATGAAGTTGCCAATCAATTCGATGGTGGTGGACACCCTATGGCTAGTGGTGTTAATTTAGGCACCTGGGATCGTGCCGATGAAATTATAAAAGCTCTAGACCAGCTAGCTAAGGACTATAAATCACAACTTGATTAGGGTTGTTTTTAAACCTATGTTTTTGCTTGCATGTTATAAAACAATGGTATATAATACATACGCGAACCATGATAATATGTAAAGTGGTGGTCAAATGCCTAAGGTTCGATTAGATGTTGTTATTAGAAATGAAGACAAAAAAGAAAGCTACCAAACTGACGGTATTTTAAAAGACAATACTTTAAGTTTCTTTGATCAAAAGCAGCAAAAACACAATCTGGAGCTCAACGATCAACGGATTGACTATCAACGAAAAGGCGATCCGGGGTTTGATTTTATCTTTGAGCCTGGGACCCATCACCAAGGGAAGTATTACATTGGCTCAAACCATATGCTTTTTGATATTCAGACCCACACTTTAAGACATGATAAAAATAAAATCAATATAGTGTATACACTTAAACAAGAATATGATATTGTTGGACACAGTGAAATTCTTATCACCTATGATGTTTTGAAGGAGGGTTGACATTATGGAAAACAATCAAGAGTTAAGCTTGATTAATCTCGCCGAAAAAATATTAAAAGATCGTAAATCTCCCATGGATTTATACGATTTATTTGATGAAGCCATGACTAAAAAATCCTTAGAAGTTGAAGATACAACAACATTATTGACAAACTTTTATACGGAATTGACCAGTAGTGCAAAATTTGTATATACCGGCGATAACACTTGGGATTTAAAAAGCCACCAACCGATTGGGCTATGGGAAAAAGATGGCTCATATTATCACGAATATAAAGAAGTACACGATGAAGATATGGACGCCCGTATTTTAGCGCAAAAAGAAAAAGAAAAAGCCCATCAAGCTATGCTGGAAGACCGCCGCTTAAAAGCTGAAGAACAAGCAGAACGCGAAGCGCAAAGAGCCGCGGCATTGGCTGAGGCGAACGCAGAAGACAGCGAAGAAGATACCGGTGCAGAAGATCCTTTAGAAGACATTGAAGATATCACCGAAGCAGAAGATATCATCTTAGAGGAAGAAGAACCTGAAATCTTAGATGAATCTATCGAAAAAGGCAAAGATAGTGAAGAAGACAGCGACGATGATGACTTCGATGAAGATAAATATTTAGAGTACATGGATGAGTACGAAGACAAATACGATAAATAGATAGAAATATAAACCTAAAAATAGCTATTTTAAACGTTATTTTTAGGTTTTTTTTATGTTATAATAGGGATAGACTTTAAGGAGGTAGAAATATGTTTGAAAAAAAATCCTTGGAACGTATTATCAATAAAGCTTTAGATTCCGCAGCGGATTTTGCGGAAATTTTTGTGGAAAAAACGTTCCAAAGTTCAATAACTATGCAAAGTAATAACATAGAAAACGCCGTCAACAACGATAAATTCGGAGTTGGCATTCGTGTGGCTAAGGGGCATCAAAGTGTGTATGGCTATACCAATAAAGCCGACGAAGAAACGTTACTAGACCTTGCGAACGATCTCGCTACCGTTTTTTCTGGAACGCGCGCTAAAAAGGCCATCACACTACCAAAAATGAAAAAGGGTGATAAACATCAAATTAAAAGAAAGCCCGATACAGTCGACATCAAAGAAAAAGTTGATTTGGTTAAACGGGCAAATCAAGCGGCTAGAAATTACAGTAAGGATATTTCACAAGTTAACTTAAGTTACATGGATACGGTGCAAAATGTATGGATTGCCAGCAGTGAGGATATCTATGTGCATGATGAAAGAATTCGGACCCGCTTAGGGATTCATAGTGTAGCCAAAAATGAAGATGATATGCAAAGCGGATTTAATGGTCCTGGTGGTCATTATGGGTTTGAGTTCTACGATACTTTTGATGTCGAGGAAGCGGGCCAAGAAGCTTCTCGTATCGCCGTGACAATGCTTTATGCAGATGAAGCGCCGAGCGCAACGATGCCGGTTGTCATTGACAATGGCTTTGGTGGCGTTATTTTCCACGAAGCTTGTGGTCATAGTTTAGAGGCGACTTCGGTCGCGAAAAACGCTAGTGTCTTTAGCGGCAAGAAAAATGAAAAAATCGGTAGTGACCTTGTCACAGCGATCGACGATGGTACGATTGAAAATGCTTGGGGAAGTGCCAATTTTGACGATGAGGGTCGGCCTCAAAAGCGCCGTGTTTTGATTGAAAAAGGCATGTTAAAAAGCTATATGGTCGATCATCTAAATGGCCTTAGAATGAATGAATCATCTACTGGTTCTGGCCGTCGTGAATCTTACCGCTTTGCGCCAACTTCGCGCATGAGCAATACCTTTATCGATAATGGTGAATCGACGTTTGATGAAATTATCGAAGCGACAGAATATGGTTTATATGCAAAAAAAATGGGCGGTGGCAGCGTCCAACCTTCTAGTGGAGATTTCAACTTTGCTGTGATGGAAGGCTACATGATTAGAAATGGTAAAATCGCTGAACCTGTTAAAGGGGCAACCCTTGTTGGTACAGGGAAAGATGCTTTAAAGAAAATTGATATGGTTGGCGATAATTTATCACGCGCTCAAGGTATGTGCGGTAGTTTATCAGGTTCTATTCCCACCGATGTTGGTCAACCGACCATTCGCATATCTAATATGACTGTCGGCGGCAGAAAGGGGAATGCATAATGAATTTTGATTTGTTATTTGATAAAGCAAAAGCAAAAAATATCGAAGCGCTACAAATCCATTTGGAAGAACTTGAACAAATAGATTTTGATGTATTTAACGGCGAATTGGATAAACATCAAATTGCTGATACACGAAAATTATCCATCAAAGGAATCTATAACGGTAAAATGGGCAAGATGTCCACCGAATCACTTGATGAAGCCAACATGGATCAATGGATCGATGCGATTATCGACAGTGCCAAAGCAATCGAGAGTAAGGACGAAGTATTTATTTATGAAGGTGACACGTCATACAAAGATATACCAGAACTCGCCACATCCAATTTGGATAATTTAAGTAAAGAAGAAAAATTGAAACTTACCTTTGATCTTAATGAAAAAATTAAAAACTTGGATGAGAAAGTCAAAATATCCCAATCATTCTATGGTCAAGCTGTCAAAAAAGTGACACTTAAAAACTCTAAGGGACTGAACCTTACTAAAAAAGTAAATAGTGCTCTTTTAGGGGCCATGGCCATCGTAAAAACAGACGATGATTCTCGTCAGTCTTTGGACTATGTTCAAACCGATAATCCGAAAGATTTTAATATCGATGAGATGGCCGAAGGTGTTGTAAAAAGAGCGACATCAATGCTAGGTGCCAAGTCATTAAAATCCGACACGTACAACATTTTACTGGAAAACAGAGCCAGTGCGACGTTGTTATCGGCGTTTATGGGCATGTTTAAAGCAGAGAGTGTTCAAAAAGGCATGTCAAAACTTCAAGACAAAGTGAACCAAAAAATAGCCAATGATAACGTTACACTGATTGATGATCCTTTCATGCTCAAGAGTACCAGAAGTGGCGCTTTTGACGATGAAGGGGTGGCAACCCGTTATAAGGAAATCGTCAAAAACGGAACATTGACAAACTATTTATACGATTTAAAGACCGCTAAAAAAGATAATACCGATTCTACAGGTAATGCTTTTTCTGGCAGTATTCAACATACCAACTTTTATTTCAAAAACGGAGATAGCGATGTTTCTGATATGATTGGTTCAATGAAAGAAGGTTTGTTGATTACAAGTGTACAAGGAGCCCACTCAGGTACCAATCCAATCAGTGGGGATTTTAGTTTACAGGCCACAGGCTATATGATTAAAAACGGAAAAGTTGACCGTCCTATTGCGCTATTTACCATTGCAGGCAACTATTTAAAATGGTTTAATCAAATTAGCGATATCGGCAATGATCTTAAATTTGGCTTCAATTTTATTGGTTCTCCAACTTTAAAAATCGATAATGTTGTGGTCTCAGGAAACGAGTAGTATGAAGACCCCTACCACCATGGTAGTGGGTCTTTTTTTATGAAAACGTTATATTCGGCGATATGAGCCGCTTTAGTTTACAATTAACTGAAGACAAGTTATAATTAATTTGAATTTAATCATAGGAGGCTTTATATGTCGTTAGTTAGTGCAAAAGGTATGCTTGAGAAAGCGCGTAAAGAGGGTTATGGCGTAGGTCAATTTAACATCAATAATCTAGAGTGGACAAAAGCGGTTTTAACCGTTGCTGAAGAAAAACAATCCCCCGTTATTTTAGGTGTTTCAGAGGGTGCAGGAAAATACATGGTTGGCTTCAATACTGTAGTAGCTATGGTTAATGCGATGATGAAAACATTAAACATTACAGTACCGGTTGCTTTACATTTGGACCACGGTTCTTTTGAAGCAGCAAAAGTCTGTATTGAAGAAGGCTTTTCTAGTGTAATGTTTGATGGGTCTCATTATCCGTTTGATGAAAACGTAGAAAAGACCAAAGAAATTGTTAATATCGCTAAAGCTAAAGGCGTTAGTGTCGAAGCTGAGGTAGGAAGCATTGGTGGCGAAGAAGATGGTGTAACAGGGGCTGGCGAAGTAGCAGATCCTGATGAATGTAGAAAGATTGCCTCTCTTGGTATTTCCATGCTAGCGGCCGGTATTGGTAATATTCATGGAACTTATCCTGAAAATTGGCAAGGCTTAGATATGAAGGTATTAAAAGAAATCGGCGAGACAACCAACGAGATTCCTCTAGTTTTACATGGTGGGACAGGTATTCCAGATGCCATGGTTAAAGAAGCCATTTCGTATGGTGTTTCTAAAATTAATGTCAACACTGAGTGTCAACTCGAGTTTGCAAAAGCCACAAGATCTTACATTGAAGCAAAAAAAGATAAAGAAGGTAAAGGTTTTGATCCGCGCAAACTGCTAAAACCTGGTACTGAAGCCATTATGGATGTCGTCAGAGAAAAGATGGATTTATTTGGCTCAAGTCACAAAGCCTAAAGGAAGTGATCCCATGGAGCAGTTCCATATCGTCCTCAAAGATTTTGCAAACTGGAAACTTGAAAACATCGAAATTCTGGAACGCTTCAAGACTAATCGCAGTCTCCTTTATGACCGTTTAGAGCCTGTTTACGTTGTATTGAACCATATCTATGAAAAAGCGGTTGAAAATGAAGATTTAAATGAAGATTATCAAACAATCTTCCATGTGGGTCTTAATTATTTACATACCCAATTTGAAGTCATTCGAATATACTATGAGAAGCTCTTTGAGAGCGATTGTGAGCTTTTTGAGTCTTACACACCATTGGTAGGATATTTATTGTTTATATCCGATTTTAGAACCGATTTAGAAGAATATGAAGACCAACTTGATTGTTCTGATCTATCTGAAGTCGAAACCCTTATTGAAAACATGATTGCAGAGCGAGATGATCGATTTTCTTATGCCGCTGAAAGATTGAATAAGGTGGTTGATGATATTGTGAGTCAACTTGATTTTGAATATATTGGTATTATCGATATTTTTGTAGAAATAGCGGATAACCTTAAACTTGATTTATCTTCACACAAACCATTTGTTATCGGCAGAGACATCTAAGGATATTTAGGTGTCTCTTATCTTGGATACGGAGAGATTTATATGGGCATCATTAAAGACATTAGAGCGATACAAAAAAAAGATCCTGCCGCACGCCATGCTTTAGAGATCTTTTTAACATACAATGGTATGCATGCGATATGGAGTTACCGCATCGCGCACTTTTTTTGGAAATTAAAACTAAAGTTATTGGCGCGAGTCATCAGCACGGTAACGCGATTTTTTACTGGTGCTGAAATACACCCTGCTGCCTATTTAGGAAAAAACGTTGTGATTGATCATGGCACTGGTGTAGTCATAGGGGAGACCGCGAAAGTGGCTAATGATGTATTGATATATCACGGTGTCACGCTTGGTGGCACAGGTAACGAAAAAGGTATTAAACGACATCCGACGGTCTGTACGGGCGCCATGCTAGCGGCCGGTTCTAAAATCTTAGGGGATATTAAAGTTGGCGCTTATGCGAAAGTCGGTGCTAATGCGGTCGTCTTGCAAGATATACCGGATTACGCGACGGCCGTCGGTGTTCCTGCAAGAATTATTCCCAAAGAAAACACCACATATGCGGTATGTTCTTTAGAGCATAAAGAAAAAAATCAACGTTGAAACGTTGATTTTTTATTTGAATAATTCTGTGGACAAATACCGTTCACCGTTGCTTGGTGAGAAGGTGAGTACTTTTTCTCCAGCTTTTAGCAATTTGGCTACTTTATAGGCCGCTGCAACATTAGCGCCTGAAGAAATTCCAACAAACAGGCCTTCTTTTTTGGCTAGATATCTTGCCATTTCAAATGCTTCATCATTACTTATAGCAATAATTTCATCATAAATATCGGTGTTTAATACTGGGGGTATAAAGCCCGCACCAATGCCTTGAATTTTATGTTTTCCAGCCTCTTTACCGCTTAAGACTGCAGAGTCTTTAGGCTCAACAGCT
>PWMS01000047.1 GCA_003558105.1 Mollicutes bacterium | reverse complement strand
CTTTGATGGTACTTTGATTGGTTAAAATCTGGCCTTTTTGTGTCACAAATGGCTGCGTTGTGGTCCCTTCGATATGGGTATCTTCTTTAACGATAACACTTTTATCGATGAGCGCATTTTGAATGATGGCCCCGGGTTCAATAACGGCATCGCTCATCACCACAGAATTGATGATATGCGCGCCTTTTTTTACGATGACATGGCGCCCGATAATGCTGTTTTCAATCGTCCCTTCAATCAAAGAACCACTAGAGACTAGGGCGTTTTCAATATTGGGGCGTTTCATGTAGCGGGTTGGGGGTAGGGTTTTTTCTTTTGAGATAATAGGCCGTTGCGTGTTAAATACGCTTTGACGGATTTCGGGTTCTAACATCGCTAAATTACCGGTAAGGTAGTTCGTTGGATTGCTAATTTTTTTCGCGTAACCGCGGAATGAAATGGTGTGGGTTTTAAGTTGTGTTTTTTTTGTAAAAACGTCGTTGAGGGTTTTATAAGGCAAAACATCATAATGGTAGATGTAATCTAACAAATCTAGTTTTTTGATGATATAAACACCAAGGCGCGATTTGTCGTGGACGATTTCAGTAATATCGGCTTTGGCGTCAATATGTTTTTCTAAAAGATCGTTCAAATCCGCATTCCAAACCAAGTTAGCTGGCATGATAATCGCGTATTCTTGTGCGCTTCGTTTAAAGTATTCAAGGTGTTCATGCATGCGTTGGAAAGTCAAAATATCTTCTGATGGCATCATCATGTTTTTTGGGGGTAAGATGAAAAGACCATCTTTACGTCGGTCTAAATTCCAGCGTTTACCACTGCCGATATGGTCTTGTAAGGAGCGGTAATTCCCAAAGGGATAGATCGCCACGTTGGTAATACCGGCATGCAAGGTGTTGGACAGGGCAAAATCGATAAGACGATAACGGCCACAAAACGGTAAAGCCCCTGGCATACGGTGCAAGGTCAATTTTTCAAAATTGCCGCGTGATGAGGCATCGATAATCGCAAACATTTTATGCATCGCTATCGGCCCCCAATGCCCAAATCATCTCATTATTGACAACGGTCACATCATCAAAGACGATATCCGTCCCTTTCATGATCACGGTATCGGCCATGACAATCACGTTTTTCAAGGTACAATTATCCCCGACGATGACATTTTCATGCAAGATTGAGTCTTTGATTAAAGAATCAAGGCCAACGCTGACATTGGGCGATAAGATCGAACGGGTAATGGCGCCTAAAATCTGACAGCCATCACTGATTAGCGCATCTTTAACCGCATTTCTACGGCGAATATGGTGTGGGGGAAAATCTCCGGCTTTGGTGTAAAGCGGTAAGTGTTTTTCATCGGATAACTTTAAATATTCGGGGTGAAGAATCAAGTCCATATTGGCTTGATAAAGACTTTCTATCGTCCCAACATCGCGAAAATATCCGTCGAATTTAAAGGCTTTAAGTTGATAGTTTGCCTTTAAAGCTTTCGGGATGATATCCTTGCCAAAGTCAAACTGTTCTTTTAAATCATCGCTTAAAATGCGTTTTAAAGCGCGCAATTTAAAGATATAGATTCCCATTGAGGCAAGCGGGCTTTTCGGATACGGGGGTTTTTCCTCAAAAGCTTTGACATAGCCCTTCTCATCGGTACTCAAAATCCCATAACGCGAGCGATCATCGTGGGGTTCGAAGACGCCGATGGTGATGTCGGTACCACTGTCTTTATGGGCGGTAATCATGTCGTTATAATCCATTTTATAGATATGATCACCTGGCAAGATAATAACATGATCAGGGGCGTTTTGTTCGATAAAATGAAAATGTTGGCGAATGGCGTGGGCGGTGCCTTTTTGCCAGTGATCGCCGGATTTGGATGTATAAGGCGTTAAAAATTGTACGCCACCATCAATGATATCGAGATCCCAACTCGCGCCGTGTTCAATATAACGCATCAAGGCATGCGGTTCATATTGGGTGATAATCCCAGCGGTGTCGATGCCTGAGTTGGTAAGGTTGGATAAAACAAAATCGATGAGTTTGTATTTCCCACCAAAAGGAACCGCTGGTTTGGCGGTATGTTGGGTGATGGGATCGAGTCTTGAGCCGCGTCCGCCGACTAAGACCATGGCCAAACAATCTTTTCTCATCGTTCCTCCGAAAATTTCAACACGCTGATCGACAGTGGCGATAACAACACTTCGATGGTGTGATTAAAGTTTTTATAGGGTTCGTTTTTCGTTTCAAGGGGTAGGCCGTTGTATAGATTCGATCCGCCATACATTTGATAATCGCTGTTGATGATTTCTCGGTAGATCCCTGCTTTAGGCACACCGATAGGAAAGTTATGGTGGACCTCAGGGGTTAGATTCAGCAAAACAACGATGATTTCTTTTTCATCTTTGCTTTTGCGAATAAAGGATAAAACGCTGTAATCAGCATTATCCGCGTCGATCCATTCAAAACCTTGTGGGTTGTGATCAAGTTCGTGGAGGGCTTTTTCATTTTTTGATAAAGCGTTCATATCGCTGGTAAAACGCAAGGCACTCTCGTGCATCGGATAACTTAAAAGATGCCAATCGAGTTCGGTATAATCTTTCCATTCATGCATTTGTGCGAATTCTTGGCCCATAAACAATAAATTTTTGCCGGGATGGGTATGTAGATAGCCTATTAAAGCGCGGTAATTGGCAAATTTTTGCCAGTAATCACCGGGCATTTTATCGACCAAGGTCTTTTTACCATGGACAACCTCGTCATGGGAAAAAGGCATGATATAGTTTTCACTAAAAGTATACATGAGGGAAAATGTCAACAAGTTGTGGTGATATTTACGATGGATGGGATCTTTTTTAAAGTATTTTAAGGTGTCGTTCATCCAGCCCATGTTCCATTTGTAATTAAAGCCAAGGCCACCGTTTTCAATGGGATGGGTGACTTTGGGATAGGCACTGGAATCTTCTGCGACCAACAAGGCATTGGGGTGGTAAGCAAATATTTCTTTTGATAATTTTTGTAAAAATTCGATCGCGCCGGGATTCTCGCCTTGGGTGGTATCGCCATGATAATATAGCATATATGAAACGGCGTCAACTCTGAAACCGTCTACATGATAGTTTTTCATGAAATAAAGCGCACTAGAGATTAAAAAACTACGGGTATGGCCTTTGCTTAAATCGAAGTTGACGGTGCCCCATTCTTTGTTTTCACGGCGGGATTCATCGTCGTATTCAAATAAAGGGGTGCCATCAAAAAAGTACAGCCCGTGGTCATCCTTACAAAAATGGCCAGGTACCCAGTCCAAGAGGACTTTGATACCCGCTTGATGACACTGGTCTACAAAATATTTAAAGTCATCGATGGTGCCATAGCGTGAGGTTAAACTATAATATCCCGTCCCTTGGTAACCCCAAGAACCATCGAAGGGGTGTTCGATAAGGGGTAAAATTTCGATATGGGTGAAATGGTGTTTTTTAACGTAAGGAATGAGGTGATCGACCAAATCCGCATAGGTATGAAAATCGCCGTTTGGCTTTTGCATCCAGGTCCCAAGATGCACTTCATAAATATTCATCGCTTGATGATAAGGGGTCTTTTGGGGTCTGTTTTTCATATAGGTTTCATCTTGCCACGTATAGAGATCAGGATCGCTGACGATGCTGACGGTATCGGGGCGTAAGGCGCTATAAGTCGCAAACGGATCGCTTTTATATAATCCCTTATTATCGTGGGTCAAAAGATGATATTTATAGGGTTGACGGGAGAGGTTGTCTTCGATCGTGATGGAAAAAACACCGCGTTCATCGATTTTTTCGAGTTTATGAGCGGCGATATCGTATTGGTTAAAAGGACCAAGTACCGATACTTCTTTGGCATTGGGCGCAAAAACACTGAAGCGCGTCGCTTTGATCAAGCCATCGGCTTTTATAAGATGGGCGCCAAAAAAACGATAAGCGTCAATCAAGCTGCCGTTGCATAAATGATACATGGTATCTTGGTTGATATGACTCATACCATCGCCTCCATCAAGATAGATATGTTTTGATTAAATCGTATTTGAATCCTTCATTTAGTAGTTTTTTCATCAGTTTTTGTTTGTCTTTGAAATCGTTTAGATCGTAGCGGTTTTTTAAAGTGTGGTATCTTTTTTCAAGTAGGGTAGCCTCGGCATCTTCATCGTAAGCATCGCTTAATTTAGCTTCTAAAATAGGGATGAAGAGATTTTGATGAAAGCCCCGGGCGTATAAGAACCGCAACATTTTTTCCCTTTTTTTCTGGGTGGTAAGTTGATCTAAATTTTTTAGTTGCTTATCTAAAATCATGTTGATTTTTTGTTTTTCAATGGTTTCGCTGTAGCGTTTTAAATGGCGTTTAATCGCATCGTACAAATAGCCTTCTTTTTTAAGTTTTTCCTCGAGGTGTTTGGGGCCTTTATCGCCAAATTCAATCATTTCATCAACATAGCGTTGTAAGGCTTTTTCTTCATCGAGATAACCTTGGGTTTTTAAATGATCGATGACTTGATTCAAAATCATTGGTTTGGCGGGGCTTAAAGATTTTTTAAGGGCTGAAATGGACATGTCTTGTTTCGCGAGTTGATTCAATGCTTTTTGCATCAGTTGGTTAAAAGCATCATCGTTTTTGATCGCATCAAAAGTGGCCTGATCCAGAGACTTTTTTTGTAATAAACCGTATTTGAAGACGGTGTCTTGATGTAACATCATCGTATCGCCGTTTTCAAATTCTGTGAAAAATTGGTTTTTCTTTTTCGGTTTGATGCTGGTAATTTTAATCATTGAAATAGGCCTTGGCGGCTTTATATTGATGGTCGTTTTCCGCACTGGTGCGATATTCTATAAGGCGCTGTGATAAAGCGCGCGCCGTCGTGGCATCAATGATACCTGTAGGTTCTAAGCCTTCTTCACTTTGGAAAGATTTAAGGGCTGCCTTTGTGGCTTCATCAAAATAGGTATCTTCGCGGATTTCACCGTAGCCAAGGGCATTTAATATTTTTTGCGCTTGCCCTATTTGTGAATCGACTTGGTCAAATGCGAGGGCGTCATCGTCGCTTAAGAAGATGTTTCGGGTTTGAAAATAAGGATTTTGGGGCACTTCAATCGTTGGGATAACGCCTTCGTAATCGCCACCATCCTTATTGATCCAATCGTTGTTTGGGCTTAGCCAAATGCCGGTTGATACGTGCAATTCATCATCGCCAATGCTTCTTGGTGAGTGCGGGGTTTGCATGGTGCCTTTACCAAAAGAAGGCATACCCAAAACATCGTATCCGCCTTTTTGCATCATCGCAATCGCAAAAACTTCTGCGGCTGAGGCGCTGTGTTCGTTGATGATGGTTAAAATTTCATAAGTTTTAATCTCTGTGCCAGAGGCATCGTATTCGTCTCTTTGGAGACTACCTTGACGGTAAGATTCGGTGGCGAGCATCGGTTTGTCGCCTTCTGGTAAAAAGATGTCCATCATCTGTAAGACCGTATTGAGGCGACCGCCACTGTTGTTGCGCAGATCGATGATTAAGCCTTCGATGTTATGGGTGTTTTCTAAATCGTTGATGGCGTCTTCAAAGAGTTGGTAGGTTTCGGTCCCAAAGGTGTTGACTTGAATAAAGCCAATCGGCTTGTTGTCAATGTCTAAGACGCTATATTCAACGGTGGGGTTGGGAATCTCCTCACGCGTCATTGTGATAAAGAGGGTCTTTGAGACACCGCTTCTTTGGATACCCAGTTCAACATCGCTGCCTTCTTCACCTGTGACCGCAGCGATGGTTGCTAAGTAACTTTTATCGCGAAAATCTTCACCATCGACATGCGTGACGATATCGCCTGGTAAAAGACCGCCTCTCTCAGCGGGTGAGTCTGGCCAAACGCGAATGATAACCAATTGGTTATCGACGTTTTCAACGGTCACGCCTACCCCGACAAAACTCTCACCTAAAGAGGATTGATACTGCTCGTATTCTTCATAAGAGAAATAGCGTGAATAAGGATCTTCCAAAGCATCAAACATGCCTTGAATGGCCCCATCCCAAAGGGCGTCTTGATCGAGTTGCTTATAGTGGTTTTCTTCTAGATGCGCTAAGATATCTTCGAATTTAGACCTTTGGCCTGGATCGATGTTGTCGGGTGAAACCAACTGACAGGCCGCTAAGGTAAAAATGATAAGCCCTAAAGCTAGGTACTTAATGATGGTTTTCATAATTATTCATCCTCCCAATGATGTGTGAAATCGCCTTGAATCTCGGTTGCCGGTGAAGCGAAGACAAACGCGTTTGGATCGGTTGTGGCGATAATGTTTCTAATCGCATAATATTCATCGCGGGTAATCACACTTAAAATTAAGGTTTTAGTGTCTTGCGTGTAACCACCTTCCGCAGGGACAATCGAGACGCCACGATGGATGGTTTTATAAATAAGTTCTTTGATGTCATTTGGTTTGTCGGTAATGATGTGTACCGCTTTTAAGGTGTTGGAACCAACGACAACAATATCGGCAAATTTACCGCTGATGACCATGACCAAAACCTCGTAAAGACCGGTTGAAACGCCACGCTCTGCGTAAAAAGCGATGACACCGGCTAAAATGATAACGCCATCGACAAAATAAAGCGAAACGCTTAGAGGTAATTTTAAACGACGGTGTAAGATTTTGATGGGGATATCGGTGCCACCGCTGGTGCCACCATATTTAATCACAATCCCAAAGCCGATACCAAGGAAAAAACCGCCGAAGGTCGTATATAACAAAAAGTCCTCGGGCATATCTAAAAAAGGACTGAAGGTTTCTAAGATAAATAAAAAGAAGGGAAACATCATGGACCCATAGATGCTTCTATAAAAACTTTTAAAGCCTAAGAAAAGCCAGCCTAGACCCAAGAGTAAAACGTTTAAAATAAAGACAACCATAGAGACACGGATGCCAAATAACTCTGAGAACAAGACACCCACACCACTCACACCGCCGATAACTAAAGCAGCGGGCATGATGAAGTAATAAAAACCGGCGACCATCGTGAAAATCCCAAAACTGATCATAAAATAGCGTTTGATAAACGTCATTTGTTTTAAGGTTTTTCTCATGATTTTGCCGCCTGCATACGCCATTTGAAAAACGCGTGAATAAACGGATCTAAATCACCGTCTAAAACCGTTTCAACTTGCGAGGTTTCGTGGTTGGTACGGTGGTCTTTAACCATATTATATGGATGCATGACATAGGAGCGAATTTGCGAGCCAAAGGCATTGGCATCGGAGGTTTTTAATTCGTTTAAGGTTTCGTGTTTTCTTTCGAGTTCTTTTTGGTAAAGTTTCCCTTTTAAAATAGTGAGCGCTTGTTCCCGGTTTTGAATTTGCGAACGTTCATTTTGACAAGTAACCACAATCCCGCTTGGTTTATGGGTGATGCGGACCGCTGAGTCGGTGGTATTGACGCTTTGTCCGCCCGCGCCACTGCTGCGGTACGTATCGATTTTTAAGTCGCTATCGTTGATTTCAATTTCAATGGTGTCATCAATTTGTGGCACCACATTGACCGCCGCAAATGAGGTATGGCGTCTTCCTGAGGCATCAAAAGGTGAAATTCTCACCAAGCGATGGACCCCGTTTTCGGCCTTTAATAGGCCATAGGCAAATTCACCCTTGATGGATATGGTCGCACTTTTAAGTCCAGCTTCGCTGGCGTCTTGATAATCAATGATTTCAAAGGTAAACCCTTTTTTCTCGGCGTAGCGTTTGAACATGCGATAAAGCATTAATGCCCAATCTTGCGATTCGGTCCCGCCCGCACCAGGATGAAATTCCACAATCGCATCCAAAGTATCGTAGTCTTCCGATAAAAAGAGCATCGTTTCAAACGTTTCAAGCTGCTTGCTCGTCTCTTTAATGATTGTCTCAATATCCGAGGCTTCTTCCCCGATTTCAAGAAGTTCTAAGGCCAGTTCGATATTCTCGATTTGATCGGCGAATTGTTCGTAACTAAAAAGGCGTTTTTTTAAAGCTTTTAACGTTTTGATCGTTTTTTGTGCGTTTTTATGGTCGTCCCAAAAGGCATTATCGTAGGTTTTGGCTTCTAGGTTTTCTATTGATTGTTTTAAAGTTTCAACATCCAAAAGACGCGATAATTCATCGCGTTGTTTTTTAAAATGGGTTAGGGCTTGTTTAATTTCATGTATTTCCATGGCTATCACCTAAGGGTATGGGGGACCAAAAAAGGTCCCCAAATGTTTTAACTGCCGTGGCAGTGTTTGTATTTTTTACCGCTACCGCAAGGACAGGGGTCATTGCGACCCACTTTTTTATCGCGGCGAATCGGTTGACGTTTCTTTGGTTCTTCTTTTCCTGAGGTGGCCTTGGTTGGTTTGGCCACTTGGACACGTCGTAGATTGTCTCGGATTTGAGCCCGTAAGATATAGCGGGTAACATCCTCTTCAATAGAGGCAATCATATCTTCAAACATTTGAAACCCGACTTCTTGATATTCGCGCAATGGGTTTTGTTGGCCATAAGACCTTAACCCGATGCTTTGTCTTAATTCACTCATCTGGTCAATGTGTTTAACCCAGTACGTATCGACCACTCTTAAGGTGACGACTTTTAAGAATTCGTTGAACTTTTCATCGCCAAATTTCCGTTGTTTGTCTTCAAAATCTGTTAAGACAATAGCTTTTAAATAGCTTTCGGTTTTGGTGGGGTCGGGACTTAGACGTGATTTGTCTAGGGTCGTTTCTTTGAATAAATTCGTGTTTAAAAAGTCATAGAGGGTATCGATATCCAACGATGGTTCTTTTTTTTCATGGTTGGTATGACTTTCAACCAAGCGTTCGATATGTCTGATGACGATTGTTTTTACCATGTCGGTAATCGTTTCGTTCAATAAGACATCGCGGCGTTGTTGGTAGATGACTTCTCTTTGTTTCCGTAGAACTTCATCGTATTGTAAAACCGTTTTCCGACGGTCGTAGTTGTTGCCTTCAATTTGTTTTTGAGCCCGTTGTACAAAGCGCGAAAATATTTTGTAATCCAAAGGCTCTGAACTGTTGCCACTTAAACGTTCTAAACTTCTTTTAAAGCGATCGCCGCCAAAGCGTCGAATCAATTCATCGTCGCCAGATAAGAAAAATTTAGAATAACCAGGGTCGCCTTGTCGCCCGCTTCGCCCACGCAACTGATTGTCGATACGGCGTGATTCATGACGCTCAGTCCCGATAACCGCAAGTCCGCCAAGTTCTACAACCCCGGGGCCTAGTTTGATGTCGGTCCCACGACCAGCCATGTTGGTCGCAATGGTGACCGAGCCTTTTTTCCCGGCGTTTTCAATAATTTCCGCTTCCCGCTCATGGTTTTTCGCGTTTAAAACGTCATGTTGGACGCCGCGACGCTTGAGAAGTTTCGATAATTTTTCGGATGATTCGATTGCGACCGTCCCGATCAACATTGGTTGGCCTTTATTATGACGCGCGGTAATCTCGCTAGCTAAGGCTTTATATTTGCCTTCCATATCCGGGTAGATGACATCGTTATCATCGATACGGATAACCGGTTCATTGGTCGGAATTTCAATGACGAGCATGTTATAGATATTTTGAAACTCTTCTTCTTCGGTTTTGGCTGTACCGGTCATCCCAGAGAGTTTATCGTACATGCGGAAGAAGTTTTGGAAGGTAATCGTGGCCATGGTGGTGGTTTCTTTTTTGATCTCAACGTTTTCTTTAGCTTCCAAAGCTTGGTGAACCCCTTCGGAAAATTGACGGCCATGCATCATACGTCCGGTGAACTGGTCGACGATGATAACGGCGTTATCTTGAATGACATAATCGACGTCTCTTTCCATGGTATAGTTCGCCTTAATCGCATTGTTGATATGGTGCAGTAAGGTCACGTGATCTAAATCGTATAAATTTTCAATGCCAAAATACCGTTCTGCCTTTTGCATGCCAGGAGCATCTAAGGTCACGGTTTTGGATTTAATATCGATATCGTAATCATCTTCGTTTAATGTCTTCGCAAAACTATCAGCTTGTTGGTAGAGGTTTTGGGTTTGTTTCGACCCACCGGAGATAATCAATGGTGTTCTTGCTTCATCGATTAAAATCGAGTCAACCTCATCGATAATCGCGAAATTTAAAGGTTTTTGTACCATGTCCTCTTTGTAGATAACCATGTGATCACGCAAGTAATCAAAGCCAAGTTCGTTATTGGTGGAATAAAGAATGTCGCATTGGTAGGCTTCTTTTTTCTCATCTTTGCTCATATCGCGTCTGTTTAATCCTACGCTCAATCCTAAAAAACGGAAGATATCGCCAATTTCACCTTCGGCTTCACGGCCGGCCAAGTATTCATTGACGGTGACGATATGGACCCCTTGGCCACTAAGGGCGTTTAAATAAGCGGGCATAACGGCGGTTAAGGTTTTACCTTCACCGGTTTTCATCTCCGCGATATTGCCTTGATGGATGACACGTGCGCCCATCACTTGGACTTTAAATGGGGTCATGCCTGTGACTCTAGTGGAAGCTTCGCGAACCATCGCGTACACTTCAACTTCTAGATCGTCTAAAGCCACGTTTTCTTCTTGAACTGCTTTTCTTAAACGTTTGGTTTCTTGTTTAAAATCTTCATTACTAAATGCTTTATACTTGTCTGCAAGGGCCAAGACTTGATCGGCAAAATGACGTAAGGTTTTTTGGGCTCGGCGACTTGGATCGAATAATTTTTTTAGCATATGTCTCACCTCGAATTTCATATATATCATAACATAAAGGCCTTGGTTTAAAAAGCTAAAAACCATGGGCTGAATGCAAAAAAAATGCGCGTTGCCGCGCATTTTTATTTAATTGGTTTCAATCACGGCGTAATCGCCGTCGTTTCTTAAATATAGCACGTGTACATTTTTGCTTTCACTGTCGCGATAGATGTAAAAGTCATGGTCCAGCATTTCCATCGCGGTAATGGCTTCTTCTGAGGTCATTTCTTCTAAGTCTATCGTTTTTTTCTTGACCGGTGGGCCAACAAGTTCGCGTTCTAAAGCCTCTAAATCGATATCTTCGTTGAATAAATCGGCGACGCCTTCTCTTTTTCTTAAAGAACGGTTGATTTTCGTTTTATTTTTACGTATTTGACTTTCAAGTTTGTCAATGGCGAGATCAATCGCGGCGTACATATCTTCCTCGCCGACTTCGGCTCGCATGGTGTAGTATTTCGTGGGAATGGTAACTTCTACTTTGTGATGGTCCTTATAGGTTTTACACACCATCACCGCATCGAGTTCTTCTTTGAAGTAACGTTCTAGTTTGGAGAGCTTATCATGGGCGTAATTCTCAATTGCCTTGGTAACTTTAAAATTATTTTTGCCTCGAACTTCCAAGATCATGTCCATCATCTCCTTTGTGAATTATATGCCTATTATAACATAATTTTTTTTAAATTGTCTTAAAAAGAAAATACAATTTTCAATCGAGCATCTCTTCGATTTCATCTAAGGTTAAACGGCGATAAGCATAGATTCTTAGCGGTTGAAACAAGACCGAAAGTAAGCGCCATGCCTCTTTGGTTATCAAGGTTTTTTCATGGATGATCAAGCCCGCTTTTGTTTTAAGGGATAAATGTTGCATCATCAAATGAAAAAGCGCGGGATGAGCTTTGGCTTCAAAGCTGTGGACGATGAGCTCGTTTTCTTCTAGAGGTAAGACCATATCTTTAAGAGGCATCTCTAAAAATAAATCACAAATCGGACAGATGGTGTTGATTTTAAACAAAGTTTCAAACGATTGAACCGGTTTGAAGTATTGATGACATATTTTACAACGTCGCATAAAAATCGCACCTTTCACCAAGATAATTGGCAAAAGGTGCGGGCTTTACTTTTAATATTCCAAGGCTTTGATGTGCCCTTCTAGATAAGCACGCATATTGAACGCTAAGGCTTCGAGTTCGTTTTCGCCTGGGTAGATGGTGATATCCCCAAGATGTTCGATCATATCGATAAGAGGCATGATGATATCTTGATTGTAAGCAAGGCCACCCGTTAAGATAATGGCATCCATCTGGCCTTTGGTTAAAGCGTATAACGCGCCGATTTCTTTGGCGATTTGATAGACCATCGCATCGACAACCTTACGGGCTTCAACGCGGCCTGAGGCGAGCATATCGGAAACTTCCTCAGCGTCTTTGGTATTGAGGTAGGAAAACATCCCACCGTATTTGCGGACGAATTTCATCACTTCTTCTTTTGTTTGACCCCCATAGCATAGCTCAATGACACCGCTGACAGGTAGCGAGCCTGGTCTTTCAGGACTCATGGGGCCATCGCCATCAAGGGCGTTGTTGACATCGACAACGCGGCCGAGTTTATGATACCCTACCGAGATACCGCCGCCGAGATGCGCGACGATAAGATGCATATCTTCATAGGGAATATCGACTTCTTCGGCGTATTTTCTAGCCACGGCCTTTTGGTTTAAGGCGTGAAATAAACTACGTCTGGTGACGCCGTTTAAACCGGAAAATTTAGCCGTTTCATCCATTTCATCAACGACCACTGGATCGGCGATATAGGCTTCTTTATGAACACTTTTAGCCAGCGCTTGAGCGATGATACCACCGAGGTTTGAGGCGTGTTCACCATGGGTATTGGCTTGCAATTCTTCTATCATTTTATCATTGACACGGTAAAGACCGCTTTTCAAAGGACGCAGTAGCCCCCCTCGGGCGATAAAACCGTCGATGCTTCTAATATCGATATCGTATTCGCTTAAAAACTCTTCGATTAGATTTTGTCGGTATGATAACTGATCGACAAGTCTTTCAAATTGTAACATCGTCGCATCGTCGTGTTTGATGGTGGCTTTGGCGATGCGTTTTTGTTTGTGAAAGACCGCGACTTTGGTACTGGTGGAACCTGGGTTAATTGTCAGGATTCTCATCTGAGAATCACTCCTTCCTATTTCCCCACGACCGCCATACCAGCGTTTAAAGCCTGTTTGTTTAAGTCAATAAGTTTGGCTTTCTCGCCCGTAAAGATCTTTTCAAATACTTTATGAATGGCGGTTTCTTCAAAAACCTTTGTGGCCCCTAAATAAGCACCGAGTACGACCATGTTGGCCACTTTAAGATTGCCCAGATCGATGGCGGTTTGCGAGGCATCAATTTCGATGACCTTGATATCGTCTCTGAAGGTGGCGTCTTTAATTAAGCTTTTGTTCGATATCAAAAGGCCGCCTTTTTTAATTTTGCTTTGGAATTTTTCTAAAGAGGGTTCATTCATGGCGATAAGGGTGTCTGGAGCGGTAACAACAGGCGCATTAATCTGCGCTTTAGAGATGGTTACCGAACAGTTTGCGGTGCCGCCTCTAGTCTCAGGACCATAAGAAGGAATCCAAACAGTGTTTAAGTCTTCTTCGGTGGCGGCATACGATAAAATTTGGCCCATTAACATGACGCCTTGACCACCAAAACCGGCAATGATAACTTTTTCTTCGTTTTTCACGACTGATCATCCTTTGTTCCATCCTTATATACACCAAGGGGGTAATAAGGAATTAAGTTATCCACAGCCCATTGTAGTGAATCGTTGGGGTTTATACCCCAGTTAACGGGACACGTGGAGATGAATTCGATCATCGAAAAGCCTTGTTTTTTTGTTTGGACGTCAAAGGCTTTTTCGAGGGCTTTTTTGGCTTTGCGAATATGTTTGGGATCATGAACACTAACGCGTTCTAAATAAGTGGCACCAGGCACCGTTGCGAGCAATTCACACATGCGTAAAGGTTCACCGGCCCCTTCTTTTTTGCGCCCTAAAGGCGAGGTGCTTGTTTTTTGGTCGATGAGTGTGGTGGGCGCCATTTGTCCCCCCGTCATACCGTAGATGGCGTTGTTGACAAAGATGACGGTGATATTTTCACCACGGTGAGCCGCGTGTACAATTTCTGCCAAACCGATGGACGCTAAATCGCCATCGCCTTGATAAGTAAAGACGGTATGTTCGGGTTTGACGCGTTTGATACCGGTCGCGACCGCAGGGGCCCGACCATGCGCAGCTTGTTGCATATCACAGTTGAAAAATTCATAGCTCATAACGCTACAGCCAACACTGGCAACACCGATGGCTTCTTCAATTAAGTTTCTCTCTGCCATAACTTCGCCGGCCAGTTTATGAATGATGCCGTGGGTACAACCAGGACAATAGGTTAAATCACGCTCGGTTAAACCCGAGGTGGGTTTATAAATGGTTTTAGTTTTCATTTGGCTGCCCCCTTCATGATGGTTTTGACTTTTTCAACGATTTCTTCGCTTTCGGGTACCACGCCACCGGCGCGGCCAAAGAAATCTAAGGTGTAGCGGCCTTGGTTGACAATTTGTACGTCTTGTAACATTTGACCGAGGGACATTTCTAAGGTCAACAATGTCGTAACGCTTTTTGGCAGCGTTTCAAAGGCCTTTTCTGGGAAAGGATGCACACAGATAGGTCGAATCATGCCTACTTCAATGCCCTCTTTTTTCAGCGCTTCAATCGCACTTCTGGCAATTCTTGCCATCGAACCATAGGCTACAAAAACGATGCTTGGGTCATGATCCATGTTGATCAATTCATATTGTTGTTCGTTTTCTTTCATTTCATCGTATTTAGCTTTGAGTTTAAGATTGTGTTTTTCGAGTTGATAAGGGTCTAGATGAAGGGAGACAATCTTGTTGCGCTTACCGCGTTTAGCAGCCTCGCCGGTTGCCGCCCAATCTTTGGCTGGACTCTTTTTTTCTTCGATTTTTTGGTCCAAATCAACGGGTTCCATCATTTGACCGATGAGACCATCAACCGCAATAATGACGGGATTACGGTAATAATCCGCCAAGGAAAAAGAGCGCTTGACGATATTGACCGTTTCTTGCAGGGTCTCAGGTGCGTAGGCCAATAATTGATAATCGCCGTTTCCGCCACCTCTAGTGATTTGATTGTAATCGCCTTGTGAGGGTTGAATGCCACCCAATCCAGGACCACCACGCATTACGTTGATGATAACAGCGGGCAGTTCACTTCCAGCGAGATAACTGATGCCTTCTTGTTTTAAAGCGATGCCAGGTGAAGATGACGAGGTCAAAACACGCGCGCCACTACCCGCAGCACCATAGACCATGTTGATCGCCGCAACTTCGCTTTCAGCTTGGACAAAGATTCGGTCATTTTTCTCCATATGATAACTTAAATATTCGGGAACTTCATTTTGTGGGGTGATGGGATAACCGAAAAATGCATCGCACCCACCTTTGATAGCCGCTAAAGCCATCGCTTCGTTCCCTTTCATTAATACTTTTGCCACAGTTTGCCTCCTTTAATCGTTGATGTAACGCTCGACAGTAATTACAGAATCCGGACAAATCATCGCACAGAATGTACAGGCGATACATTTATCGGGATCGGTAACCATCAGTGGCGTATAACCTTTTTTGTTGGTTTTGGTGGTATCTAATTTCAAGATATTGACAGGACATTGATAAACGCAAAGATTGCAGCCTTTACACTTGTCCTCTTCAATTAGGATTCTTCCTTTTGCTGCCATAGTTGCCTCCTATAACCATTTTTTCGCTAAGTAGCGTACCAAACGTCTGTTTTCGCCTTCAAAGATATGGTTGGTTTCTACGTGTTCTTCAATGAAGGTATAACGAATCGGAAGGTTCAATTGTTCGGCGAGTGATTTTATCACCGCTTCGCCTTGTTTAATATGTTCTTCAGTGGTTTCTTTCATTAAGTTGGTGTTGTTGATCAGGCCGGTCACTTTTAACTGACTCGATGCTTCTAGGGTTTTGATAAGATCGAAAATTTGTTCTTTTGTAGCGGTCTCCATACGAAAAATATTGATGACTACCAAAAAATCCACATCTTGAATATCGATTTGTTCGCGGTATTGCATCAATAATTTAGCGCCGGCGTGCGTGCCTGCCAAATCGTAAATTGCGGTTAAAGACTTATCAGAAAAAGGACGACTCCCTTTCGCTGATATGAAAGGGAGGTCACTTCCTAAAGCTTTTTCAATGGTAGATTCAACGAGACTGACCTGGTGTGCTTCTAATAGTTCATGCATGCTGCGGGAACGAAAGTATGGATTGACAACATCCAAATCCACAAGCATGTCGATCTTGTTTTCAATGGCAAGGTTAATAGCAATTTCGCTTTTACCACTGCCGTAGTGTCCCGTTAAAACTTGAATGCGTTTCATTACCGCTTAACGTAATTGGCACGCATTTTGTTGATGATTTCAATACGGCGTTTAGCAAATCTTTTGGCCGCTTCTTGCGTATGGATATCGTCTTCTTTTGCGATTTTATAAATATCCATTAAACGGTCATAAATCTTTTCGATATCGCGCAAAGCCGCAACTTCATTATACCCTTTGATTTCATGATAAACGTTGATTAAGCCACCAGCGTTAATGACGAAATCAGGCGCGTATAAAATGTCTTTATCCTTAAGCATTTGACCGTGTTTTGCTTCATCGCTTAAGACGTTGTTGGCGGTTCCTGCCACGATGGCACATTGAAGTTGATCAATCGTATCGTCATTGATTGAAGCACCCAAAGCACATGGTGCGTATACATCAACTTTAAGACCGTAGACATCATCAGGTTTAACAAATTCTACGTCGGGATATTTTTCGTTGATTTTTTTGATATGTTTATCGTTAATTTCACTGAAGTAGACTTTTTTTGCGCCCGCTTCTAAAAGATAGCCGATTAAGTAGTCGCCGGTTTGACCTGCGCCTTGAACCATAAACGTTTTATCGCGCATATCGTCGCTACCATATTTCTCCATCAAGCTAGCACGAATACCGTGGAAAGCGCCTTTAGCGGTCTTTGGAGATGGGTTTCCGCTTTTACCAGCTAAGCCAACCACATGGTCGGTTTCCATATTGACAAAGTCCATATCTTTTGTCGCGGTGTTGATGTCTTCAGCGGTGATGTAGCGGCCGTTTAAGGTTTGAACATAACGACCAAGCGCGCGGAAATACGCTTCGCTTTTTACTTTATCGGCATCGCCGATCAATACGGTTTTCCCGCCGCCTAAGTTCAAGCCAGCCGCAGCGGCTTTATAGGTCATACCACGCGCTAGGCGAAGCACATCTAAGGTTGCATCTTCTTCATTGTCATAATTCCAAAGTCTCGTACCGCCGAGGGCCGGACCAAGTGTGGTGTTATGAACGCATGTAATGCCTCTTAAACCAGTGGTTTTGTCATAGAAGAATACCAATTGTTCATATCCATGCTTTTCCATGTAGTCAAATTTTTTCATAAAAAAAGCCTCCCTTTATTGATTTGTACTCATAATTTAAACGCCATCAGGATGAAAGCGTTTTTACATGTTGAATTATATCATGTTTAATCTTAGGTTTCAATGTTAATCGAAAAAAACTTGTATTATAGAAATTCTTTAAACTAGATAAAAAAAGCCCTCAAAGAGGGCTTCTTATTTAGCGACGATATTGACAAGCTTTTTTGGTACAACGATTACTTTTTTTATGTCTTTGTCTTCAACCAAAGATTTGATGCGTTCATTTTCAAGGGCCATGGTTTCTAGGGTCGCTTTGTCGGTATCCACGGGTACGTCAATTTTATCGCGTACTTTGCCGTTGATCGATAAGACGATGGTCATGGTTTTGGCTTGCATCAAAGTCTCATCGGCTTTAGGGAATGCAGCGAAGATCAAAGGCGTGGTAAACCCTAGATTTTCATTGATTTCCTCGGCGATATGTGGGGCAAAGGGATTCAATAATTTCAAGAAGGTTCTGAAGGTCGTTTTGCTTAAGCCTGATTTCATCGCCTCATTTACAAAACTCATCAATTTTGAAATCGCGGTGTTAAATTTGGTAGCTTCGGTATCATCATGAACCCCTTGAATGGTTTGATGTAATAAACTGATCAAGGTATCATCATCTTGTTCTTTAAGATTTTCTTGTAAACGCCAAACCTTATCGAGGAAACGGCGGGCACCTTTGACGCCCGATTCGCTCCATGGGGTGGCTTGTTCATAATCACCGATGAAAAGAATATAGAGCCTTAAGGTATCGGCGCCGTAGGCTTCAATCGTATCCATCGGATTGACGACATTGCCTTTTGATTTGCTCATTTTATCGCCATCAGGGCCTAAAATTAAGCCTTGAGCGCTGCGTTTTTTGTAGGGTTCTTTAGTGGGCACAATCCCGATATCATAAAGGAATTGATGCCAAAAACGTGAATAGATGACGTGTCTACTCACATGTTCCATACCACCGTTATACCAATCGACTGGTAAATAGTATTCCAGTTTTTGGTAGTTGGCAAGAACCGCGTCATTGTTGGGGTCTGTATATCTTAAGAAATACCAACTGGACCCGGCCCATTGTGGCATCGTATCGGTTTCTCGTTTAGCCGCTTTACCACAGGTTGGACAGGTGGTGTTGACAAAATCATCGATCGCCGCCAAGGGACTTTGACCATCGCCTGCGGGCGCAAATTGTTTAACCTCAGGTAACACCACGGGTAAATCTTCTTCTTTGACGGGTACCATCCCACAAGCATCACAATGCACAACGGGAATCGGTTCACCCCAATACCGTTGCCGGTTGAAAGCCCAGTCTTTCATCTTAAAGTTAACGGCTTTTTGACCGAAATCGTGTTCGACAAGATAATCGTTCATCTTTTTAATCGCTTCTTTAACTTCAAGACCGTCTAAGAAATCGCTGTTGACCAATACTCCGGTTTCAGTATCGGTATAGGCTTCTTTTTCAATGTCGCCACCTTGGATGACTTCGCGGATTTTAAGGTCATGTTTTTTCGCAAAAGCATAATCCCTATCATCATGCCCAGGCACAGCCATAATAGCGCCGGTACCATAACCCATCATCACATAATCAGCCACATACACCGGCATCGTTTCTTTGGTCACAGGATTTAAGGCGGTAAGACCCTCAACTTTTAGGCCGGTTTTATCTTTGTTGATTTCGGTTCTTTCAAATTCGGTTTTATGTTTAGCTTCTTGTTTATAGGCTTGGATGGCTTCGATGTTTTTAATCTTATCTTGGCCTTTTTCTAACAGTGGATGTTCTGGGGCCAACACCATAAACGTTGCGCCAAAAAGGGTATCGCTGCGCGTGGTGAAAACTTCCAGGTTCGCATCCATCTCATTGATCTCAAAACGGATTGAAGCCCCTTCGCTTTTCCCAATCCAGTTTTCTTGTTCTGTCTTGATACGCGGTAGGGTTTCTAAATCTTTAAGGCCTTCTAAGAGGCGGTCAGCGTACTCGGTAATTTTTAAGAACCACACATCTTTTTCTTTTTGTACCACGCTTTGGCCACAGCGATCACACTTACCCCCTTGGCTTTCTTCGTTAGAAAGGACGACTTGACAAGAAGGACAGTAGTTGACTGTGGTCTTATCGCGATAAGCGAGGTTGTGTTTGAATAGTTGTACAAAGATCCATTGGGTCCATTTGTAATAATCGGGATCGGTGGTATCGACAATACGAGAAAAATCGAAACTGAATCCCGTACGTTTGAGTTGATTGGTAAAGATTTTGATGTTGTTGTCGGTAACAATGCGCGGGTGAACATTTTCTTTCATCGCATAGTTTTCTGTCGGTAGACCAAACGCGTCAAAACCGATAGGAAATAAGACATTATAGCCTTCCATGCGGCGCTTTCTAGCGATGATCTCTAAACTCGTGTAGGCGCGAATATGGCCGACGTGCATGCCGCTACCAGAAGGGTAGGGAAATTCTACTAGGGCATAATATTTTGGTTTTTCACCAAAATCTTTGGCGTGAAAACAGTCACTTTCATACCAGGTTTTTTGCCATTTTTTTTCAATGGCGTGGGGATTATATTTCATCAGATCACTCCTTGTTATATAAATAAAAATCGCCCCTTTAAAAGGACGATTGTCTAACCGCGGTACCACCTTAATTCATACGCTCTTTAGGCCTTAACGCGGCAAACGGCACAATGTGCGACTCCATAGACGAGTTCACAAGTTTTCGCTCTTGGTTCACAGCCCCACCAAGTCTCTTAAAACGAAGCGCTTGTTACTACTTCTATATCAACGTCTTTATGATACATCATAGTAGCATATAAAACGGCATTAATCAAGATTTATAAAGTCTCTTTTGAATTTCAAAAGCGAGTTTGGAGGTTTGTCTGAATGCGACAAACAATAAGACTAAGAAGATAAAAATATTAAAAAGAAGCAAATTGTAAAAAACCAATACGATATAAGCTAAGGTAGATGCATAAGCGATCATGCTAAACATTTGTTTGAAGGGTACTTTTGACATTTGGCGTTGCAGTAAAAAGCTATTGAGCAAGACAAAGACGGTAATCAACAACATGCTGCTGAAAAGTTCTACCACAAACCGAGAAAAACTGATCATGGCTCTAAAGATGCCAAGTTCATCTGAAACCGTCGCGTAGATAATCTCAAAAAACGCTTCTTTTTCGGCATCACTTTGAGGGTTAAAGCTAAGGTTTTGAAAATCTGGATGCATGGTTTCAATCGGTTCGGCATAAACGGTTGCGTCAATAAAATATTGGTCTAATGAAATGTATACCATATCGTTGATAAAGACGATGTGATTCCCTTGATAATTGTCTTTATCGTAAGTATTTGTACCGTCTAATACCACGGTAAAAGGCAACCCTAAAAGCGCTTCTTCGTAAACGACATGGGAACCCTCATCATCACAGTTTAAGACCGCGTTATCAATCGCACAAGCTTCGCTGGGAAATTGAAAATTTTCTGTAATGGTCGCTTCGATGGTTGGGGTCATGCGTATGCTTTGATAGGTCCTAATCACAGGGCCTGTGGTCATTAGGACGGCAAAAAGCAGCATGTAAAATATGATATAAAGCATGCGGTCGTTGCGGTATTTAATTAATTTTTGTGGCGCGACTATCGCGTTTCTTACACGTTCTAACATAATATCACCCAAAAAGTATTATACCATAATTTAGACTTTTATCACGAGGCTATGATAAAATATGGACGAGGTGGCCAATATGCCTAAATTTACCTATGAAAAACCTTATTATACCATGCATCGTTTTTTGAAAGAAACCTTTGGACAAAAGGTTTTTAAAGTTTCTTTAAACGCTGGGTTTAGTTGTCCCAACAAAGATGGCACCAAAGGGGTGGGCGGATGTATTTATTGTTCTTTAAGTGGCTCGGGGGATTTTGCGGGTAGCGTTAAAGAAAATTTACAATCGCAGTTCGATACGATTAAGACGATGATGCAAAAAAAATGGTCGCAAGGCAAATATATCGCGTATTTTCAGGCCAACACCAATACCTACGCCGATCGTGCGGTATTGAAGACGCTTTATGATGAGGCGCTTGGTTTAGATCCAAATATCGTTGGTTTGGCGATTGCGACGCGGGCGGATTGTTTGGATGAAAGCATCGTCGATCTTTTGGATACATATCACCAAAAGACGTATTTACAAGTCGAGCTCGGACTCCAAAGTATCCATGAAAAAACCGCCGAAAAAATCAATCGGGGGCATGATTTAAAGACGTTTGATGCGGCGGTAAGACGGCTTAGAAACCGTGGGATTAATGTGGTGGTGCACATCATTAATGGCTTCCCTTGGGAAAGTGAAGACGCGATGTTAAAAACCGTCCAGCATCTCAATAGCCTGGATATTCAAGGCATTAAAATCCATATGTTGCATGTGGTTAAAAACACAAAGCTGGCCAATCTTTATCATCAAGAACCGTTTGATTTGATTGACCGTGATACCTACGCTAAGGTTGTCGCCAATCAAATTGAACATCTCGATCCAAATATTGTGATTCAGCGTTTAACTGGTGATGCGAAGCGGTCTGATTTAATCACGCCTTTTTGGACGCTGAAAAAGTTTGTGGTCATCAATACCATCGATAAGTTATTAAGAGAAAGGGGCAGCTATCAAGGCATCTATTTTAAGAGATGATCGGTGCTTTCAAAAAAGAAGGTTAAAGCGAGTAAATCGGCGGCACCACCAGGTGAAATCATGGTTTTGAGGCAACGCTGAACTTTTTTTTCGTATTTAAACTCACTAGCCTCTAAGGCTTTCATACAATCTTGAATCGCGCGTAAGGTCGTTGGATGATAGGCTTTAATCAAGGTGGTATCTTCGCTTCTGGCTAGGATTTTACACAGTTTTTGCGACGCGCTTAAGGTTTTGTGGGGGTACCAATCAAATATACTGTTTAAACCACTTTCTAGTTCACCACGGACCCCTTTAATTTGATATTTATGATAAGCGATCAACCCATCGGTTGTCGCTTTTATTTTTTTAGAAAAATCGTCGCGGGCGATTTTGGCGGCGGCGGTTTTGATATCGATTAAAAAATGGTGCAAGGATTTGTTGGCCCAGATATTTTGAAGATAGTAGGGCAAGCATAAACCGAAGATGAAGTGGGCCCCTTTGTGGGTATTGATGCCATCGGTGGCTTTCAATAAGGCTTGTTCGTTCATTTTACCGGCTTTTCTTAGATCGCGTAAATTAAAGTCTGGTTCTAAGGCCATGGTTAAGTATTGTTTAAACGCTTCTTTTAAGACGGGAAACGCACTTAAAAAATGGCTGATATTCATATCTTTATGCATGCCGCTTGAACGGTGTGACACAAGGCCAAAGCACGGGTAGGTAAATAGTTCTTTTCGCAAAGCCAGCATACTTTCTTGGGCTAAGCTTTCAATTAAAAAGGCTTGTGTTTTTTCCTTGATGTAAGCATATAGCGTTTTGGGATCATGGGTTTGTTCGCGGCGACATACGCTGGCGGGTTGTTCACATAAAAAACAGGTTCGTTCTGGTTTGTTCATGTCTTTGCGCGTGAAGCGGGCGTTTTTTTGGTGGACATCTAAATCAATAAAGCGGCCTATGGGGTGATTTTCTTCGAGGAAAATACAGGTTTTTTTAACCGCGATAGCTTCTTGATTTAAACCATACATGTAATAATCCCCATCGGCGGATAAATAGCGCTGTGCGGGCGTGTGCAACAATGTTTTTAAGAGCTTATCAAAGATTGAGAGTAATATATTGGGCAAAGCACCGTGTTTATGAACACTGGGGATGTTGGTATGTAGGACAAGGATGGTTGGATGGGTTTTTAAGGCTTTTTGAACGTTGGCAACGCGTTCTTCTTTAGCCTTTAAAAACAGATCAATGTCGGCGGTCATAGTTTTTCAACTCCTTGATAATCGCTTGGCCTTTGTCGCTGGTGAGATAATCATAAGTACTCTTGGGCACATAACGTTTGATTGATTCTAGGCCGTTTTTCTTTAGTAAGCTGCGGACGGTAGAGGCGCTGATGGGTTCTTCATCGATCGTTTTACGCTTGATAATTTGCAGACCATCGCCTAGGTAGTGTTTCATCGTTTGATTGTAGGTATCGGTTACGGGTGAATAAGGTTCTTCTCCGACAAAGCGGGCGCTGATGTTAAAGATTTTCATGTAGTGTTGTTTAAAGGTTAGAACATCGATTAAAGCGTGTTCTTCTTTAATCGTTTGTTCGTTTTTCATAAAATATTTGGGGAACGTCGCATAGCTTACCAAATAATCCATGGTCGGTAAGACGGTGATGTTGTCGTATTCTTTAAGGGCGGTTTTGATGATTTTAAAACGGTCTTCAAACGGGAAAAAAGAACGGTCTTCACTCACCACAAACACAATTAAGTGTTTTGATGATTGGGCCGCGGTTTTAATCAAGTGTAGATGGCCATTGGTTAATGGGTTGGCGTTGATGACGACACTGGCTTTTGCGGCTTTGTCGATGTTTTGGTTATCGCGTAGGGCTTTTAAGGTAGCGGTGATATCGCCAAAAAGTTCCATAAACGATAAGTTCATGGTTTGGACGATTTCCTTAAAGCCTAGGGATTTAAATATCTCGACGTGTTCTGGCATCGTGTAGACAAAAAGATGACGGTGGTTTTCCGTGAGTTTTTTAATCAGTTTGCTCATTAAAAAATTGAGGTGGTTTTGATGTTGATAATCAGGATGAATAGCCACGCATTTGATGATGTTTTCTGAAGCGGAGGCGGTTGCGATGAGGGTGTTTTCATCGTAGAGGGCTAAGGTTGTGTCCACATCTTTTTCAAGGGTTAGATTAAAGGTTTTTAAAAATGAAGCGACCGCTTGTCTTTCTTCTTTGATGACGACTTCTTTAAATTCCATTTTTTCCCTACTTTCCATACAAGGAATCGAGTTTTTGTCCATGTCGGCTTTCGATCGTACCGATGATCTTCTTCGGCTTCACGGTGGGCTTAGGGATACCGGTGAATTGGTAGGCTAAGGCTTGTAAGGCTTCAATCGTCATGATGGGTAAGGGACTATTTTCAAATCGCTTTAAGAGATCTTGGCGTTTTGGATTGATCGCAATGCCGCGTTCTGTGATCAGCACATCGATATGCTCACCTGGGGTGGTGATGGCCGAGACGCTCTTTTTAATCAAGGAAAGGCGGGCTTTTAAAAGGGGTGAAACCACGACTGTCAATTTGGCGTCTTCAGCGGTATCGCTATGACCACCAGACCCGCCGATAATCGTGTGATAAGAATCGGTGGTGACATTCACATTAAAGGCATAATCGATTTCACTGGCGCCTAAGATGACGATATCCAAATCTTTGATTTTACGTTTTGTATTGTTGGGATTGGCGTAATCACTTGCAGAGATAGCATGGTGGGCTTTGTTTTTGCGTAAACTCTCAATCGCGGTCAAATCAAAACACTGGACATCGTATAAGTCTTTGACCAACCCAGCTTCTAGCGCTTGCACGTGTTGTGCGGTGATACCGCCGGTAAAAAAGCTGGCGGTTAAGCCTTGGTTTTTAAGGGTTTCGATAAACATCTTTGTGATGGCTAAGGAAGTGCCACCAGCGCCGCTTTGATAAGAGACATTTTCTTGAATCATGCCGCTGGCTTGTAAAAAGGCTTGGCTCAAGCGGGCGATTTTTAAATTTAATGGATCGTTGGTGGGCTTTAAAGTTCCGCTCATAATCCCACTGGCATCGCCGATTGAATCAACGGTTAAAAGGTAATCGATATCGCTACTTGAAATTTGAGGGTTGTCTAATTTACTGACGGTGTAATCGGTGATTAATACTTTGGTTTTAGCGTGTTTGACATCTTCAATGACATACCCTAAAGAACCGCAAGCTGAGGGACCTTCTAAACCGCTGGCGTTGCCTTTTTCATCGACAGCGGGCGCGGCGATAAAGGCAATATCGATGGTGTTTTCGTCTTCAATAATCGCCCGTGCACGCCCGCCGTGTGATTGCATTTTAAGCGTGCCTTTTAGGCCTTTTTCTTTTAAAGCCAAAGCGACAGGGCCATTGATATAGTTGGTGGTGATATTGTGGATTTTACCTTCTTTAATCGCGGTTTCGATGGTGTGGTGGATGGGGAAAATCGCGGAAGGATAAAGGTTTAAATCTTTATAACCACGATGTAGAATCGCTTCTAAAACAAGGTTTAAAACCGCATCGCCATTGCGCAAGTGATGGTGAAAAGAAAGGGACATCTGATCGTGTAGCGAAAGCGCGTCCAAAAGGGCGTCTAAATTTTTAAAGCGCATGTGCATCACCTGCCAAAAGACCATAACGATGGGCTTTATCTAAAAGTTTTTGCGCTCTTTGAATGATCGGTTTATCGATCATTTTACCATCCAAAGAAAAACGCATACTGCCTTTTTTCTCATGGGCGATGATGATGCGTCTTGCTTCATGAATCGCGGTTTTACTTGGCGCTAGATGGGTATTGATCAAAGGGACTTGGTTGGGATGGATGGCTAATTTACCATCAAAACCAAAGGTTTTTGTTTGTTTGATACCTTGGATTAAAGCGGCGTCATCCAAACTAGAGACTGGGGTGTCAATGGCTTCTTTTTGGGCGGCTTTGGCCGCGAAATTCAAGAGGCTTTTGGGCATGTGAAAAGCGATTTCGTCCAAGCTTTTATCGATGTTGGTGTGGGTGGATAAATCTTCGCCCCCAAGCATCAGTCCTTTGATGCGCGGGTGTTTGGCAATTTTATCAAGTTCAAAAAAGGCTTCTGGGGTTTCGATTAAGCCATAGATTTCTAAATCGGTGGTGTTTGTAGGTTTCATAGATGTGAATCTTTCAAGTTGGGCTAAAGATGTTTTTGGTAGGACAATTCCCGTTATATCAAGCCCTTTAATAGCCATTAAGTCGGCGCGCATAAGGCTGTCTTCATCGCTGTTGATTCGGATGAGAATGGGAAGATTCTCAGGCCGATGGGCACGTAAAAATTCGCACGTTAAAAACCGCGCTTCATCCTTTTCTTCAATGGCGATTGCATCTTCTAAATCGATGATGATAACATCCGCATCGTAAACATCCATATTTTGAAGCATTCTGGGGACATTACCGGGGATAAAGAGATAACTTCTAGCCATTATTGGCTTCCTTGAATCGCTCGATGGCCGTTTTTAAACGGGCTTTAATGGTGTAATCCAAGGCGCCTTTGTCGGTTAAACTTAAATGGATGTTTTTTAACTCAGCTTCGTTTAAAATCTTTTCCACGACGGTTTTGATATGATGGTAAAAGGCTTCGTGAACGATGGTGTCAATCTTGATTTCAAGGGTTTTTGAAGGTTTTAAACTGACCATGCAGTCGCTTGATTCTAGGGTGCCTACGGTAATGATATCAGCCATCAAATCGCCTACTTTCTATCAGCGCTAAGGTGCGCATCATATGGTTTTTTACAATCATGATGCCTTCATCGGTGCCCATACCAGGTTTGGCTAAGCATTGTTTTGCATTACAAGCCATGGCGATCGAGGTGGTGATTTCAGCGCTGATGTTGGTTTCATTGCAAGAACCACCGCTGTATGCCCCAATATTTTTTTTCAGACAGTAACGCAAGGCTTCAATGGTATTGTTGACGCCGCCGAGATCGGGTGTTTTCACCTGCAGCATATGCGCGGCGTTTTGATCGGCAAAAACTTTTACATCATCGAGGGTGTTACACCATTCATCCGCGACGATTTCAACCAAGACATCTTCATCGGCATCGATCAATGCTTTTAAGGCTTTTAACGCTTCCATGGTTTGTTCACGGTTGCCTTTGTCGATGGGACCTTCGATGCGCAAGGAAAATGGTTTGGCAATATCGCTTAGTTCTTTTAAGTAGTTAAAACATTTTTCGCTGTCGTCTTCAAAAATCATGCCAATCGTACCATAGACATCGATGTGTAAAATGGGATGGTAAGCATCGTTTAAACGTTTATCAATGATACGGTTACGCAACCACTTGACGTATTCTTTTAGTTTCTCACCGTGGATGCCGAGTTTGGTTCTAACGCTGTTGATAAGACCATGGGGTAAAACTTCGACTTCTTTCATGATCATTTTATCGACACCGGTATAGCGTTCATCGCCGGTTTGCGCAAAAATGGGTATCGGTTGGTAGACTTTCTCTTCAATATGGTATTCTTTGCGCACGATTTCGCTGATGGTTAAATTGTGGGCTTTAGCGGTCGCGTCTAAAAGCGCTTGGGTGATACCGTAGCGAAGCGCGGTATGAATCGGCGTGCCATCGATATTGAGCGTATCAAAACGCCGGGCGTTGTTGCGGAATTCTGAGACATCCAAATCCAAAAGCAAAGGGCGAATATGTTTTAGGAAAAAGGTTTTAAATTTATTCGCTTCAAAAAGCGTATCGCGACCGCCTGCCCCAGAGTACTGAACGGCGACGGCATCGCCATGAGCGATTTGACCATTTTCTAAAATTAACATGATCGACAAGGCTTCACCCGCTTGTCTAATTGACTTAAAATGCGGGGTCATAGGATCCCCAACATAGCTGAATAGATCGTTTTCTGCGCCTTTTATAATGGCGGCTTGGTCGTCATAATAAAAGCCTGTTAAGCCTTCT
This sequence comes from Mollicutes bacterium, assembly GCA_003558105.1. Lineage (GTDB taxonomy): Bacteria > Bacillota_I > Bacilli_A > Izemoplasmatales > Izemoplasmataceae > B1SED10-225. Next base: position 3,575 of record PWMS01000047.1, on the reverse strand, counting down.
GAGGCCAATACTTCTTTAATTCTCATGGAGTAACTCCTTTGATTGTTTTAGGGCTTTACCCACTAAATCACCGCGTGAAACCGCATAGATATCATCGATGGTCATTTGGAAGCTGACCTCGCGGTTTTCGAGTTTCGCCCGTTTTTCTAACGCTTTTTTATGGAAGGTTTTGGTTTCATCGTCAAAAGGGATATTGCCGAATTCTAAAATACGGATATTGCCCTCGGCATCGCGGGCCGGTAAAATTTTGCCTTGGTTCATTTCACTAGGGGCGAAAGGGATATCCAATAGACCGTGTTCAAAGGCTTTGATAACGCCTTCGGCGAAATCACCTTTGCCGATATTAAGGGTGGCATAAAGCAAGGTTTTTACTTCTTTTTTGATCAGGTCACTTTCTTGTTCTAAAAGATCGTTTTTCGGGTAAGTTTGTTCTTTTAAAAGGGTCGTCATAATTTTAGAGGCACGCAAGCCTTCGGCGTTTGCTTCTTTCGTGGGAATCCCTTGACTTTCATGCGGGCTTTTCGTAATGATTTTTGTCGCACCACCGAGGGTGGCAACCATCGCGCCTAAAGAAATAAGGGCCATGGATGCGGCTTCGTCCTTTGGAAATCCACCCATCCATTGATGTAAGACGGTCGTTACGAATACATCGTCGTATCCAAATAGTTTTAAGTAGTAATTGGTTAAACTATCGAGGGTTTTTAAGGCAGCGATATCTTGGTTGATATTGCCGCATTGACCGTAACCAACGGTAATATTTTTGACGCCTTGTTCGGCGGCTAAAATCGCTTCAATGATGGCGATGGTATGGCTGATGGATGGTGGTACCAGCGTGCCCGTTAGGGGGCCGAAAGGTTCACGATTTAATTCGATGCCTGCCTCAGCATAATAACCAACCAATCGGTCACAATACTGCCAATAGCGAATCGTATCTTCTAAAGAGATGCTTTTCGCATAAGGAATGTTATAAGAGATGCCACCGCCTTCATTGGAAGTCCAACCAGCGGCATGAATAATTTCACTGAGCAACCGGGCATCGGGAGTGCCATGGCGAGCTTGAACAGGAATGTTGATCGCTTCAAATACTTTTTGGCAACCCTCAACCCCGTAATTGACTGCGGGAAAACCGTTTAATAACGATCGTTTTTGTTTTTCTGATTGTTTAATCGCATCCTCAGCATTCGCATAGCGATTTTGACGGGTATAAGAGTCGATGGTGGAGGGGAGAAAATCCGCACGGCCTTCTTTATGTAAAAAGTTTAACAGCTCAATATGCGCGTCCAAAAGCGCCACGCCCGCTCTGGGTTGGATTAAGGTTTTCCCTTCGGCTTTGGCCTTGCGCAATACTTTTGCAAAGTTTTTCTCATCCGGGACAGCTTTTAGATAGGCTTTGGCGGTTTCAAAATCTAGTAGTTCACTACTGCCGGTGGGCCAGTGCATTAAAATTTGTTCGCGTTTTTTTAAGAATTCATCTAACGGTATCTTCTTGTTTTTTACCATGATATGCTCCTATTTCAAATGTCTTTTTAACAGTTTTAAAGCGAGTTTTGGATGTTTTTGACTGAGTAAGCCCATCGCGGCTAGGATGTAGTGTTCGTCGATTAAAATCTTGGGATCTTCGGGCCGTAATTCGAGTTTTTTATTACTTTTTTTCGTCACTTCACTTAAAATTTGCTTGGCGTCTTTTCGGTGGATTAAGACCCCACCGGTCCCCACGACGTATTGTACTTCGGTTAGATCTTTACCGGTTTGATAATACATGTTGCCTAGGGGCGTGTAGACGACTTCAACAGTCCCGACATGTCTTGAGACTGAAAGGTCACAACAGATTCTAGCTAAAGCCGCATCAAAAGCTTCCTCTTGATCGTTATCGGGAAGATAATCGACATGTTCACTTCGTTTTTTCGCTGAGGCTTCTATGTTGCTTTCATCTTCGTATTGGTAGTATTTTTTGAATTCGTATGGTGAGACCAAACTAAGAAGGGCATTCGCGCTATAACGCATCCCAAGATCCCCTTCGACGGTGCGTTTGGCAAAGGGTTCTTGTAACCCTTTTAAAATGACTTCGGTGCGTTTAGGATACCCCCTACCAAGCGTATGAATATCGGTTGTTGCACCACCGATATCAACAACCATAAGTTCACCATAACCTTCTTCATCTTCATAGCCTTTGGCTAACAACTCCGCAGCCATCAAGACACTCTCAGGCGTCGGCATGATGATTTCACCGGTTTTTTCTTCAGCTTTTTTAATGCCTTTAGCTTCGATAATCTTGGTAATAAATATTTTTCGAATCACGTCTTTGGCTGCTTTGACGTGAAGTTCTTTTAGTTTTGGCATCACGTTATCGACGATGTAGTATTCGATTTTACTATCGTCGAAGATCGTTTCGATTTCATCGGCCGCATCTTTGTTACCTGCGACGATGATCGGGACTTCAATCTCAGCTTCTCTAAGTTTTTTCGCGTTGTGGATGATGCATTCTTTATTGCCACCATCCGTCCCACCAGCGAGCAAAACAATATCGATGGCGGCACTTTTTAATGCTTTGATTTCCTTTTTAGAAAGATGGTGGGTATATACATGGTTAACTAAAGCGCCTGCGCCTAAACACGCTCGTTTTGCGGCCTCAGCGGTCAATTCCTCTATCAAACCAATCGCGGCCATTTTTAAACCACCAGCCGCCGATGAACACGCTGAAACAGCTGAAATTTCGCCCATCTTTGGGTGGGCGTTTTCCAGCTTTTCCAAGGCCGTGTTAAAGCCTTCTAGTACGTCGGTTTTGACGGTGGTCATGGCTTTAGAAGTTCCAATAATCACTTCTTCTTCCACATCCACAGCTGTCAGTTTGGTATAAGTAGAACCAAAGTCAACCAATAAGTGTATGCTCATGGCTAAGTTAAATCAGCCTTAATCTCTTCAATCGCTTCTTCGATATTGGTGCCGGGTGGGTAAACACGATCGAATCCCATTTTTTTAAAGCGGTCTTCTACTTCCTTGAAGTCTTGTTTTCCAACAACAATATTGCCACCGACGTATAATTTAACGTGGGATAATCCAGCTTCAACGCAGTTATCTTTCATTTGTCTACAATCGATTTCGCCATGGCCGTAAAGCGAAGAAACTAAAATGGCTTTAGCGTTGGTTTCAATGGCGGCATTGATAAAATCTTCTTGTGAAGAAAGAACGCCGATATTCACGACATTAAAGCCGTGTTCGTTTAACACATGTTCGATAATCTTGTTGCCAACGGCATGGACGTCCGCACCGATCACACCTATGACTACGGTATGCATACGCATCGTTCCTTTCTTAAAAACAATAAAAGGACCATTTTACGAGGGTAAAATCATCCTTTTAGTTATGTAAATCGTATACTAAAAAACCAGTCACCTTAAGAAGTGTGGCTAAGTCCAAAACCCAATTTTTATCTTGCGGTTTTTCCTTGATCATGGTTGGACCCTTCTTTATTTTTGGCCTTTTATTGTAAACGCTTTCTACATTTTTAATTATACGGTATTTTACGTTGAAATCAAGCGCTTTTTAAAACTGTTGTTTTGTATACTAACTTGTTT
>PWMS01000013.1 GCA_003558105.1 Mollicutes bacterium | reverse complement strand
CGCCAAGAATGACGCCAGCTAAAAGAATCGGAATATACATGGTGTGCGAATAGACATACGCAATCCCGCCGGTCATATATACCAGCCAATAAACCGCGGGCAACATCACAGCTGTAAAAATTCCTACCAATAATTTCTGATACTTAGCTAACCAATGCCCGAGGGTTAAAAGATCTTTACGAAATGTTTTTTTCATACACAGACCCTTCCCATAATCATAATAGTTTATGATATGTATTATCCTTATAAGCTTATTATACACAAAAAAACGGTAATGACGTAAGCTTTCACAAAGAATTTCATATAATGTATATCGTTTCACGAACAAAAATCTATCTTGTATAATACATATATCTTCAACCAATTAAGGAGTCAACAAATATATGTCTTTAAAGCGTATTGAAATTTGGGGCGACACCGTCGCGCCCAAAAATCTTTTATTTTCTATTGTCATCATTGTTTTTACCACCATGACGGCGCATCTAATCGCGCCGAAGGATTATCCGACCATGGGCCTTTTTTTTGGATTGATTGGCGCTATACTCGGTTTTTTGATAACCGTTAAATTATATAAACCCAAACGCATCATCAAAGAAGAACAGGAGGATGCATGATGGATCCTAGTTTAATCTTCTTTATGGTGCTCGCCGCCTTTTTAGCGGTCATGCTTTATACCATTATTGGGTTTATCCCTGGCACCGATGAAACTTCTGTGCTCTTACCCATCACCCTCGCGTTGGTCTTAGCAGGCGTTGAACCAATCGTGGTATTGACGTTTTTTATCGCCGCGATTGTGACGCTGAATTTGACCAATACAATGCCCACCGCTTTAGTAGGTTTACCAGGTGGGGTAATGAGCAGTGCGATGATCGAGCATTCGCTTGTCATTAAAAACCATCACAAAAGCGCCATCACGATTAAAAAAATGGCCGCAGCATCCATGCTTGGGGTCTTAATCAGTGTCCCAATTTCTTTGTTGGTGGCGCATTTATTAACACCGTTTGCCCAACATATTGTGCCTTATGCTTCGTGGTTATTTGTCTTTGGTGCGATCTTCCTTTCTTTAATTTCCAAACACAAAGTATTAGCACTGCTCTCCATCGTTCCCCTCGGCATCTTATTCGAAAGTCTAAGACATCTTTACTGGGGATTGAATATTGTGCCGCAAGACACCAACATCACCGTATCGTTTTTCTTGGGTATCACGATTGGACCCTTGTTGGTATCATTGTTTAGCTTGCTGAATAAAGATACGTTAAATAGCGAATTGATCGAAGCGGATAAAACGATTCTTTTACCGAAAGTCGAAAAAGAAAAAAGACGGCTTAATCCCTTCAAAATACTTAACAAAGAAGAACGACGACACATGTCGCTAACCGCCTTGATAGCAAATTTCTTGTTTGTCTTATCACCGGTGGGTCTGACGATTTTATTTGGTGAAACAGTGGGCAAGCGTTTTAAAGATCCCATGAGACGCGCGACGATGTCGATTACTACCATGAGTGGTGTCGTGCAAGCGACTTATCTATCGGGCATCATCATTCCACTGTTGGCCTTAGGTATTCCCTTATCGCCCGTGGCGATTGGACCAGGGGCCGCTTTGTTTAACGCACCACCAGTATTTTCACTCAATCAAAACATCCACCATCTTCTAAGCTTTAATCAATTTGTCTTAGCTGTGATAATCGGGGCTTTAACCGCCCTTTTAATCAGCTATATCCTCATTAGCAAATACGCCAAGGAAATTACCCGCTTCATCTTAAAAATGATTCCACACGAAAGTGTCTTAGCACTCTTTGTGGCGTTCATCATTTTACTAGCTTATATGGATGCGGGCTTGATTAATATTTTTGGCGTTTTACTAATTGGCCTTTTGAGTGGTACTTTAAATAAAATGGGCGTCAACTACGGGGTTCAATTTATGAGTTTATACGCCGCACCACAAATTATTCAATTACTTATCGGAGCGATTTAAATGCCCCATCATGCGCACGGAAAAATTATTTTGATGGGGGAACACGCGGTCGTCTATCATCACAAAGCCCTTGCCTTGCCACTGCCCTCTTTAGATGTGAATGTAGGGATAAAACCCAGTCAAAAGATGCGCCTTCTATCAAAATTATACCAAGGCGAACTAGCACAAGCGCCTTTAGCTTTAGCCCCGATAAAAACGCTGATTACAAAACTTAAACAACATCTAGAGTTATCCAATATCACCGTTGAGATCAACTCTAAAATACCCATCGAAGCAGGGTTTGGTTCTAGTGCAGCGATTGCTGGGGAAATAACAGAAGCGATGTATCGCTATAAGCAAAGACCCTTGGATGAAACCACAAAGTTCAAGTGGATTCAAACAAGTGAAACCATCGCGCACGGCAAGCCTAGTGGAATCGATACTTGGGCTACCCAGGCACAACAAGCCTTAGTCTATCAAAAAAAGCAGCCACCCCAATTTCTTTCTCTAAATTTACATGGATTCTTATTAATCGGCGATACCGGCATTAAAAGTTCGACCAAAACATGCATCGATATCGTGGCTAAACATTATCAATCGGATCTCGGAAAAACCATATCAAAGCGTTAGGTCAACTGAGTGAAAGCGCGATTAAAGCGTGTCAAAGACAAGACCTTATGGCCTTAGGACGCGATATGAAACAAGCGCAAAAACACCTTCAGAAGCTTGATTTATCCACCAAAAAAATCGATCAGTGGCTTGAGATGGCAAAACAACATGCCCTTGGCGCAAAAATAAGTGGAGCTGGTCGAGGCGGGGCCATCATCGCTTTGTGCAACGACAAAAACAAGGCGCGTAAAATCCAAACTTTGTGGCAAGAATCAAATCTTAAAGAATGTTATATCATTGATCTAAAGGCGGTATCCTTATGAAAGTCACAGCGAAAGCACCCATCAATATTGCCTTGATTAAATATTGGGGCAAACAACCAAGTGCAGATATTAAGCCGTATAACGATTCAATTTCGCTTACCTTAGATGCACTTTATACCATCACAACCGTCGAGACGCATCCTGAGGGTTTATTTTCTTATCGCCTCAATGATCGGCTCATCCTCGGCAACGATTTAACCCGCATCTGGTATTTTCTACAGACGTATTTCCCAAAATTTAAAGCCAATCCAAGCTTGAAAATTACCGCCAAAAACCATGTCCCCACTGCGGCTGGTCTTGCCTCTAGCGCTTCAGGTTTTGCGGCTTTAACTTTGGCTTTGGCACGTTATTATAAAATGTCGGAAACACCTGAGGATTTGGCTAAAATCGCAAAACAAGGTAGCGGGTCTTCAGCCCGAAGTTTTTATGGTGGTTATGTAAGCTGGAAAACCGATGGCACCATCGCAAAAATACCCGGTGATACCGACACCTTATGTTTTGTGATTGTCTTGGTTGATGCCAATGAAAAATACCTATCATCCCGCGAAGCGATGAAACGAACCGTCGCCACAGCACACTCGTATCATACGTATGTTAAAGAAAGCCAAAAAAAAGCGCTAAACATGGAAAAAGCGATCGCCGACAACGATTTTTCCACGATTGGAAGACTGACAGAAACCCATGCACGACACATGCACGAAACCATGTCAAGTGCGATGCCACCGATTCAGTATTTGACCAATGAAAGTCGGAAAGTTCTCGACGTTGTGGCTAAAATGCAAGATCAAGGCATAAAAGCCTACGCAACCATGGACGCAGGGTCCAATGTTAAAATTTTAACAAAGACAAACCATCTTGATGACATTCAAACCTTTTTACACAATCATGGCTATCGCGATCTCATCCTCTCAAAGATTTCGAACAAAGGGGCTGAAATCCTTGAATGACGTCTCGGTTTTTGCACCTGGAAAACTTTTTTTGGCTGGAGAATATGCTGTTTTAAAGCGTAAACAGCCCGCTTTAATCATCCCTTTAAAAATTGGCATTACCGTTACAATTAAAAAAAGCCATCACACCCATATCACCTCAGATGTCCTTGCGTATAAGGCCTTGGATCTTAATCAACTGCCTCGCGATGGTTATATCAAAAAAAGCCTCGACACCGCGATGCATTATCTAGCCGATTGGGATATTCCATTCAGCCCTATGGCCATAGAGATTACCAGCGACTTGCACGATGAAAAAAGACAATCCTTAGGCTTAGGTTCCTCAGGTGCCCTTACGATTGCCATCATTGCGGCGGTTTTACGCTTTCATCAAAAGAAAATTTGCGCACTCAAACTATACAAATTAGCGGTCATCGCCCAGATTCAACACCAAGCTTATGCTTCTTTTGGAGACTTAGCTTGTATTGCCTTTAACCGGCCCGTCCATTACGAAAAATTTTATCACCCCCGATCGCTTGAAAACGAGACAATCAGAGCCTTGGTCGCAAAGAGTTGGGATGGTTTAATTATCCATCCAATCGGATTTAAACGCTTGCCCGGTCTGATCATCCATACAAATCAAAAAGCCGATTCTCATGCGATGGTACAACAAATGCAGCAAATTGAGCATAACCCTAGATACGAGATGTTTTTACTCGACAGTAAAGTTAAAACGTTAAACTTTATCTATCACCTTAAAAAAGGCACTTTAGATAAAGCTAAAATAGCCGTTGATAAACTCAATCGTTGGTTTGAAACTTTTGATGCCCATGAAAATATAACCTTGTATACAAAGAAAATGCGCGATATCCATAAAGTTGTTCAATCGGTCGGTGGTGCCTTTAAATTTTGTGGTGCCGGTGGGGGCGACAATGTCTTGGCCCTTTTTGATGGGGAAGACCAAAAAGAAAGAGCGGCACAGATATTAAAAGCACGTGGTTTTAATATCATTGCCTGTTTAAAGGGGTGGGAAGATGTCTAGAAAAGATGACCATATCGAAAAAGCCTTACAACAACGCGCGCAAAACAATGATTTTGATCGTATCCGTTTTGTACCGGTGGCCTTACCGCAAATTGCCACAAAAGATATCAATCTTCAAACAACCTTTTTAAATAACACGATTGAAGTGCCCATCTACATCAATGCGATGACCGGTGGTACAAAAAGAGCGAAAGGAATCAATGCAAAACTGGCAACAATCGCCAAACACTTTCACATCCCTTTGGTGCTAGGCTCACTCTCAGAAGCCATCAAACACGATGCGGCTAAGCCATCTTACCAAATAGCGAGAAAAATCATCCCAAAAAACACCGGGATGATCCTAGCGAATATCGGCGCCGACAAATCTTTAGACCTCATGCAAAAAGCGCTTGATATCATCGATGGTGACGGCCTCCAAATTCATCTCAACGCCCCGCAAGAACTCTTGATGCCCGAAGGCGAAAGAGACTTTAAAGCCTGGGGGAAAAACTTGAAAGACGCCCAACAAATCAAGGTGCCCTTGATGGCTAAAAGCGTTGGTTATGGCATCTCTTATGAGACGATGCTAAAGCTTAAAGCCATCGGTTTTAAAGCGGTGGATATCTCTGGTAGGGGCGGCACCGATTTCAATGCGATTGAAAATAGTCGCAGCCTTTATGCCATGCCTTATCTTAATCAATGGGGCCTATCGACAGTAGAAAGTTTGTTAGAAGCCAAAAAAATTGAAGGATTGACCCTCTACGCCTCAGGTGGCATCCGCCACGCTTTAGATATCGTCAAAGCTTTGGCCTTAGGCGCAGAAGCTGTGGGGATGGCAAGCTATTTTCTTCATTTAATCGAAGACAATAGTCTGGATGAAGCGCTTGAAAAAACAACACAACTAATTGTGGATATCAAACGCATTATGACCATGTTAGGGGCTAAGGACATATCGGCTTTACGTAAGAAAGAGATGCTTTTTGATCCGCATTTACAAAATTTTTTACAACAACGTCAATAAAAAAGAACGTTCTAGCTAGAATGTTCTTTTAATAACGCCAACAATTTGAGGATGGTTACCAATAAGCCCATGACCACAAAAACAAGGATAATCATCCAAAAGAAAAAATCTTGTGGTCCCGGCATGCCCTCGATATCCAAAAAGAGATAACTAATCGATAAAGCGCTAAACAATAGCAAGTGATATACCTCTGTGATAAGCAAGATAGCTTTGTTGTTGGACCGGTTGGTGAAAAACACCAATAAAATGGAAGAAAGTAAAATATAGTAATGTATTTGAATCATACGATGTTCTTGATATTGATGTGATATCACCAAAAATGCTAAGGCTAACAATAAAAATAGTGGTTGGATAATAACTGAATTTATGATGGTCTTTTTCATGATAACATCCTTTCTTAGCCGCCCCCAACAAAATTGGTGAAGACAACGATATCCCCTGGTTTAAGGGGCGTTTCAAAACGCTTTCGATGTGATACTTTCTCTTGATTGATAAATAAAATGGCTTGATATAAATCTTCAAAACGCACTTGTGGATACGTCTTTTTAATATATTCTAACACGGCTTGCATATCTTTGGCCGGACATTCAAATGACTTAATATTATATTTCGAACGCAATAAATTCATAAATTTAACCAAAACCATTTATTTTCTCTCCTTATCAAATAAAACCTTATCAAACGAGTCAATACTAGAAGAAAGCGCATCAAAAAGCCAGATGACATTGGCCTTAAAGCTAGGTTTTTTCAACCAGTAAGCTACCCAAGTGGCGATCATTAAGTTGGCGATGATCGGCGGGGTGAAGGTAGGACTACCTTGGGTTTTCTCAAGCCCTTTTTTCATGGAGCCATAAAGCTGTTTTAAAACGGTTTGGTTGGGTTCAATGAGTCCATACTGACCGAACCAACCACCGACAGCACCGTGTAAAAGCGGAATCTTTAGCGTTGTGGACAGGGTTTCTAAAAACAGCTTGGTGGTAATATCATCCGTTGCATCAACGATAATATTCACCGCATGAAACAAGGTGTTATCCAAAGCTTGGATACGGTTTTTATAACTGATAATCTCAAGTTGTGGATAAATCTTTTGTAACGCTTCAGCAACGACATCAACCTTGTATGCACCGAGGTTTTCTTGGTGGGAAAAACATTGACGGTTGAGGTTGCTCAAAGTGAAGTGATCAGGATCGATCAAGATGACTTTTTTGATACCCAAGCGCGCTAAACTTTGCGCAAAAAAGCCGCCAAGACCACCAAGGCCAATTAACAGGACGGTTTGATTTTGCAGGTTTGAAAGCGCCGTTTTATTCATAATACCTAGATTTTCAGCAAACTGTTTATCCATAACATCACCATAAGAATTTTATGGCTTTATTATAGCATATTCTCCTCATCATAAAAGGATGGATTTCAATTTGTAAAGCGCACTTTTTTTGATACAATGGTATTGAGGTGATACCATGAACAATATTTTAAAAGGGGCACTCATCGCTAATGCGGCCAGTTTAGGTTATAACTGGATCTATAATTTGCCCTATTTAGAACGTTTAGAAAAAAATGAATCTTTGGTATTTAAAAAGGCCGATGCGGCTAAATACAAACGGGCAAGAAAAGCGGTTTTAGCTTATCCCTTTGCCGAGATAGGCGATGTCAGTCTCCAAGGTGAAATTGCGAAATGGCTTTTTCAAGCTTTAGAAGAAGATCAAGACTTTAGCGCTAAAGCTTATCAAGATATGGTCTTTGAAAAGATTAAACCCGGAGGAGCTTACCGAGGTTGGATAGAATCCTACGGTAAGAAACTAATCTTCAATCAAATGATCGATGATTTTGAACTTGATAGCCAACCCTTAAACATGGACGATGATCAATTGGTAGGGGTGGTGCCTTATCTCGTTTGTAAGACCTTGGATTTAGGAAATGAAAAAGCTTGGGAATTAGCACAAGTCTTTACCGACAACGAAGATTACAAAGACATCTACGCTGGTTTAGATGCCATTTTTACAAGTCTTGATGAAGACAAAGATGTAAAAAAAGCCTTGCAAACGGCCATTCCAAAAATGCCTAGACCTTATGGTTTTAAACTCGCACAAGCGATTGCCTTAGAAGACACAAAACCATTTTTAATGAATTATGTTAAAACATCCTGTAGCATCAAAGATACCATCCCTTTGGCCTTTCATATTATCAGTCGCAGTGAAAACTATGAAGCGGCGGTAAAGATGAATACTAAAATCGGGGGCGCTTCTTCTGATCGCGGTATGATTATCGGCGCCATCTACAGTCAAGTTTCTGAAATACCAAAATCATGGCAAGCGACATTAAATGATAAAGAAATCTTTGCGTAAACACAAAGATTTCTTTTTGTTTCTAAGTATTATTTAAAAATATTGTATTTATTAAAGATTTATTTGATACCTTTTTTATACTTTAAATCATAAGGTATAAATATAAAGTTAGTTAAAAAGTGTATGATAAAAATAAGTGTTTTAATACTGTTTGTCTATATTATTGATAGCGGTGTACCGTGAATCGATACATTTTATATGACTCCTCAGGCTTTATACCAGCCTTTTTTAATACCATATTATGCTGCGTTTGAGGATCGTCAATACCCTCAATATCCGGTAGTAATACTGCGGATTTATCCTTGTTTTCTACAATCAAACCGTGTTTTTCTACATTTTGGTCATCTAAATTCTCGATGGGAACCGATGCGCTTAAAAGATCGACGCGGTATTCTATAAAAGGCAGTTCGTCTTTACTTACAGACGCAAACCTAGGATCATGAATACCCGCTTCAACGGCATATTTTATAATCGATTTTGAGAGACTAGTTTGGGTTTGATCAACGGTCCCTATGCAACCGCGCAGTTGATTTGAATGGTATAGACTAACAAAGATACCAGGTACACTGTCTTGATCGTTAACTAAGTCTTTTTTTAGTATTTCTTGTGTTTTCACATAAGTCTCTAAAGCTTCTTTAGCCAGTTTTACGTAGGGATGTTTGGGTGGTTTGGTGGTCTTTTTAAGCCACGCTTGATAGGTGTCTAAAAGCTGTCGGTCTGGTGATCTTTCTTGAGGTTCAAAGGCGAACATGCCATACCCTACCCCAAACGGTTTTTCATAGCTATAGAAGGTTGGATTGACTTGATAGCCATCCAAGGCGCCCGCCATGATGATAAAGGATTTCAAACCGCACTCAGCGGCTTTTTGTGTTAGGGGTTCATCTACTTTTAACATCTCTAAAAAATCGCCTTTTTTTAAAGCCGAAACAAGCTTATCATCAAAAATTTCGCCTTCTTGTGCATAACCGTAAGGACCATCGTCTTTTAATTTATGGGAAAAATCACCACTGGCCAAAAAGACGATATCGTCTTGTAATTCTTCTGTGACTTCTTGAATCATCTGACCGAGTTGATAGTGATGGACTCGTGAAAGATTGGATAAAGAGATGATGACTACCGGAATATCTTTTAGATATTGTTGGATGAAATAAAGCGGTACTGTGACACCGTGGTCTAACCCACTGTGTTCATTTCCGAGAGTTCCAGCTGGAAAATCATATTTTTTGAATGTCTTGGATAAAGCAGCAATCAATGCCGCGTCGGTGGATATCTTGATGTTAATATTTGGTGCCCCAAACGAGGCAAAATTGCCATAAGCTTTATCGCTGGCTTTAAGATGAAAATAATCAGCATAAGCGATTTGGTGTGGGGTGGTGATAATCAAGGTTCTAGGGTTGATATCGGCTATTTTTTTTGCAATCGCATGATAATTATCAATCGTGGTTTGGACGATTTGAGCGTTATCTTGGCCAACCTCAGGAACAACGATTGGCGGATGTGGCACGATGAAAGCTGTGTGTAGTGGCATATGATCCCCTCCTTAAATATTCCCTAAAATGACATCTTTAAACCCGAGTTCACAGGCGATAGTTTTGGCTTTTTTTAGTGTTTCAATTGGGGTTGGTTCATGGTTTTTATACTGGTGGGCCGGGAAAAACCGTGATAAGTGTACAGGGGTTTTGGGATGGACAATGGCTATAAGATCTT
>PWMS01000016.1 GCA_003558105.1 Mollicutes bacterium | reverse complement strand
CGATGTTGGGTTTTTTATGTTGATACGAATGGATGTTCATGGTTAAGACACTCCTTTTTTATTTTAGCTTGTGTTTCTTTCGCTTCTTTTAAGTATTGCCACAGGTAGGCTTGTGCGGCGGAGCTACATGGGGAAAAGTAGCGTTTAAATTGATTTAACGCCTTTTTTTCAACGGGGTATAAGGCCAACAAGGCATTTTCAATGCCTTTGTCTTTTAAAGAAAAAATATCGCGATGGCCAAGCCCGACAAACAAAAACATATCGATCGTCCAAGGGCCGATGCCCTTAATCTTGATTAAGGTTTTTTTGATGGTTTCTTCATCTTCGTCTTTTAAGGCATCAAAATCGAGGTCTGTGGTACTTAAGCGTTTGATCGTTTCAGCTTTCATGCGTGATAGTCCAAGCGCATGTAAATCTTTTATTGAGGTTTGTTTAATGGTGTCTTTTGTGATCGCCCCAAGGCTTTCTTTCATGCGTTTCATGAGCACATTTTTGACGTGCTCACTGATTTGTTGGCCGACGATTTGATCGACTAAGGTTAAAAACGGGGCTTTCATTTGGGGTTCTTTTGGGGGCTGGATATTTTCAATTAACGTTTTCATGGTTTCATCTTTGTTTTTTAAGCAGTCTTTTTCTGCTTGGGTAATCTCAAAATAGGGCATCTTCTCACCTCAGCACCTAAATTATAGCATTAATTATGGTTGAATTAAAAAGGGTTTGCTATAATGGTGGTGGAGGTTGGTAAAATGCCGGATTTAATTTTACTGATAACGATGATATTAATCGGTGGTTTGATTGGTTATTTGACCAATAAAGTCGCCGTTAAAATGCTGTTTCGCCCGCACCAAAAAGTCGGGATTGGCTTTTTGAGTATTCAAGGTGTGTTGCCAAAACGAAAAAAGGTACTGGCGGTTTCAGTAGGTAAAATGGTTGAAGAAGCACTTTTAAATAGCGATGATATTTATCAGGCGCTTTTTTCTAAGGCCAATCAAGAGAAATTTAAAGTTTTACTTAAAACGACTTTAACCACCAGGATTGAACGCATGATTCCATCCATGTTTCGCGGTTTTTTAGTTGAAGATGTTGAGACGATGGTAAACCGTTATATCGATAAAGAAGGCGATCAGTTGATGGCTTCAATCATGAAGCACATCAAAGAGACCACGCAAGAGGATTTAAATATTCACGCGATAGTGGAAGATAAAATCTTGGCGCTGGATTTGGATGCCTTTGAAAAAATGATTAAAGATTTAACAAAAAAAGAATTGCGTCATATTGAATATATCGGGCTTATCTTAGGCCTCATGATTGGTTTATTTCAATTTTTCTTCACAAGACTACTTTAGCGAGATATGTTATAATGGTTTAAAGTTTGAGGAGGATAACGATGCAGCGTTTTTATGCGTACATGCCAGTTAAAATACATTTTGGGTTTGATCTTTTAGAAGATGAAACGCTTTTTGACTTGCCTTATTTTAAAGCGCTGATTATGACCGATAAAAGCGAAGGTTTAAAAAGCCAAGGCTATTTGGATAAACTGCTTGCGCAATTAAAAAAACACAACATCAAGTCGTTGATCTTCGATCAGATCGATCATCCCCTAAACAAAGAAACCATCCGCGCGGCCACCGCGATGGTGCGTGATTTTAACTGTGATATGGTGCTCGCCTTTGGGGGCGGGAAAGTCATCGATGCGGCTAAATTAACCGCCCGATTTGCGCGTGAGGACTTTAGTCTTTATGAAGCGTGGGTTAAAAGTGGTATCAAACCACCGTTTGAGCAAAAACCCTTAGATTTATTGGTGATACCAACCAATCTAAATATAACCTCTAGCATTAACGCTAAGGCGTTTGTCCATGATGCAAAAAACGACCGTTATCACCGTTTTAAAGACGATAGTCTTTATCCGTGGGTGAGCCTCATTGACCCTGCCTTATTTAAAACATTGGATAAAATGACGATCATCCCCGCGGTGATGGATTCTTTAGCCCGCGCGTTTGAAATGATCATCCACCCACAAAGCATCATCCACCGGATGAAAAGCATCGAAGTGATGCGTTTAATCCTCGATCACATCGCGGGTATTCAAAAGTCACCCATCGCAGATCAGACGTTATACCAACTTACCTACGCCATTTATACGCTTCATCATCTCGATATGCCGAAAACCAAGTTTCCCTTGCATCAAATGAGCGATACCATCGAAGGTATCCATGAGAAACTGCCCCATAGCATCTTTTTAAGCTACGGCTTTTTACCCTATATCGATCACCGCTTAGAAGCGGCTAAAGCAAACGATATCGAAATCATTAAACGTCTATTTGAAGCGACCCCATATCACTCCAACAATCTTTATGTCGCTTTTAAAAACCTCTTTGAAGCTTTAAATTTACCCGCCTTTGACTTTCAAAGCTACGGGTTGGATTTGGCGCTTGTCTCCGATTACATGGTCCATTTAAAGAGTCTGTTCCCTCAGTTTGATGCGTTAAAAGACGATGCTTTATACGACATCATTGAAGGCACGCTACTCAAAGGTGGTGAGTCCTTTTGAAATTTCTCCATACCGCGGATTTGCATCTTTTTCAAAATTTAAAACACGTCTCTTATGCTAAAAGCGACCTCGTTGAAACTAGGCAATACGAGATTCGCCAAACTTTTTATAACCTCTTAAAAAAAGCTCAAGATGAAGGCTGTGATGCCTTATTTATCGTGGGTGATTTGTTTGACCATCACCGCGTTAAACCCTTAGAAGTCGAACAGATTTTCAGACGCTTAAAAAAGAGCAATCTAGAGATATTTATCATATTAGGCAACCACGACCAGTTCCTATTTCAAGAAGCCTATAAACACAGTTTAAACGCTGAGAATATACATCTTTTTAATGAAAATAAGCGCTCTTTTAACTTAAATGACACCACCATCCACGGTTTTAATACCGATGACTTTGACCTTGAGGCCTTAAAAAAACAATCACGCCTCTTAGATGAAGATAAACAACACATCCTACTTTTACACGGCGATGTGATGAATTCTAAAGACGATCACTACCTTACCGACGTGCAAACCCTAACAAGCCTTAACTTCGATTATATTGCGCTAGGGCATATCCACAAACACCAATTCCTAAGCGATCATATCGCCTACAGCGGAAACCCTGAGCCCAGCGATTTTTCCGAACTTGAAAACAAAGGCGTCATCGTAGGTCAACTTGAGGATCACGCCTTAAACACTGAATTTAAAGCCACCGCAAAACGCGCCTTTATACGAAAAGACGTCCCCATCACCGAGACCGACAGCTTTGATGATGTCGTGGCTAAAATCCAAGCTGCGTTTAGTGAAGACAAAAAAGCCCGTGATTTTATTCGCGTGCGCCTTACAGGCGAGAAAAACCTTGAAATCGATATCGATAAAGAAGCCTTAATTACCGTTTTAAAGGATGATTTTTACTATCTAGAGATCAAAGATGAAACCACAGACGCCCTAGATTTAAACGCCTTAAAAAGCAGCTACAAAGATACCATCATCGAATCGCTCATCACAACCTATGAAACCAAGAAAAAACCTTCAAGCGATGATTTAAGCGCGCTTAAAGAAGCATTAATCGCGCTTTTAGCCACGGAGGTGCGCAGATGAAGATCTTAAGCTTATATCTAGGTGCCTTTGGGAAATTCAACGATTATAACCTCGATTTAGACGCGGGTTTCAATTTGATCGAAGGCGTGAACGAAAGCGGAAAATCCACCATTCATGACTTTATTGAAGGCATGCTTTTTGGCTTTTACCGCCGCGGTGTCAAACGCAAACTCTACAGTGAAAAATACCATAAATATAAACCCAAAAACAACCCCGCTTATTACGGCCATCTAGTCATGCGGTATCAAGAAAAAACCATCCGACTAGAGCGTCACTTTGATAAAGACCAAGCCGATTTTAAAATCATCAACGAAACCACCGGTCAAGATATCACCACAAGCTTTGAAAAAAACCCGATCTATAACGAAGCCGATATCGCCGCGTTCATCGATATGCCTTTTCACTTGTATAAAAACACCTTATCGATCTCGCAAAAAGCGATGCAAACCAGCGCTGAGGCCGAACAAGACCTCACCGCCCGCCTAGAAAACTTATCCAAAAGCGGTAGTGAAACCTTTTCCACCAAAAAAGCCTTGCAATATATCGACGCGAAAAAACAAGCGATCGGCTCTTCAACCGCGCGCACCAAACCCTACGCCAAAGCGTTAAAAGAAAAAGAAAAGCTCACAAAAGAATTAAACGCAGCCTTAGAAAAACACGAAAGCGTCTTAGCGCTTTATCAAACACAAGAAAGCTTATATCAGAAAAAAAACGCGCTAAGCCAAAACATCGAGGCTTTAAACAACACCATCGCCGCGCAAGAAAACACGATAAAAAAAGCCACCTACAACACCATCATCGCTAAAAAAGAAGCGATTCAAACCTTGTTAGAAAAACACAGCGAAAAAAACATGAAGCTCACCACCCAAGCGCTTTTAAAAACCCAAGCTACTTATAAATCGCTTTTTGATGAGCTACCCAAAAAGACTACCGAGGCCTTACGCGCCAAAGACCGCAGCGATACTTTAGCTGAACAGCGCCCTGATCAAGATGAGATGATGTCGCTTAAAAGCTACCGCGCCATCGAAGAAGATGCGGCGCGGCTAGAAACCTTTGAAGAAGTCATCGATACCGATAAAAAAGCCGCTTTAGAAGCGGCCTTAAAAGCGTTTAAAAGCTTGCATAAAACGATTCAAGAAAAACAAAAACATCAAACCAAAATCCGTCTTTTCATCCGACTTATCATGATACCTTTGATGCTCGGTGTGACGGCTTATCTGTTTTTTACCTTAAGCTACCCCATGCAGCTTCTAGCCGCTTTGCCTATTTTCATCCTTTTAAGTCTTGAAGGCACGTTTTATCTCGCCTTAAAAAATAGCACAAAATGGAATCAAATACGCACAGCGCAAGTCAAGAAAGTCAGCGAATCTTTAGAAAAAGAACGCAAAAGCCAAACCTTGGCCCAAGCTGAAATCGATAAACTCTATCAAAAACATGGCCTCAAAGACAAAACAGAATTTCTCAATCAACGCTATGATGCGAAGCGCCAAAAAGAAAACTATCAACGCGATCAAACCTTGATTGAAGCCTCACTGAAACATCAAAAAACCTATGAAGCGATTCTTTCTACTTATACCCCCCTCTTTAGACGCTTTAATCTAAGCCCAAGTCTTTTCCATCTCGAGGTCTTACTCGATATCAAGCACCACCTAAACGCGATTGAAAAGACTTTGCATGATGGTTCTTTTGAAGCCTTAGAGATGGCGATTGATTTTGCCTTAAAACCTGCTGATATCTCAGATATCAAAGACAATCAAGCCAAGCGCGAACGATTAGAAAAAGACATAAAACGCTTGGATGATAAAATAAACAAAACCACGATTCAAGCCGAAGAAAAAACCAAAACCTATCGCGATATCGCCCTCATCGAAGCCGATATTCACCATCTAAGCGAAAGGATCAACACCCTTGAGCGCCGCTACAACATCTTAGAAAACGCCACGGCCAAACTTAAAAAGGCCGAAGACAAACAAGAAGAAAACTTCGCCCCCATCTTAAGCGAAGCGATTGAATCCTACCTACCCAAACTTACCTTAAATCGCTATCACGAAATCAAGGTCAGAAGAAGTCTTGAGGCGAAAATATTCGCAAAACAAAGTCACCAATTAGAAAACAAAACTTTCTTCTCCGAAGGCACCCTCGATCAAATCCATTTTGCGATCAGACTCGGGATTTTAAAAGCCTTGAAGAAAAACGAAGGCTTCTTTATCTTAGATGATGCCTTTGTCAATTTTGACCAAGACCGTCTCAAAGAAGCCTTAAAGCTTTTAGATGAGATTAAAGAAAACCATCAAATCATTTTATTGACCTGTCATAAACGTGAAAAAGCGTTGCTTGATAGCTTAAAGATAACCTACCAACTTCAAACCCTACCCCTAGACTAACGATTAAAGGAGAATTTCTATGCGCGCCGATTTACATATGCACACCACCGATTCTGATGGCAAGCTTAGCCCTGAGGAACTATTCGATTTGGCCAAGGAAAAAGGCTTAGATGTCATCGCCATCACCGACCACGATGTTTGTAAAAACGTCGAAGAAAAAAAAGCCTTAGCCAAAGCGCGGGGCATCACCTATATCCCTGGGATTGAACTCTCGACCCTCCACAACCATAAAAGCGTCCATGTGCTTGGGTATTTCAAGGATGATAACCACCAAGCCCCAGCGATGAAGGCTTACTATAAAAACATTAAAAAAGGCCGCGAAGAGCGGGCCAAAACGTTTGTGAAAAACTTAAAAACCTACCACAACATTGAGATAAGCTACGCGCGGATCATGACAATCTCTAGTGGTATCATCGCTAGGCCCCATATCGCCAGGGCTATCCAGGAAAAATACCCTCAATATAGCCACGATGATATCTTTGAGCATTTCATCGGCGATGATTGTAAAGCTTACGTGCCTTCCACAGAACTGAGTACCCAAGACGGCATCGATCTTTTAAAAGCCCACCACGCGCTTGTCATCTTAGCCCACCCCAAACTATTAAAAAAGACGATTCACGATACCGTCTTAAACTATCCCTTTGACGGGATTGAAGCCATCTATGGCCTCAACACCGAAAAAGAAACGCTATTTTATAAAAAACAAGCCAAAAAGCGCAACTGGTTGATCACCGCGGGTAGCGATTACCACGGCATCAACAACGACACCTCACATAAAATGCTTGGGGCCGTCAGCTTAGAAGGCGATGATTTAGCGACATTCTTAGCCCATCTAAAAAATGACAACGCTTGATTAAGCGTTGTCGTTTTTATAGTAAGTAGATATAACTTAAAGCCAGTAGGGCAATCGTCATCAAATTGGAAATCAGATTGACCCGGTTGTTGGTTAACCAACCGATCCCCTCCGCGATGATCATGCCTTTTTTCTTTTGATCGAATAATACCTTATCCCCTGGGTACTTATATTTAACTTGCGCCAGCCCCAAGATAGAATCCAAGACGGTATTAAAAAACGCAAAGATCAAAATCAAAAAGACAGCCCTGATGTTCTCAAGTGCAAAAACCGCCAGCCCGCTATAAAAAAGCGCGGCGATAAAGCCAAAAAGAAGGCCTAAAGGACTGACCCCACCACTAAGGCCGCGTTTCATCTCTTTTAACGTCAGGATACTCAAAGGCGGATTTTTAGAAAATTGTCCGATCTCACTGGAAAAAGCATCGGCCGCCGCGCCGGCAATCGCCCCGATAAAAAGGACTTTGAAAAGCTCGTATTCGTAATACCCATACAAAAAGGCAAAAAACGTCGCCACACCGCCAATCGCAAAGACTTGCGCGGCGTTTCTCTCCTCAGGGGTTTGAGACTCATGAAAAAAACGAATCAAAAACGCAATCAAAAAGAAACTAAGCAAGATAAAAAAGGCGTAAAAGCCCATCAGACCATAAATAATGGTTCCGATGATAAAGGCCATAATCGCCCCTTGGGTGGTGAGGGTTTTTTTATAATACGCCAAAACGACAATCGCAGAACTGATGATAAAACCTAACAAATAAGAAGTCATCGCACCCACCCATCCTCAATATGATCGTCTATGTGACGTCGATACCTTGTTTTTTAAGCTCACTTTTAACTTTTTTACGCAAAATTAATTTTTTAAGTTTCCCGAGTTCATACTTCTTGGTAATATTGGCATAATCGCCCTTGCGGATCTCATCTAAAATACCTTCATACATTTTCGCCGCCAAATAAGTCGCATAAATACTGTCTTGATCTAAAAGCTCAATATGCTTATAAAACGCCTGGTATTTTTCTTTGGCCTTTTCGATGTAAAATTCTACCATACTTCGGTATTCGGCGGTGACGATACCGGTTCTTAAGGTTTTAATTTTTACGTTGTGTTGTTCGATGATTTCTTTAGAAAAATAGATGCGGTGGTCCGATAGATCATCGCGCACGTTTCTTAAAATCTTGGTGAGTTCAAAGGCTTTGCCTAACTCTAAACCTAAGGCCTTGAGCTTTTTCAAGTTGTCTTTATAGCCTTTTTGCGCTAAGACAGGCACCAACATCAAGCCTAAGCTACCGCCGGCTTTGATGATGTATTCATCCAAATCTTTTTCGGTATCCACCGGTTTATCGTAATGATCATCCCTTAAGGCATCCAGCAACTCCATAAAGGGGGTGATGGCGGTGGGAAAAGCCATAATCGCATCATAAAGTCCTTCAAAGACAGGGTCTTTAGGCACCTGGACATCGAAGGTATCTTTTAATTGTTGTTTAATGTTTTGCAATTTTTCTAAGTCGCCATCTTTTTCAATCGCGCTTTGCGCGTGTTCATAATACGCATAAATCGCAAAAACCGCGTGTTTCTTTTTTTCCGGTAAAAAGGCGAACGCTTCGTGAAAAATCGTATTGCTGTCTTGTACCATCGTTTCGATCGTTTCTAATTTATCCATATAATACCCCTTTAGGCCGTTTTAAAAATCCCCCTTATTATACAAAATATTTGCCTGAATGTAAATGTAAGTAAAGTAAAAGCCTACCGGTCGGTAGGCTTTGGTTTAATCCAGTCGTTCAACATCGCTTGGATCGGTAATCAGTAAAACCATATGGTCTTGGTTGCGCCGCTCACTAACCGCCGCACGGATATTGAAGCGATCCCCCACGCGCCACTGTTCAAAATCAAGCTTCCAAGTACTTGGCACAAGATCGTTATCCACATAAGGGGCGCCAAGTTGATGAATCGCGATTTCAAAGCCCGCTTCATCCTCAGCGTAAAAGGTTTGTTCGGAGGCATCAAACCGGGTAATCACTAAGTTGTTAGCCTCGATGATAAGGCCGCTATGTTCTTGGTTTAAGGTGCTTAAATCAAAGCGATAATCTTCAAAATCAACCGCTTCATTTAAGATATCAATATCCGCGTTTTGATAATCGGTCAAAAAGAAACTTTGCAAGGGTTTAGAATCATGGTTAAATTGGGCCCCACTGATTTTCACGTGGTTGCCAATCGCTAGCCTTTCATCAAAGGTATTGTAATGCAGGAAGAAAAATAGCCCATAATCATGAACCGGGTCTTTTAAAAAGACGTGTTGGCCAATTCTCGCGGTCACAATCCCTTCAACTGTCACAGGATGAAGGCGATAAGCTTCTATATCGCCTGTGATTAAGGCTTTAATGGTCGTTATGATCGTCTCAGCCTCATAAGGGAAATCCGGGTCTTTTTGATGGCCTTGTAAACGCAGGTCTAAGGTTTCTGATAAGTCGCTGGCACCGCGAAATTCAAAGGCGTATTTAAAATTGCCCACGCCTTGAGCGTGTGTAAAGCCTTCTTCGATCATCCGCAGATTTAAGTTGATGCCATCAACCCATACATACGCAAGATAGCGTCCATAATTACCGGTACGGTTGCCCGCGCCTTGGTCAAATTCTAAGACAATGCTCTCAGCGTTTTTCATTATCTCACAGGCAAAATCACTGGCAGGAAGGCCCCACGGTTCATAAATATGACCACTCTCAGGTGTATCGATGCCTAAAAAGCGAACCCGGAAAATCTCATCGCCTTCGATAAAATCGGCGGTATCGCCATCGCGACACGCCTCTAAGTCAACCGCGCCGATGCCGTCATCAAGAAAGCTTTGATTATTATAATCAGAAAGATTCAGCCGGTTAGAAAAATAATGATTGGCCTCACCCTTCGAAATTTCAATGGTTTTACCATAAAGCGTGAGGTCTTCTTCTATAACCTCAGTATAATGAAAAGGGGCCTTAAAATCTTCATCGCTAAACCACCCTACAAAAAATATAGCTTCATCGCTAGGATTGGGCATCCCATAAATCATGCCAGGCTCTT
>PWMS01000044.1 GCA_003558105.1 Mollicutes bacterium | reverse complement strand
ATCGCGAAACTGACGATGACCCGTTCGTGCAAAACTTTGATCGCAAAGACTTGAATCGGCCACTTGATGACCATTGTCAATAGTCTCAGTGGCACTTGCGCCAGCATGCCAGGCCCTAGCCAAATATAAAGCTGTAGTGAGTTTAGACTAAAGGCAACGATGCTTGTTACAACGATGGTTGCGGTAAGTAGTGGGGTGCTCAAATGTCTCTTTTGGAAAAAGATAAGTCCGCCCATAAAACCCCAAAGCATCGTTGAGACGGTCATAAGATTAAAGCTAAAAGCCAGTGGGTGTATCATGACATAAAGCCAATCGACCACAAAACCGATGATGAGTCCATAGATGGGGCCTAAAACAATCCCACCTAAAAACAGGGGTAAATCAAAAAACGAGGCACGAAACTCACCGGTGGTGATCGCAAAGATTTTTAAGACAATGCCCATAGCCGCAAACATGCCCGCATAAACAATTCGTCTTAAACGTAAAGAATTATGCATATAAAAAAACCTCCTAAGTATTTCAAGAGGCCCACAAATATTACTTTACTGCCAGTCCATAAAGTAAAATCAGCGGACGCACTGCTCCTACCGCCACACAAGTGTTCGTTTGCACCCGACATCCCATGGTGCAACACTTAACGCAGGACCAGTTACTCTGATAATTCTATTGTAACAAGTTTATGATATTATGCAAGTTATAAGCTGAAATCGATCGGTTTTCGGCCTTGTTTTTTTAGAAAATGATTGGCTTTGGAAAACGGTTTGGAACCAAAAAAAGAAACATGCGCGCCTAAGGGTGAAGGATGCGAGCTTTCAATGATGAGGTGTCGTTTTTCATCGATCAGTTTTTTCTTGCTTTTGGCATGATTGCCCCAAAGAATAAAGACCAAGGGATAGGGATGATGATTGAGGCCTTCGATAATCGCATCGGTAAAAAATTGCCAGCCTAAATCCTTGTGAGAGCCTGGCTTAGAAGCTTCTACACTCATCGTTGTATTGAGCAGTAAGACCCCTTCTTCCGCCCATTTTGTCAGATCCCCATGACGCGGTATGGGCACACCTAAATCGGCGTGTAATTCTTTAAAGATATTTTTAAGGCTAGGAGGCATACTGACATCTTTAAACACACTAAAAGCAAGCCCGTTAGCTTGTTTGGGTTGATGATAGGGATCTTGACCAAGAATGACCACTTTGGTTTTTTCATAGGGTGTCTTTTTTAAGGCTTCAAAAAGCTTATCTTTAGGGGGATAAACGGTCTTTTCTTTGTAGTGGGCATTTAGTTGGTCAAGCAACGTTTGAAAGGTCTTTGAATGTTTCGTTTCTTTTAAAACATCTTTCCATGTGGGCATATTATCACCTTACTTATATGATAAAGAAAAAGGCACCCATTGTCGAGTGCCTTTTGAGACTTATTTATTGTTGATTTTTGCTTGCGCAGCCGCAATGATAGCGGCGGGGACGCGGAATGGGGAACAAGAGACATAATCGAGGCCTGTTTTGTGGAAGAACTCGATGCTGCTTGGATCGCCACCGTGTTCACCGCAGATACCGACAATAAGGTTTTTATTGGCAGCTCTACCGTTTTTAGTCGCGATATCAACCAGTTGACCAACGCCTTCTTGGTCGATAGATTGGAATGGGTCATGGGCAATAATTTTTTCTTTTTCGTATTCGCTTAAGAATTTACCCGCATCATCACGAGAGAAACCATACGTCATTTGAGTTAAGTCGTTGGTGCCATAGCTGAAGAAGTCAGCTTCTTTGGCTACGTCACTTGCCACTAAGGCAGCGCGTGGGGTTTCAATCATGGTACCGACTAGATATTTAAGTTCAACGCCAGCTTCTTTGATAAGTTCATCGGCGGTTTGAATGACGTATTCTTTTAAGTAGGTATATTCTTCTACTGTGGAGATTAATGGAATCATGATTTCAGGTTTAACAACGATACCTTGTTTCGCCATTTCAAGCGCGGCTTGAATGATCGCTTTGACTTGCATGACGGTAATCTCAGGATATGTGACCGCTAAACGACAACCACGATGCCCAAGCATGGGGTTGAATTCATGGAGGTTGTTAATCGCGTCTAATAATCTTTCTTCTGAGATGCCAAGTTTTTTCGCGACTTCGGGCACTTCGTCTTTTTGTGGTAAGAACTCATGAAGGGGTGGGTCTAAAAGACGGATAGTTACGCTTTTGTCATCCATCACTTTAAAGATTTCTTTGAAGTCTTTAAGCTGGTGTGGCAAGAGTTTTTCAAGCGCGGCTTCACGTTCTTCTTTGTTTTCAGCGATAATCATTTTACGGACATTGGTGACGCGCTCATCTTCGAAGAACATGTGTTCAGTTCGCGTTAACCCGATGCCTTCAGCGCCAAATTTAATCGCTTGTTTAGAGTCGCGTTCGTTATCGGCATTGGCTTTAACACCAAGTTGTTTAACGGCTTTGGCCCATTCTAGGATGGTTTCAAATTCATTAGAGAATTCAGGCAATTTTGTGGTGATTTTACCTGGATAGATCTTACCGGTTGACCCATCGATAGAGAAGAATTCGCCTTCTTTATAGGTTTTACCTTTAATCTTCATATAGCCTTCTTCTTCGTTGATGGTCACATCGCCAGCGCCACTGACACAGCTTTTACCCATACCACGCGCAACAACGGCCGCGTGTGAGGTCATACCACCAAGTTGGGTGACAAAACCTTCTGCTGCGATCATACCTTCGATATCTTCAGGGCTGGTTTCTTTTCTAAAGAGTAAGACTTTGACGCCTTCTAATTTCATTTGCGCGGCTTTATCAGAATCAAAAACCACTTTACCAGTCGCAGCACCAGGTGATGCGGCTAAGCCTTTTGCAACGCTTTCAGCTTTTTCAAGCGCGCTGTCTTCAAAGATAGGGTGAAGTAGTTGATCGATTTGCGCGGTGTCGACTTTGTTGATGGCTTCTTCTTTGGTGATGATGCCATCTTTTTCCAAGTCTACCGCAATTTTCACAGCCGCATGGGCTGTTCTTTTACCGGTACGGGTTTGCAAGATATGTAAGACGCCTTCTTCGATGGTAAACTCAACGTCTTGCATGTCTTTATAGTGTTCTTCTAATTTATTTAAGATGTCGACAAGTTCTTGATAAAGTTTTGGACGTTTAACCGAAAGTTCGGTTTCTAAATCTAGAGGTGTTCTAACCCCAGCGACGATATCTTCACCTTGGGCGTTAAAGAGGAATTCACCGAATACTTTGTTTTCACCGGTTTTAGGGTTGCGGGTGAAAAGCACACCAGTACCAGAGTTCTCGCCGGTATTCCCAAAGACCATCTCTTGAACGTTGACCGCGGTGCCTAAGTCATGAGGAATTTTGTTGTGGTCACGGTAAATGCGGGCTCTTGGGGTGTCCCAACTACCGAAAACAGCATCGATAGACATGTAGAGTTGTTTCATTGGATCTTGAGGGAAGTCTTCGCCCACTTCTTTTTTGTAGATTTTTTTGAATTCATCCACAATATAGGCAAAGTCCTCAGCGGTCATGTCGGTATCATCGGCATAGTTGTTTTGTTCTTTAATGTTTTCTATAACCTTGTTGAAAAGTTTCATTTCAATACCTAAAACAACTTCACCAAACATTTGAATCAAGCGACGATAAATATCATTAACAAAACGTTCATTGCCGGTTTTCTTTTTCATCGCTTCGACGACTTCATCGGTTAAACCTAAGTTAAGAATGGTATCCATCATCCCTGGCATAGAAAACTTAGCACCAGAACGAACCGATACCAATAGTGGGTTATTTTTGTCACCAAAACCTTTTTGGGTTTCGTCTTCAAGTTTTTTTACATATGTCTTAACATCATCTAGCAGCTCTTGGGTATTTTTACCACCGTTTTTGTAGTATTCCAAACACATCTCAGTGGTGATGGTAAACCCAGCAGGCACGGGAATGCCCAATGCTTTCATTTGCGAGAGGTTTGCACCTTTACCACCAAGCAAAGCTTTTTGGTCTTGTGTTCCTTCTCCAAACATATAAATTCTTTTCATCGTAATTCACCTTTCACTTCATATTTTTGCTAAATCTCGTGCATATTATATCATTTAGACTAGGCCTTTTCAACTGAAATAGATGCACTTTTTGGCGTGATTAAGCCTTTTGTTTCTGATAACGCTTACAAGCGTTTAAAACGCCCCCGCAATCAGCGGAGGCGTATGATTATTTCTGGATTTTGATGATATTACCATCTTCATCGGGATGATCTTTTAAGTAAGCGATGATGGCATTGAAGTGTTTATCGTTGCCGGGTTTGCATTGTGATAGTTTCTCGACTTCGCCTTCAACGATACCTTCGGCAAATGCTTCACATCCAGGGTATCCACAGGCCCCGCAATCGAGTTGTGGCAACAGTTCATAGATACCTTGCATGCGTTTATCTGGTTCCACTTTAAGTTTCTCGGCTGCAAACGCTAAGCCAAATCCTATTAAAGCCCCTAAGGTTCCAAGGACTAAAAATGGGCTCATAATCTCTAACATATTATCGTTCCTCCGAGAATTGTTGTTTGACACCGCAAGCATAATTTGAACATGCGCCACATTTGATCGCATCAATCTTATAGTCACCGGGTGAATCGGTCTTTTTATTTAATAAGAAGGTCAACATGTAAAGCGCGATGATGCCCATCACCACAAGGGTACCTATAATATATTCACTCATTAAACGATCCCTCCTAAACCAAGGAACGCGAGTGCCATAATGCCAGCGACGACTAAAGAGACTGGCACCCCTTGCCATGCGGCGGGTACTTCAGCCGCTTCTAAACGTTCCCGAATACTTGAGAACGCAAACATGATTAAGGCAAACCCTAAGGCCGCGCCAAACGCTGAAGTGGTGGCGACCCAAAGGCCGTTAAAAAGACCATAATCCTCGGGATAACCTTGGGCAATATTAATTTCGACAACCCCTAAAATCGCACAGTTGGTTACGATTAAGGGTAAATAGATACCTAAGCCTTTATATAGTTTTTTTGATATTTTTTTGATGAATAATTCTACGAGCTGTACCAAAGAAGCAATCACCAAGATGAACGCAATCGTCGAGATAAAGGTGATGTCCAATGGCGCTAAGATATAGTAGTAGATAATATAAGTTAAAATCGAACTAACCACCATGACAAACATGACGGCTAAGCTCATCCCCAGAGCGCTTTCTGTGCGTTTAGAAACGCCTAGGAAAGGACAAATCCCTAAGAAACGCATTAAAACAACGTTATTGATGAGCATAGATGATACGATGGCTACAAAGAATACGGTTGGAGAAATCATGCGGCCTCACCTGCCTTTTCCATGGCTTTTTTGCGTTTACGTTCTGCGGCTTCTTTTTTCTTCTCTTCAATCCAAGCTTGTCGCTCAACTTCTTTTTTCTTCTTGAGGTAATTGCCGCGGGCGTTGAAGATGGCCAGCCATATGCCGATGACAATAAAGCCACCTGCAGGACCGACGAAAACGTTCATATTAAAGAGATACATACTGGTATTGATAATCGAACCTTCAAACGGTAAGGGGAGATAGACACCATAGGCAATCGCCCCGGTTGCGAATAGTTCTCGCGTGATCCCGATTAAGGCTAAAGCCGCTAAGAAGCCAACCCCCATACCAAGTCCATCGATGATGCTTGATTTAACATCGTTTTTACTGGCGTAAGCGGTCGCACGGCCCATGATTAAACAGTTGACCACAATTAAAGGAATAAAGATGCCAAGCGATTGGTAAAGCGCATAAGCATAAGCTTGGGTCAACATTCCCACGATCGTCACAAAGGTGGCGATAATAACAATGTAAGAAGGAATGCGAATTTCATCAGGGATAAAGTTTTTGATGAGTGAAACGACGATATTTGAGGCGGTTAAAACAAAGATGACCAAGATGCCCATCCCCACACCGGTTTCTAAAGTTGCGGTTACCGCAAGGGCAGGACACATCCCTAATAAGAATACAAAGATGGGGTTTTCTCGAATGATACCTTTGGTGAAATTGGCCAATTGTCCGAGTTGTTGTTTCTTTTTCTTCATTGGATTCTTTTTCGTTTTTTCAGCCATGGTTATTCACCCTCTCTTTCGGCATGTGCTTCAAAGGCGGCGTTGATGATGTTATAGATGCTGGTGGCTGATCGCGTTGCACCAACTGTTACATCATCGGCCAACGCATCATCTTCACTGAGACTTGAATCGCCGATAAATTGTTCAAAATTCTCTAATACTGGGTTGATATAATCAGGTGTGTCGTTACTTCGAACGACCTCATACTCAATCAATTCACCGTCAAGATTAATATGAATATCAATCACGTTGAGACCGCCAAAGCCATCCGCGATACCGACGTAAGTGTAACCGATGTGACTATCTTCATCATCGTAAAGTTCAAAATATCTAGCGATATATTCTAGTGAAACACGGGTTGAGTTGGTCAATAAGTCCTTAAGTTCTGCGAGTATCAGACCTAGATCATCATCTTCGGGCTCGATATCGGCAATTTTTGTACCGATATCATCGTCGTAAACCGAGGTATCAACGTCTTGTGAAACGGTCGCTTGATAGACGTCATCGGTATCAAAAATGATATAGACACTCTCATCATCGATGAAAGCAATATAGGCATAACCAATGATTTCATCGGCGGCATTGAAGATATTAATCTCTTCTTCTAACGCTTCATCGTCAAAGACAAAGTTGGTCGCATAACGCTCAGCATCATCAAAGACACTGAGGTAAGCTTCCATAGCTGGATCGCCCGCGACATGTAAGCTAGCCGCATCGATCACAGTACGGACACTGTTGTAGGTATTGGTCGCTCCGGTTGAGGTATCATAATCCACCTCATCAATGCGTTGATTGCTTAAATTCGGTAAATAATCGTCGATAATGATTTGGGCGTAGTTCGGCGTATCATCGGTCGCAGAGATAACGACTTTCACAATATCAGCGCTTGGATCAACGCCGACAAGAATGGTGTTCATGCCGCTATGACCTTGTGCTCTTCCAACAAAGATATAGCCTAACAAATCCCCATTTTGATCATACGCATCGATGCGCCGTTGAATGATGTCTTCATCGATATCTTCTTCTTGTAAATCAGATAAATCGATATCCGGAAAAATCACCACATAATCATCATACTGTTGCATGAGTTCGTTATGCGCAATCGCATCTTCGGTGAGTCTATGCACACCGACGATGGAAAGGCCACTGAGCGATCCTATGATAAATAGTATTAACGCCATTCTAAGTTTAGCCAACATAGTGAACACCTACCAATATTGAAATTACAGATATCAATACCACCACGGCAAAGATTGAAACGCTGCGAAAGGTAAATTTAGATTGGGCCCATTTGTGATAATCGATCGCAGGCACAAACATGTTCATAATTAGAATCGCAAAGACCACCCCTTCGGGCAAGTCGCCAAAGAAGCGAATGATAAACGTCAAAATACCTAAGCCAAAGGCAAAATAAATACGGCCAGGACGTGTGGTGGGAATGGTGATGGGGTCGGTGGCCATGTAGATAGCCCCAAACATTAAGCCGCCACTAAGCAGATGGGTTAAAGGATACCAAATACCCAAATCTTGGGTAAACATCACGCCAAGCGAGATTAAAAACACAGTCCCGATATACGTCAGTGGGACAAAGATATCAAACGATTTTCTCAAGAATAGATAAAGCCCGCCAGCTAAAATAAGTAGCGCACTTGTTTCACCCAAAGACCCGGGTAAACCAATGCCTGAGAACATCGTCCAATAGCTATAACTTTCCACCACGGAGGCATCAAAGAGATTCGCCGAAAGCGCACCAAGCGGGGTAGCGCCTAAAACACTATCAATATTTTCCGCATAAACAAGCGCGGTTCCAAAAGAAAGGGTCACAAAGACGCGCGCAAACGCGGCGATATTAAAGATATTTTGGCCCATGCCTCCAAAGATAAGTTTGGCTAAGAAGACACCGACAACCCCGCCGATGGCCACAACCACCAAAGGAATTTCATCGGGTAAAATCAAGCCATAAATCAAGCCTGAGACAAGGACACTAAAGTTATACACGGTAAAGCTTTTATTATTGATTTTAAATTTTTCGCCGTTCATCTTATCGATGATTTGATAATAGATATATTCTGTTGCGACCATCGACCCGACTGCCACCAATAAAATCCATAAAGCGGTTAAGCCGTGGACGACAAGCGCAAAAAGCACTAGTGGTGAAAGTGCGATAACCACATCACGCATCATACGGATTACAGAAGCATTCGGTCTTCTTAAATGCGGCGCATTTTTTGTCACGAATTCCATAGTATCACCCTAAAAGTTTTTTTCCTTTCCTCATATAGTCTGTAAGATGGATCTTGGATGTACATACATACGCACATAATCCACATTCAATACATTTGTTAACCTCTAGATCTTCTAAAGCTTTTTTGTCATTACGCTTGAAGGCGTTCATGATATTGACCGGTTGAATTTCAACGGGACAACTATAGATACAAGAGCCACAGCGTACACAGGGTTCTTCTTCAAATTCTTGTGATTCGAACACCAAGACACTGGTGGTCGTCGGCACAACAACAACATCATCATGCGGCATGCTGGTGCCCATCATCGGACCGCCAACAATCAAGTCAATGAGCTTGGCATCTTTTTTATAACCATCGGATAACTTGATTAAATCCTTCACACAAGTTCCAACACGAACACGAATATTTTGCGGGAAATTAATCGCATCGCCATTGACAGTCAGATGTCTTTTAGTAATCGGCAAGTTGTGTTTTAACGCTTCAAAGATTGCAGACGTCGTCGAGACATTAAAGCCCAAAACCCCGTACTCCATCGGAAGGGTACCCGCAGGAATTTTGATGCCTAAAGCGTTTTTAAAGGTTTCATTTTCCCAACCTTGCGGATAGTAATCATCCAACTTTGCAATACGGATGTTTAAGTTTCTATACCGCTCTATTTCACGTTCCAAAACTTCGATTAATTCGGTTTTGGTTTTCTTAACAGCGATGACGCCTTTTTCAGCATCGACCGCTTGCATAATATATTTCAACCCTTTGAAAATCTCATCGGGACTATCTTTGATCAACCGGTAGTCACTAGAAAGATAAGGTTCACATTCAACAGCATTAATAACGACGGTGTGAATGTCCTTATCGGTATCGAGTTTAATGTAGGATGGAAAACCACTACCACCAAGCCCGACTGTCGCGGTACGTCTAATGACCTCGACAATTTCTTTTTTACTCATTTTTTCAATGACACTCTCGGGTCTGTCGGTAATATTCTCATGATACTCGTCATTAAAATCGTTACGGATAATGACACACTCCACTTCAATGCCACTGGGATGCATCTTTTTGGTAAAACCTTCGACCTCACCGCTGATGGTCGAATAGATCGGTTGTTTGAAGAAACCACCGTCTCGTTCGCCCATGATTTGGCCGAGTTTAACTTTATCGCCCTTTTCAACATCGATGGTGTAGTTTTTACAACGGTCGCTTTGTAAATTGATATAGACCCTCTCAGGGTCGACATATCTAAGCGTGGGCAACTCTTTGGTCAGTTGCTTATAATCGGCAACTTTTCGCGCTTTGGTAATCATAGTACCACGTCCTTTTGTTTTTCTATGGCAGTGATTTTCTCCTCGACAAAGCGTTTCACTGCTTTAAGTTCTTTTTTGGCATCGGCTTTGGTTTTGCCTAAAACGTTGATATAAACTTTAAGTTTTGGTTCTGTCCCACTCGGTCTTAGAACGAACCAGGTATCTTTTTCAAAGACAAACTTAAGCACATTGCTTTTTGGATAATCCAAAGGTTCTTCTTTTCTATCTACATAAGTTTTTGAGGTTAAGTAATCTTCTTTGCGCAAGCATTTTTTATCGTTTAAAACATCGATGGTCATATCTCTGAAGGTATCCATAATCTCTTTGATTAACGCTTCACCTTGCTTGCCTTCATGCACGATATTAAGCAGGGTATCTAGATAATAACCATGGGTCTCATAAAGTTCATT
>PWMS01000081.1 GCA_003558105.1 Mollicutes bacterium | reverse complement strand
TTAAAACTTGATTATATTTCAGCAGCGAGAGGAGCACTTCTTCATGACTTTTTTCTTTATGACTGGAGAAATCATGATCTGACCGACCTTGCCCGGGAAAAGTATCACGGATTAGAACATCCGAAGATTGCCCTTGCTAACTCTGAGAAACAGTTTCTGCTTAATGAGATTGAAAAGGATATAATATTAAGGCATATGTGGCCCCTTACCCTTTATCCGCCCCGTTTCAGAGAGTCTTTTGTTGTAACCTTCGCTGATAAGTATGTTTCATCAAGGGAGTTTATCGATGAAATCAGGAAAAAATCTTTGAAGAATGAAAAAAAATAATCTACAATCAGGAGGTATCCCCCGCCTCCGGCGTGGGATACCTCCTGATTGTAGAGTGCATACTAATCTTTAAAAAACCTGCCCATGTTTTCAACAGCCTTTTTGTAGGTTTCTTCAAAATTCAGTTTGGATTTGAATCCGGCTGCATTTTTATGCCCGCCTCCGTTGTTTTCCATAGCAAGTTCGGCTACATCAAGATCACCTTTAGTCCGCATGCTTACTTTGACAGGGCCGCCGAAGTCCTGTTTTACAAGAACGCTTGCAACTACACCTTTGACAGATAAAGGAAGGTTGATAGCAGTTTCTCCTTCGTTGAAGGTCGCTCCTGTTTCTTTAAGCATATCTGTAGTAAGCCGCATTGCAATCATTCTTCCGGCATGAAAGGTTTCCATTGTTGAAAGAATTTTTGTTTTAAGGGCGAAACTTGCCAGAGAGTTCTGTTCATATATCTGTTCATATATGTCAAAGGGATTGGCGCCTGACTCAACAAGATCTGCAGCCATTTCAAAGGTAAATGGAGAAGTTTTAGGAAACCTGAAAGAGCCTGTATCAAAAATAACACCTGCAAAAAGCGCCCGTGCTGATTTCGGGCTTAAAGGCAGCGAGTATTCTTTAATTATAGAGTATACAATTTCACAGGCTGAAGATGCATCAGCACTGATAAAATTTGCATCAATTTTATCATCTCCACCTTCATGATGATCAATTATAAAATAATCTTTCACTCTGTCTTTAAGAAGATGATATGCGTCTCCGATATTATCAAAATCATTGGTATCAAGAACAAATTGAGCATATTCAGTAATATCGGGAGGAAGTTCATACTCTGAATCGATTATATTAATCTCATGGTCTACATCAATATAATCATAGCTGTCAGGTGGTTCGTCGGAAATAATTATTATTGTCTCTTTCCCGATGTTTTTAAGAAATTCATTGAATGCAATG
Organism: Mollicutes bacterium; assembly: GCA_003558105.1. GTDB lineage: Bacteria > Bacillota_I > Bacilli_A > Izemoplasmatales > Izemoplasmataceae > B1SED10-225. The sequence goes on along the minus strand of PWMS01000081.1, from coordinate 1,249 downwards.
GCAGCACCGAGGCCGTCCCAGTCCGGGCTTTCATGGGTTGAGACTACAAATTTATCGTATCTTGCAAGATAATTATCGAGATTTTTGTAGCCTCTGTGTTTCACCGGTTATAACCCTTTTTTCAGTAGAGGAAATCCCATTTCCTCTCTTATGTTGAGGTACTGCTCGGCACATTTTCTGGCAATATTCCGTACTCTGGTGATGTAGCCGACTCTTTCTGTCACAGATATTGCGCCCCTTGCGTCCAGCATATTAAAGGCATGGGAGCATTTAAGAACAAAGTCATAGGCCGGAAGAACAAGTTTCGGTTCTTCATTTTCGAGAATGGCCAGACATTCTTTCTCATAAAGATCAAATAACTTGAAATAAAGTTCCTTGTCTGAAACATTAAAGTTATAATGGGAAAATTCAAATTCACTTCTGTGATGCATGTCTCTGTAAGTAAGGTCTTTGTTCCACTGAATGTCGAAAACATTGTCGACTCCCTGGAGATACATGCAGATTCGCTCTATTCCGTAGGTTAGTTCAACAGATATAGGGTCAAGCTCGATACTTCCGCATAGCTGGAAGTAGGTAAACTGGGTGATTTCCATACCGTCAAGCCATACCTCCCAGCCCAGTCCGGCAGCGCCGAGAGTTGGTGATTCCCAGTCATCTTCAACAAAGCGTACATCATGCTTTGTAAGGTCTACTCCAAGGGCACGAAGAGAGTCAAGATACTGGTCCTGAACATCTGTTGGTGAGGGTTTAAGAATCACCTGGTATTGGTAATAGTGCTGCAGCCGGTTGGGATTGTCCCCGTATCGGCCGTCTGTGGGCCGTCTTGAAGGTTCAACATATGCTACGTTCCATGGTTCAGGACCGAGAGCCCGCAGAAATGTTGCCGGGTTGAAGGTGCCGGCTCCCACTTCAAGGTCATAGGGCTGGATAACCACACAGTCCCGGTCAGCCCAGAAGCGGTTCAGTTTTTCGATCATATCCTGGAAATACATTCTATTCTCCATCTCTATTGTATAATTATCGGTCAGGAATGAATATTTACTTAGAAACCCTGTGATCGGTCAAGTAAATAATGGTATAAATGCTTTAAATCGCAATTTTTCAAAAAGAGTGGGGGGAGGGGAATAGACAGGATGACAGGATTTTAAAATCCTGTCATCCTGTCTGAAATTTTCGCCCGGTTTTTGAGGGCGTACATATAAATCTATTTAAAAAAAATTGACGGAATAAAAAATATTTGCTATTATAG
>PWMS01000113.1 GCA_003558105.1 Mollicutes bacterium | reverse complement strand
GTAAAAAAGCAAGGGTAGGGGACAGGTCCCTTTTAGTCCCCGATACCAGAACCTTCGGTACGGTACGGGGCAGGCGGGGAATTTGGCGTTTTTGAAAAATAACTATTTCAAGTAATTATTAAATAAAAGACATACTAATATTTAAAAAAGATAAAATATTTAAAGTTAAAATATGAAAGAAAGATTAGCGCAAACATTTTATGAGTTAGTAGGTATAAGCGAAGTTTATCCACACGAAAAAGAAATAATTTCCTATATCGAAAATTATTTAAAAAAAATAGGACTAAGCCCTCAAAGAGACAACTTTAATAATATTATTACTAAAGTTGATGGTACAGGAAAACCATTTATGATAAATACTCATATGGACATTCCAGAAAACAACCATTATGTGGGAGCAGTGCGAGAAGGAGATGTTATAAAATCAGATGGTTCTGGTATTTTAGGTGCTGACCCAAAATCTGGAATAGCTGTAATTTTAGAATTTTTGAAAGATTTGGCAGATAAAAAAAAGAATCACAATTCCATCGAAGTGGTGATTACAAGAGGGGAAGAAAAAGGACTTATCGGTGCTCACAACTTAGATTACTCATTGATAGATTCTGAAATGGGAATTGTACTAGATGAAGATGGTCCTGTTACGCAAGTTGTAGCTCAAGCACCCTTTAAAGTAAAAATTGACGCCACTTTTACAGGAAGAGCAGTGCACTCACGAGAGCCGGAAAAAGCAATAAACGCACTACAGGTGGCAAATGAGGCTATGTCTAGTATATCATGGGGGAGACCGCATCCCGAAGTGATTTGGAACATCGGACTATTTAATGCGGGGACTGCTGAAAATACTACCCCTGCCAAAGCAGAAATGCAGGCAGAGATGAGGAGTCATGATACTGACTTACTTTACTCGGAGCTAGATAAAATTGAGCAATTATTCTTAAAAACAGCCAAAAAATTTAAAGCTGGGTGTAGCTTTAAAAAAAGTTTAACCTATAAGGGTTATAAAATAGAAAAAGACAGTGTTCTTGTTAGCAAACTGGAAGAAACTTACAAAAAGATGGGCTTAGTGCCAAATTGTTTTTCTACTCTTGGAAGTAGTGATGCTAACGTTTTTAACGACAAAGGCATGGCTTGTGTTGCTGTAGGCTCGGGATACTACAACGCTCATCAACACACAGAGTATGTTGATTTAAATGATATGACGCAGATAGTGGAGTTTTTGAAGATTTTTACTTCTAGTAAGCTGGATGATTAATCTAAAAGCATGGATATAAATGGAAATAAAAATTCAAAAACTTGATAGGAGCAAATGGAAAGATTATAGAGATTTAAGATTAGAAGCTCTTAAAAAAGAACCAACTGTTTTTGGTAGTTCTTATAATGAAGAAAAAGATAGAACCGAAGAAGAATGGAAAAAGAGAACTGGAGATGTTTTATTTGCTTTATCAGAAGATACCCCTGTTGGAATGGTAGTATATATCTATGAGAATAAAATAAAAGCAAAACATATTGCTAACATATTTGGACTTTATGTTTCTGAGAAATACAGAGGAATGGGGATTGGGAAAAAATTAATTGATTCTGTTTTAGAAAAAATTAAAGAGAATAATGCTATTTCCAAAATTAAACTAACGGTAAATTCAGAACAGAAAGCCGCTTTAAAATTATATGAGAGTTGTGGATTTAAAGTTGTTGGTAAATTGGGAAAAGAATTATCTGTGAAAGGAAAGTTATACGATGAGTTTGTTATGGAAAAATTTATCGATTAATCGTTGCGACTAGGGAGCGATGTTATTTTAAATAAAAGACATAGCAATATTTAAAAAAGATAAAGTACTATTTATAGTCTAACAAATAAATGTTCAACATAGAAAGAGGATTTAATGAACCAAACTTATATAACAATAAATCAGAGAAAGACCAAGAAAGGGCAGAAAAACGAATTGTTGAAATTTTTGAAAATGAAAATTGTAAAATATTTTCAGAAGATAACGAAAACACAACAATAGAAACAATAGACTATGAGGATGATTATCGAATCATAGGTTTTTTGATGAAAAATACTGAGGGGGAGGATGTTGGTTATGCGTCATTTTCAAGTAAGGAAAAAGATAGAGCGCATATCGATATCAATTACTTAAAAACTAAACATATTACTAATCTCCAAGAGGATTTTCCTGAGAGCACTAAAAAATCTCTAAATAACGAAAATTTTGAAATGTTAGCGGCAATAAAGATTTATTCAGAGTTCAAAGAAGGTGGTTTTGGCAGGACATTGATGGAGTATGCAATGGAATATTTATCCAAAAAAGAATTTAAAGAACTATATGTTTCTTCAGATGTGACTGCAATGATGAATAATCCCATCGAAAAGTCGTTTTACGAAAAAATAGGATATAGTACAAAAAGAGAAGGAGCTGATGTTATTATAGATCTAAAAAAGTGGCATGAAAATTACTTAAAAAAGAAGGAGCATAGGTTTGCCTCAGAAATGAACAAGCCAAGCAGTGAGTGGAGTGAAGAATTTAAGC
>PWMS01000038.1 GCA_003558105.1 Mollicutes bacterium | reverse complement strand
CCAGGCATCGAAATTGCCAATCAGGACGACCGCTATGATTTGGACCGTGTGCTTTGGGATCGGTTATTGTTAGAAATCATGCCAAACAGACCGCTTTGGGGCGTAGCTGTTGATGATTACCATATCGGGCATATAGGTTATTCATACACCAGTCATTTACTAGAAAATCCTTTGGATAAAGACGCGTTTAGAGACACGCTTTTAAACGGCCTGTTTTTCTCAACAACATCGATGCGTGTTGATCGTGCAACACCCATAATCGAATCAGTTATCGCGGATGAAGAAAAACAAACCATCACGATACAATCGCCCAATGCCGATTTGATTCGATGGGTTAGTGGTGTGGATGAACATAATTTAAGTTTAATTGTCGGTGAAGGGGCTGAGTTTTATTATGGTGATTTAGATAGTCCCTACGTCCGTGCTGAGGTTGTGATTAATCCTGATTCCATGGCTTCTCGCGCGATTACCTTTACACAACCCTTTGCCTTAGGGCAAAAAGAATAAAAAAATTTCCTTGTGTGATTAAAGCACAAGGAATTTTTTTTATAGATGATCAAAAGGATCATGCACGATGTTTCTGGCTTTTTTTGAAGCTTCTATTTCATCTTTGTCTAATCGTTCATGGGCGTTTTTAAAGTCGTTTTTTCGCTTGATTTCAGATAGGTGATGATGCATGTTGTTGTATTTTTCTAGGGTGACTTTTTTAAAGGCGTCTATGTCTTTAGCTTGTTTGTGATTGAGAATTTTTGTGTAGTGTTTTGTGCAACAAAGGCCCTTATTTTTGTAAGTATTAAAAAAGTTTATGTCCTTTAACCCTTTGATAAAAAGTCCGATTAATAGGGTTTCACTATTTTTTTCATGTTGGCATAAAAGACAGGTTTGGGCTCTTTTTTTAGCTAAACTATTTTGCTTTTTTGCGCGATTGATTTTGACCTTTAAGAGGTGTTCAAATAAGATGGCATGGGCAAGTATATCGGTATTTTGATAAAAAAGCTCACTGTGGTAGTGACAAAACCCGTCAGCTTTAATGAAATTTTCTCGGAATTCAACATCGCTTAAATGCGCATAAGAAAGCGCCTCTATTTTTTGCATGGTTTTTTTCTTCATGGTGTTACAGATCGGGCATGTGCCTACAATCATTTGGTTTTGTAGGTCTTTGTAGGAAAATTCTTTGGGCATATTTATCACCTTAATCTATTTTAGGTTGTCTTCATTCGTTTGTCAACTGGAACAATTACTCTACCTACAAGAGGTTTTACCCTATCAAGAAGAGGATTGACTGTTATTTTTTACTTTGATATAGTGTGAGTAACATCATGAAAATCGCATAAAGTTATTAAAAAAAGGAGGCGTTATACGATGAAAAAACTAGCGTTTATATTGACCTTAACTGTGTTTGGGTTACTTGCGGCCTGTGGTGGTAATGTTTATACAATGGCATATAATAATGCCCCAGATGCTTTAAGAGAAGTTGAATTAGAACTTGGCGAAGCCTTCGAAGTTACCGAGATGGCCTATACTGAGTATCAGATGTTTGCGATGATAGATGTGGAAGAAGAAATATCTGATCATGTCTTATACGATATAGTCATTGAGGTAAATGGAGAAACGCATTATGTTATTGTCCTTTATAGTTATGAAGGTTTAGGCGAAGATTCATTCAACGTTGTTATTAACGCAGATGTTAACGAACACGAGAATGCTCTTGAAGGCTATGAAGAAGACTTAAGTGAATCGGCATTTGTGGAATCTGTTGAAGAAAGAGCGCCCGATGGTGATTACAGTTATACCTATGAGTCACTCACAGGTGAATTTGATGATGAAGAGATCGATGAATTTTTAGATTAGACTTCTTTCTTTCTGGCTGGTGGACGGTTTTCCGTCCACCGGCTTTTAATTTGACTATTATTTTTTATGGGGGTATAATGAATGTGTAACCTGGCAAACGGGAAATCACTCACGTGCGACCCCAAATTATTACATAAGGAGCCAAGGTTTAACCGGTGTTGAACGCCTTTTTATCTAAAGGACTCCTGAAGGTTAAACAAGAGGCTACCCCCATAGGAGAGCTGCGGTTCTGCCATCGAGTGATTTCCCATTTGTTAGGTTATTTCAATGCTTTAAAGCCTTTTTCCTTGTAGTTTTTCTAAATTAGCCCTATAATACGTTTATAGGATATTAAATGAAAGAGGGATGATTGTGGCAAAAAAATTAGCAACAACAATGCATATGTATAATTGGTTTTTTAAATTGATTGCGGCTGCACTTTTAATTGGGCTTGGCATCATATTATTGGTCTCAGAGGTTGAACATGTTTTAGAGGCTTTAATCGGTATTATGATCGCTGTTTATGCGATTGTGCGATTGGTACCTTTTGTACGCTCACAAAAAAATGATTTGATTAAGACCATCAATATCATTGAGATTACTGTTAATATTTTAATTGCGGCAATATTTATTATTGTGCCGCTCGTCCAAGGTGAAAGCTTAGGTGTTTTATTTGGGTATATGTTTGCTGGGGTTTT
>PWMS01000064.1 GCA_003558105.1 Mollicutes bacterium | reverse complement strand
GTTTAAACATGTCACCCCAGGCTTTATCGAAGATATCCTGCTTTATAATACGACGGTAGAGAAAGTGCGTTTCTTACAAGACCGCCACGCGGTATTTTATCTTTCCCACATTGATTTAAAACCTGATTTCCCAGAAAACACGCATTTTGAAGCGATGAAAACGGATGATGCAATGATGCTGTTTAAAGATGTGTCGCATGTTGAGATTTTCTCTATCACAAAACATGATGAAGACGATGTACAATTGCTAGGTACTTCTGTTTCGACACTTAGAAAAATATCTCAAAAAGCCACCATTATGGAAACCAACTTTAAACCATTGGAAGAAATCTTCAGTTGTGATATGATTTTCATGCAGGGTTCCAAAAAGATGCGCGTTAAATTTGTATTTAAAGACATTATCAGTGGCTTCAATCAGTTGACAAGCCGCGCTTGGTTTGAAAAAAAATAGACAAAAAAACCGAAAACATGTACACTATATGCATAGACAAAAAGGATGATTGAAATGATTACCACTAACAATTTTAAAACCGGATTGACCATTCAACACGAGAGCAACATCTATCAGATTATCGAATTTCAACATGTAAAACCAGGCAAAGGCCCCGCCTTTGTCAGAAGTAAACTCAGAAACTTGCGCACCGGCACCATCACCGATAAAACTTGGCGTGCGGGTGAAAAAGTAGAAACCGCGATGATTGAAAAACTTCCGATGCAATATATTTATGCCGAGGGTGAAAAATATGTTTTCATGAATACCGATACCTACGAACAAAGAGAAATTCACCAAGATCAAATCGAGTATGAACAAAACTTCTTAAAAGAAGGCATGGACGTTAACGTCATTGTCTTTGAAAATGAACTTTTAGGTCTCGATTTACCTGAGAAAGTTGAATTGATCGTTACCGAAACCGTGCCTGGTGTACGCGGCAATACCGTCAGCAACACCACCAAAGATGCCGTCGTTGAGACCGGCTATAAACTACAAGTACCACTGTTTATCAATGAAGGCGAAGCCATCATTATTAATACCCATACGGGCAAATACAGTACGAAAGCCTAAGGAGTGAAGTTTCTTGGACATACCGGATGCGATCATGCTTAGCGCCGTTCCCCCGATAAGCATTGTCTTGCTTGTGATATTATTATCGATCTCAAGCTTCTTTTCAATGAGTGAAACCGTCTATTCTTCACTCAACCCTATTCGCATTAAGAAATTTATTGAAGAAGGTAAAAAAGGGGCGACAAAAGCCTTTTGGATTCACGAACGATTCGACCGCGTATTAACCACCATCTTGGTCGGCAACAATCTCGCCAATGTGGCTTTAGCCACCATCAGTGCGAGCATTTTTGCGACCATTTTTCAAGATAGTGAAACCTTGGTGACCATCGCCAATACGGTGGTGATGACCACCATCATTTTAATCTTTGGTGAAATCATCCCAAAAAGCTTTGCGAAGATGCATTCTGATATCATTGCGGTCCGCATCAGCGGGGCTATGATGATGGTGATGAAAGTCCTTAAACCGATTGTTTGGTTTTTCTTAAAGATCAAGACGTTGTTTTTAAAATCCGATAATCGCGTTACCATCAGCGTCAGTGAAGATGAGCTAGAAACCATTATCGATACCATGGAAGAAGAAGGCTCCATCGACGAAGAAGAAGCTGAAATGTTGCAAAGTGTCTTAGACCTTGGTGAAAAACAAGTCTATGAAATTATGACCCCCCGAGTCGATATGGTTGCGGTGGAAATCGATGAGGATCCAAAGAGTATCCAAAAGAAATTCTTTGACCACCAATTTTCGCGTTTGCCTGTCTATAAAAAGGATCGCGACAAAATCGTCGGCATTTTAAATGAACGCGATTTCTTCACCCATATCATTCAAGAAAAACCGATTATCGTTAAGGAAATCATGAACCCACCCATCTTTGTCTCTAAGTCAATGCGGGCCGATACCCTAATTGAAACCTTACAAAGAGAAAACTCACATTTAGCGATTGTCAGCGATGAATTCGGCGGTACCAGCGGCATCGTTACGATGGAAGATGCCTTAGAAGAATTGGTCGGTGAGATCTATGACGAACACGACGATATCGACGATGAATTTTTAAAACAAATCAGTGAACACGAATACGGCATTAACGCCGATATAGAACTGGGCGATTTGTTTGAAGAATTGCATTTGGGCGAACCCCCAGAAAAAGAAGAAAAGACCTTAGGTAGTTACCTTTTTGAACAATTCGAATCCTTACCTGAGGTTGATTTGACCTATAGCATGATTCAAAGAATGATCTCATATGACCACAATGAAAAAGGGCATAACTTTAAACTGACCTTTACCATCAAAGAAATCAAAGAACGGCGCATTAAGTATGTTCATCTCATCGTTGAACCCATTGATGAAGACGCCGAATAATTGCCTGGAGGCAAACTATGGAACGGATTCAAAAACTCATCGCACAAAGTGGCCTTTGTTCAAGACGTAAAGCTGAAACCCTTATTTTAGACGGCCGCGTCAAGCTCAACGATCACGTCGTCACAACCTTAGGCACGAAAGCCAATCATGACGATATCATCCTTGTTGATGGTAAACCGATTACAATAGAAGAAAAAGAATATTATGTCTTTTATAAACCCAAAGGGGTCATCTCTACTACCGATGATGAGAAAGATCGTAAAGTCGTTTTGGATTTTATCGAAACCAGTGCCCGCATCTTTCCTGTGGGCCGCCTCGATTTTGATACCACCGGCGTGATGCTGTTGACCAACGATGGGGACTTCACCCAAAAGATGATCCACCCAAAACACGAAATTCAAAAAGAATACCAAGTTACGGTTGAGGGCTTTTTACGAAAAAACACATCACACAAAATTGAAAAAGGCGTCTTTTTAGACGGACAAAAAACCGCCCCCGCGAAAATAACACAAGTTCAATATAACAAGGCGAAAGAGACCACACGTTTGCACTTTATCGTCACCGAAGGCAAATACCATCACATTAAAAAAGTTTTTGAAAACGAAAAACACCCCGTTATCAAACTTAAACGCATTCGCTTTGGCATCATCACCTTAGAAGGATTAAAAGAAGGCGACGTCCGCCCCTTAAAACCACATGAGATTAAACAACTTCATGTCCTGGCGATGAAAAACCGCCAAAAACACGATAATTAAAACGCTTTCATCATCTAAAAAGGCCATAAATGGCCTTTTTTTATACTTTTACCAACAAAAAATTTGTCATACATAAAACCGTTTTCTTTGGGAAATCCCTTTCTATATTTTGTTAGGCGTGCTAAAATGAGTGTGCATAAAAAATGACACCACAATCATCATGTATTGATTTAGAAAGTGGGTCTTGCCAATGTCAAAATTGAACATGTTTCAAAAAGATTTGATTGTGCTTGTCTCATTGCTTGTCTTTCAAATGGCGTTTACGTTTTTCACGTTACGCACGACAGGGTCTTTTGAAAATGTCGAAGTCAGCCGTACCTTTTTAAGGCTTCATTTCGAAAGTGCCCAAGGCGGCTTTTCATTTACACCATGGTTGAGTATATTTTATGGTTTGGTTTTAATCGCATTGCTCCTTAAAAAAGAAAAACGACTCACGATTGTCTATGGCTTAGGATTGATGATACTTGTACAGTTTAACTTCCTAAGAACATTATACGGTCTAGAAAATCAAGTCGTAAACCATCTTAGTATTCATGGCCGTTTAAGCAAAGAAGTTATGATTGACCAAAGCACCGTTGCCCACGATATTAGTCTTTATATCTTGTTGGTTATGGTTTTAATTAAAACCATGATTGTCCTTTATAACCCCATTAAGAAAATCTTACAAAAGAAATTTTCTAAAAGCCCAACACCATCCGATAAAGCAATCCATCCGTGATTGCTTTTTTTTTAAAAAAACACCGACCGAAGTCAGTGTTTAAAGATTATAAAATACCGGTACCAAACAAAGCGGCAAAGACCAAAGAAATAATGGTCATCAGCTTGATTAAGATGTTGATGGAAGGACCGCTGGTATCCTTGAAGGGATCGCCGACGGTATCACCGGTGACACTAGCTTTATGGGCAAAGCCCCCTTTATTGCCGTAGTTACCTTCTTCAATATATTTCTTGGCATTATCCCAAGCCCCGCCGCTGTTGGCCATGAAAATCGCCATACTGATACCTGAGACCAAGGCGCCTGCAAGCAAGCCACCCAAGGCTTCTGCACCAAGTATAAAGCCAATGAGTAAAGGCGAAGAGACCGCCAAAATCCCTGGGGCAATCATTTCAAGCAAGGCTGCTTTGGTTGAGATATCGACACAACGGGCATAATCCGGTTTTTCGGTTCTATCCATAATCCCGGGGAATTCCCTAAATTGTCGTCTGACCTCATCGATCATTTTACCGGCGGCACGCCCGACGCTGCTCATGGTTAATGAACTGAACAAGAAGGGTAACATCGCGCCTATTAACATCCCAATGATGACGCGCGGGTTGGTGATATCGATGGCCGTTAATCCGGCCGCTTTTACAAAAGCGCTAAATAAAGCAAGTGAGGTTAAAGCCGCTGAACCGATCGCAAAACCTTTACCGATTGCTGCGGTGGTATTACCGACACTGTCAAGCTTATCGGTGATATCACGAACGTTTTTATCCATGCCACTCATCTCTGCGATGCCGCCCGCGTTATCCGCGATTGGTCCATAAGCATCGATCGCGATGGTCATCCCGGTTGTGGCGAGCATGCCTACCGCACTAAGCGCAATCCCGTATAAGCCTGCGACTTGATAGGATATCATAATCACAGCACTGATGAGAAGAATGGGAATCGCGGTTGATTCCATCCCAATAGAAAGGCCTCCAATGATATTGGTCGCATGACCGGTTTCACTTTGTTTGGCAATGGCTTTAACCCGTTGATAGTCACTGGAAGTATAAATCTCTGTGATAACGCCAATCATAATCCCGACGAACAAACCGGCAATGATGGCGACTAGAGGTCCAAAGTTCACAAAATAACCTTCGTGAACATAAAACCACGTTAAAAACACCGTGAATACAAGAAATAAGAAACCCGCTACATACGTGCCCTTTTTTAAAACTTTGTGTGGTTCATCCGCTTCTTTGGTGCGAATTGTCATTGTACCTAAAATCGCAGCAACAATTCCAAAAGCACTTAAGAAGATAGGGAATAACGCGCCTTGAATCGGATAGGCCGTCCCACCTAAACCAATTAGCATTGAACCAAGCGTCATCGCCGCAATGATTGAACCGACGTAAGATTCAAACAAGTCTGCGCCCATGCCGGCAACATCGCCAACGTTATCGCCAACGTTATCGGCAATAACAGCCGGGTTTCTCGGATCATCTTCAGGAATACCCGCTTCGATTTTCCCGACCAAGTCAGCCCCAACATCGGCCGCTTTTGTATAGATGCCACCACCGACGCGTCCAAAGAGTGCAATCAGTGAAGCGCCGAGTCCGAATCCCGTCAAGACTTGTGCAACTTCCTCAGTCCCTAGGTTATATAGGTGGGTACCAATCAAATAATAAACGATTAAACCAGTTAGGCCAAGGCCAACCACGGCCATGCCCATTACCGCTCCGCCACTAAAGGCGATATCCAAGGCCTTGTTCATACCGTCTGATTCCGCAGACGTTGCGACACGTGAGTTTGCGGCTACGGCCCCACGCATACCTAGGTAACCAGCCAGTCCGCTTAAGACGGCCCCGAAGGCAAAAGCCCCCGCCGTTTGAAAGCTAATCGAAAAACCAATTACAACAAAAAATAGAATCGTAAAGGCGCCTAGTATTTTATACTGTCTAGATAAAAACGCCATGGAACCTTCTCTAATATAGCCTGAAATTTCGACAACTTTTGCATTGCCTTTTTTAATTTTCTTAATTTTGTAAAACAGTACCGCCGCATAAAGCATGGCCAAAATACTAAATACGAGGGCGATCGCGATAAATCCGCTCATGACGGATCCCTCCTAGTTGTTGTTATAGATATAAAAAATTTGAGGTCACATTTGTGAAAAGTATATCAAAAAGCGCTTACATTATCAAGAATAAACTTCATCTATATAAAATACTAAATATTCTTTGAAATCCTATCTCAAATAACGTAAAATAGTGTTATTGAAAAAAGGTCATTTGTGTTATAATGGGAATGATTTTTAATGAGGTGATCAAATGTCTACTGTGCAGATTGCGATTGATGGTCCGGCCGGCGCAGGCAAAAGCACTATTGCTAAGCTCTTGGCTGACTTATTTGAATATACGCATATAGACACTGGCGCGATGTATCGTGCAATCACGCTAAAAGCGATGCGACTGAATGTAGAGTTAAATGATGAAGACGCCTTTGCCTTTCTTGATCAAACGACCTTTGATTATAAAGACGGCGTCTTATTTATGGACAACCGTGATATCTCTAAAGATATTCGTTCTAGAGAAGTTTCCAACAACGTCTCGTTGGTTAGCTCTCATCAAAAGGTTCGCAAAATCCTCGTAAAAAGACAACAAGATTTAGCTGAAAATCGCAACGTGGTGATGGATGGTCGTGATATCGGGTATAACGTGTTGCCTGATGCCGCGTACAAGTTTTTCCTCACCGCCGATGTCGCCACCCGCGCCAAACGCCGGTTCTTAGAAAATTCTAAAAACGGTATTCACATTCCCCTCGAGGATTTACGCAAAGAAATCATCGCTCGAGATAAATTTGATTCCAACCGGATTCACATCCCTTTAAGACCCGCAAAGGATGCCGTTATCATTGACACATCGGATATGGAAATTGACGATGTGGTAAAAACTATAGAAGCAAAAGTAAGAGAGGAAGATAAACATGAGCTTTAAAAACATCAAAGAAGGCAACAAAGTAGAAGGGACCGTCTACCAAGTCAAAGACAACGAGGTGATCGTCGATGTCGGGTACTCCACAGAAGGCACCATCTATCTAGATAATCTTACCACCAAAGATGTTGGAAGCGCCAAAGAACTTTACAATGAAGGCGATAAAATTGTAGCTATCGTCAAGAAAAAAGACGACGAAACCGGCGTTTTATTACTCTCAAGAATTGACATTGAAAAACAAGAAATTTTTGACGATTTACAAACCAAATTTCAAGATGAAGAGACCTTTGAAGCCCACGTCAAAGAACGTAATAAAGGTGGCTTGGTCGTCCGCGCATTTGGTTTGGATATGTTTATGCCTGCCCGTGAAGCCTCCTTATCTTATACCGAGGATTTAAGCAGTTTTGTCGATCAAACCATGAAGGTTAAACTTATCGAGATATCCCGTAAAAAATTGGTTGTATCCCATAAAGCGGTCGAACTTGAAGAAAAAAGAGAACGAAAAGCCGAAGAACTCAAAAGCATCAACAAAGGCGATGTTTTAAAAGGGACCGTCTCCACCATCAAGGATTATGGGGCTTTTATTCGCTTGGGTGAAGTGGAAGGCTTACTGCATATCAGTGAACTTTCGCATCACAAAATCAAGCATCCTAAGGACGTTTTAAAAGAAGGTCAAGAAATCGAGGTTAAAGTCCTTGAGATTAAAAACAAGCGTATTTCACTTTCGATGAAGGCCTTACAAAAAACCCCGTGGGAAGAATTCGCTAAAAAACATCAATCTGGGGATAAAGTTAAAGGTAAAGTTGTCAAAAAAATGCAATTTGGTATTTTAGTTGAAGTTGAAAAAGATGTCGCGGGTATCATCAACAAAAACGATTATTCTTGGGATCCACGTTTTAACCTTGCGGGCAATGTAAACGTTGGCGATGAAATCGATGTACAAATCTTATCGATGGATCCAGATAATCAACGGATGCAACTGTCTAAAAAACACCTCGAATACAACCCTTGGGAAGATGTTAAAGTCAAGGTTGGCGAGGCTGTCAGCGGTGAGGTTAAAGAACTTCAATCCCGCGGTGCTCTTGTCGAAGTCCACGGTGTGTATGCTTTCTTGCCGATTGGTGAAATCAGTGAAGAACGCATTGAAAACGTTAGCGACAAGTTAAAAGAAGGCGATGTCATCAACGGTATCGTATTGAAATTCGATCAACGCCGTTGGCAAATGGTCATTTCTAAAAAAGCTTACGAAGATAAAAAAGAGCGCGATGAATACAAAAAACATCTACGCAGCGAAAACAAAGAAGAACAATCACAAACCCTTGGAGAACTATTCGCCGATAAATTTAAAAATATGAAAAAATAAAGGTTGATCACTATGATCCCATCTGTGGCCATTGTCGGCCGACCCAATGTGGGTAAGTCCACCTTGTTCAACCGCATCATCGGTGAGCGTCTTGCAATCACCGATGAGACACCCGGTCTTACAAGAGACCGTATTTATGCTCAAGGTGAATGGTTGAGCAGACGGTTTAATATCATCGACACCGGCGGCATCGATTTTGACGATGCCCCTTTTGTTCATGACATAAAAGCCCAAACCGAAATCGCGATCGAAGAGTCTGATCTCATCATCTTTTTGGTCGATGTGAGAAGCGGCATTACCGAAGAGGATTCACTCATCGCAAGAATGCTATATAAAGCCGATAAAAACGTTTTGGTCGCTGTCAATAAAGTCGACGACGTGTCATTGAGTGACACCCTTTATGAATTTTATGCACTTGGCTTGGGTGATCCGATACCGATCAGCTCACACCATGGTATCGGTATTGGTGATTTACTGGACAAAACCATAGCGCTATTGCCAGAAGCCACAGAAGAACCCTATCAAGAAGATACCATTAAGCTTTGTTTGATTGGAAGACCCAATGTGGGCAAAAGCTCATTGATGAATGCACTGGTTGGAGAAGACCGTGTTATCGTCAGTGAAATTGAAGGCACCACACGCGATGCCATCGATTCTATATTCACCCATAACGACCAAGAATATGTTGTGATCGATACCGCAGGTTTAAGAAAACGCGGTAAAGTCTATGAAGCCGCCGAAAAATACAGTGTCTTAAGAGCCTTATCCGCCATTGAAAGAAGCGACATCGCGTTGATTATCATCGATGCGGAACGCGGCATCTTAGAGCAAGATAAAAAGATTGCTGGTTACGCCCATGAAACAGGGAAAGCCTCAATCTTAGTCATCAACAAATGGGATAAGTTAGAAAAAGATCATCGCACGATGAATCGCTGGGAAGATGACATGCGCAACAACTTCCAATTTTTAAATTACGCCCCAATCATCTTTTTATCGGCGCTAACCAAAGCCCGTCTCAACACCCTTTTTCCAACCATTACAAACGTCTATAAAGAATACACCAAGCGCGTCGCGACGTCGGTCTTAAATGACGTCATTTCTGATGCCTTCCAAATGAACCCACCCAAACGTCATGGCGGCGGGATTATCAAGGGTTATTATGCCACACAAATCAACACAAAACCCCCGAGCTTTATTTTATTTGTCAATAATACCGAATGGATGCATTTTAGCTATGAGCGCTATTTAAAAAACAAACTACGTGAAGCCTTTGGTTTCCAAGGCACACCGATTAAAATAATATTAAGAAAGCGTGATTAATATGAAAATAAGTGTTATCGGTGGTGGTTCATGGGGCATGGCCCTCGCCAATGTCCTTAGCGATAACCAACATGATATATTGGTTTACGATATCAACGCTGATGTCGTCAACACCATCAACGATAAGCATCTTTGTCTTCAACTAAATGCGCCGATAGCCAAAAGCATTACCGCGACAAGCAAGATGCAAAAAGCGATTGACCATGCGGACGTCCTTTTGTTTGTGGTGCCCACGAAGGTATTGAGAAACGCTTTAAACGAAGCCGTTCCACATATCAATAGCCCAAAAACATTTATCAATGCCGCAAAAGGGATTGAACCTTCCACCTTTAAGCGCATCAGTGAAATCATCGAAGCGATGGTGCCTCAACCATATCTTAAGGATGTCATTACCATCTCAGGACCCTCACATGCTGAAGAAGTAATCAAGCGTATGGCGACGGCTATCACCGCTGCTAGTGAAAATGAAGAAGCAGCTTGTTTGGCCCAAAACCTCTTTCATAACCCGCTTTATTTTAGAGTTTATTCTTCCACCGATTTAAAAGGTGTTGAACTCGGCGGTTCCTTAAAGAATATCTTTGCCTTAGCGGCCGGGATTATTCGTGGTCAAGGCTTGGGTGATAACGCTTTAGCAGCCTTTATGTCAAGAGCGCTGGTGGAAATGGCCAAAATATACCATCATTTTGGCGCTGATACGGAAACTTTATACGGTTTATCCGGGATTGGCGATTTAATTGTAACTTGCACATCCCCACATTCGCGAAATTTTCAAGCCGGCTATAAAATCGGTAAGGGAAAAAACTTAAATGAGACTCTTGATTCCATGACCATGGTAGTCGAAGGTATCCGAACCACGGAGGCCGCTTACGGTCTGGCACACGAAAATGCTATCGATACCCCAATCATTACGGCGATATATGATGTTGTTTTTAACCGCATCGCCCCAAAAGATGTCGTGGCAAGACTACTTTCAAGAGACATCAAAGCCGAAAACCCCCCAAAAAAGTAAGAAAAACATGAAATTTTCCTTAAAATCGGCCTATTTTCTTGCAAACGCCTTTGTGACTTGCTATAATGAGCGTAAGTTAAAAAAATAAGGAGGGAATTTCATAATATGAACAAAACAGAATTAGTAGCAAAAATTGCAGATTCTTCAGGCCTTACAAAGAAAGATGCAGAAGCAGCATTGAATGCGACCCTTGGTGCGATTCAAGAATCATTGGTTGGCGGCGACAAAGTTGTTCTTACTGGTTTCGGTACTTTTGAAGTCAGAGAACGTAAACCTCGTGTTGGTCATAACCCAAGAACTGGTGAACCAATTCGCATCGACGCACAGAAATCTCCCGCATTTAAAGCAGGAAAAGTTCTTAAAGACGCAGTTAGATAATGCATAGAAATAAAAAAATACCATATTCAATATGGTATTTTTTTTTGCGTTGTGGTACGCTTTAATTAAGGGTGATGCTTGTGAAGGAAATGTCGAGTCGAATGTTAAAAGCAATTAAGAATGGTAACCTTGATGTTTTAGAGACGATGGATTTGAGTGTTTTGGATGAACAACATCAAAACGCTTTATTTTATGCAATCCGTCAACGTTCTTTAAAAGTCGTAAACTTCTTGTTATCTAAGGGATGCAACAAAGAACAAAAAAATGTGCATGGCCAAACACCACTGCATGTAGCGGCCTCGCTAGGCGACACTAAAATCATCACCAGTTTAATTGAAGCTGACGTCGCGGTTAATATAAGCGATTTGAAAGGACGGACCCCCTTGATGATTGCAGCGGCTAAAGGCCCATTAGAAACCGTTGATCTTTTACTTGATTTTGGCGCTGAGCCCCATCATAAAGACAATCTAGACCAACACCTAGGCTTTTATGCGGTTCGCAGTAAAAAAATTAAGATATTTACCCGTGCGCTTGAACTTGGTAACACGCCCCACGCCTTTAACAAGCATCATGAAAACTTACACCATCAAGTAGCACGTTATGGTCTTAAAACGATGCAAACACATCTGTTTGATTTGAAAGTAACCCCTTATATTATAAACATGTATCGTCAAAGTCCTCTCCATCTTGCGGCTAAACGCGGCGATGAGTTGATGATCGATAGCTATCTTCAATACGGCCTGCCAACATATCTTAAGGATACCTTTAATTTGAACCCCAAGGATTATGCGCAAGATTATGGCGAAATCATGACGATATTTGAACGGTTTGAAACGCATCCATATATTGCCAAAGCCTTTAAACAACAACCCCTACATCGAGCTCTACGTAAAGGCTCATTAGATGAGGCTGAAGCGCTATTACGCATGGGCTATCAAATCGATGATAAAGACTTTTTTGGCAATAAACCATTATTTTATATCCTGTTAAATAAAGATGAACTTTTACTAAGGTTATGTTTAAAACGTGTGCATGACATCAAAGATATCGATAAATTTGGTCGTGATGCCGTCTTTTATGCAGCCTTGTTAGAACACACCTCTTTTTTCGATGTATACGACATAAAAAAAGATGCTTTGGATGATGAAACCCAAACCATCTTAGAACGTTCCGAAAAATTAAACCATGTTTTAAAATAAACCTTCGATAAAAATCGCAAATATGCCCATAGCATTATACAATATATGAATGATAATCGGAATCATAATCAGTTTTCCAGAACGATAATATATAATAGAAATAACGAGACCTGGAATAAAATAGGGTAAAATATTCATATATTGTGTTGAGGTTTCTGGATCGATAAATTCAAACATCACATGGATGAAAGCAAACAAAAAACTATTGCCGATAATCGCCGCAACCACGCCGAACCGGTTAGTTATTAATTCAAATACGCCTTTTCTAAAGACCAATTCCTCAATGATTGGCGCCAAGATAACCGCATACATAATCATGCTCAAGAATCCAACGGCACCACTGTTTAAAATCTCTACAATATATTGTTGGTTTTGTGGGTCGATCTCAAAGTCAAAAATATGGATGAGAATAGCTGTGCTACTTAAAGATATCAGCACCAAAGCTAAAAACCCTAATACGATATATAGGATACTGCGCGTGGGGTTGCTTTTAAAATAATACCATTGATTGATACAAAGATAAATTTTCGCTTGATAGACTAACCAAGCCCCAAACAATAAGCCCCAAACCAAGTTGATCAAGCCTAAAATCGCAAAATTAGCGATCGCATCATCAAAAATAACGACCAAAATAATTTGCGATAAAAAAAGAATGATATTGGCGATAATATAACCAATCACAATTTTTGCATTTAACGTTACCGACAATTTACCCATCGTGTTCACCTCTTTTACCATTATAGCACGGATTATAAAGCCCGTACAAAAAAATTGACTTGTATATTCTTTGTGGTAAGATAAAGCCAACAAAGACACAAAGCAAGGATGATAAAATATGGCGAAAAAAACCTTCGCAGTGATTGGCCTCGGCCGATTTGGTTCTGCCGTTGTCGAAGAATTAATTAAAAGCAATCATGAAGTTTTAGTGATTGACCGCAATCAAGAGCGTATCAGTAAGGTTGCGAAAATCGCAACCCATGCCGTGGTGCTTAATACTTCCGATGAAAGCGCGCTAAAAGAAGTCGGTATTCAAAGCATCGATCACGTGATTGTAGCGATTGGTAAAGATATCGAAGATAGTATTTTAACGACGCTGATTTTAAAAGAACTCGGGGTCAAACGCATTACGGTTAAAGTGCAAAACAACTATCATGAAAAAGTTGTCCTTCGCTTAGGCGCCGATGAAACCATTCAACCCGAACGCATTACCGGGACACGTTTAGCGCACCGGATTGTAACCGATACAATATTGGAATTTTATGATTTAAGCGACGAGCATAGTTTCGTGGTGATTGAAGCTACGTCCAAAATTGTCGATTCAACCGTCGCCAATTTAGACCTTAGGGATCGTTTTCACATCAATCTCGTTGCGATCAAACGCGGCAAAGATGTCATCATTGCCAAACCCGATGATAGTTTCGAAGCCAAAGACCAATTGCTTTTGGTTGGGAAAAATACCGATTTAAGCAAATTTACGGCTTGGACAGAAAAATAAGCCTGCTTTGCATAGGCTTTTTTGATATCGGAGGCCTCTATGAGAAAAATTGCGATTGCCTCTCACAACGAAGGCAAAATTGAAGAAATTAAACCTCGCTTGAGCATGCTTGGCTACGATGTGTACACTTTAAAGAATTTTGATTTTAAAACGATTGAAGAAACCGGTAAAACCTTTAAAAAAAACGCCCTCATCAAAGCCCGTGCTTTAAAAAAGGTTACCAACTTCATGGTTCTTGCTGATGACTCAGGCTTAGAAGTTGAA
Organism: Mollicutes bacterium; assembly: GCA_003558105.1. GTDB lineage: Bacteria > Bacillota_I > Bacilli_A > Izemoplasmatales > Izemoplasmataceae > B1SED10-225. Next base: position 18,533 of record PWMS01000064.1, on the reverse strand, counting down.
GCTTTAGGGGGAAAACCTGGCGTCTATTCTGCGAGGTATTCTTCACTTGGTACCGATCAAGCTAATAACGAGAAATTACTTAAAGATATGGCCGATATCACTGATCGGAGTGCCGCCTTTAAAACCGTCATGGTTGTGATTGATGAGCAAAATCAAGAGTATCTTTTTGAAGCGGATTTGCACGGTTATATTCACACGGCGCAAGAAGGTAAACATGGCTTTGGTTATGATCCTATCTTTATTCCCGTTGGACACTATGATACGCTTGCTTGCCTTGGCCCTAAGATTAAACAAAAAATATCACACCGTAAAAAATGCCTAGATAAAGTTTTAACATTTTTAGAAGATATCAACCGCTAAAAAAACATATATTTACATTAGGGGGATGTATATAGTTATGAAAGTTTTAGTTTTTAGTGATGTACACGGTCATAAAGAACGACTTGAAGCGATTTTAAAAGCCCATGAAGATGCCAAATACATTATTAGCTTAGGGGACAGTGAACTCAAACAAGCATTTTTACAGAAATACGATATCATCGCTATCAAAGGGAATTTTCCGTTTGACTCGGGTTTTACCCACGAACACACGATGGCTATTACCGGCCGGCAGCTTTATTTGAGCCATGGCCATAAAACCAAAGTTAAATACGGGTATGAAACCTTGTATCATAAAATGTTAGAACACGATGCTGATTTGGCCTTGCATGGTCATACCCATGTCATGAGCTTAACCAACATCGCTGGGAAATACATCATCAATCCAGGCGCTTTGCATCGTCCTAGAGGCATGGAAGGGGCTACCTATTGCATTTTAACGTTTGAAGAAGATTATGTGAAAGCAACATGGTTGGATGCTGAATCACACGAACCCGTTAAACAACAGTCTTTAGATATTTAAATGACGCAAGGTAATCTTTGTGTCATTTTTTTCATTTTAGCGACTCGGCTTTTTCTTTTTATTTTCCTTGTTTTGTGGTAAACTTTTTAGTGATTGATAAGGAGCGAAAGCGATGAAAAAACCACAGCAAAAACAAGGAAAACGTTCAAAACATCGACAATATATTATTTCAAAACTCTATGAGATGGATCTTAACGAGCATTTTATTTTTAGTAAAAGCGAGATAGCGTTTGTCAAAACCACCATCAACGGCATTTTGGAACATAAAGAAACCATTGACCAAGCACTTACAGATAACCTTATCAACTGGCGACTTTCACGACTTTCCTATGTCGATCGTGCGATTTTACGCTTGGCAACCTACGAGATGATGTATACCGAAACGCCGATAGAAATCATTATAGACGAGGCTTTAAATTTAACCCATCTATTTAGCGATGAAGGCGATAGAAAGCACGTCAGCTTTAATAACAGCGTATTAGAAAATCTCGCCAAATTCTTAAAGAAAAAGGTGTGATGAGATGCCCGCAAAACCTTTAAGTGTTACCGCACTAACCAAATATATTAAATATAAATTCGATCAAGATGAGCATCTTAAAGATCTTTTGATCGAAGGTGAAATCTCTAACTTCAAACATAATGTACGTGGCCATTTTTATTTTACCTTAAAAGATGAAAATGCCTCGATTTCAGCGATTATGTTTCGCTTTCAAGCCAACAAGGTTAAATTCACCCCTAAAGATGGCATGAATGTTATTTTACGAGGGTATATCAGTGTGTTCGAAGTAGCGGGCAGTTATCAAATCTATGTTCAAAGCATGGAGGAGACTGGACTTGGAAACCTCTATCAAGCCTACCTACAACTTAAAGAAAAATTGGAAAAAGCTGGGTTTTTTGATTCACAACACAAAAAGCCGCTACCTAAATTCCCCAAACAAATTGCCGTTTTAACCTCAGCCACAGGGGCCGCGGTACGCGATATCATTCACATCATCAATCGGCGTTATCCCTTGGTTAAGATTTTGGTTTATCCGACTACTGTCCAAGGCGAAAATGCAAAAAATGAAATTGTGGAAAACCTTAAAAAAGCGCAAGCCAATCTCGATAACGATCTCATTATCTTAGGTCGTGGGGGCGGTTCCATCGAAGATTTATGGGCATTCAATGAAGAAATCGTCGCACAAGCCATCTACGATTGTCAAATCCCCATCATCTCTGCGGTGGGTCATGAAACCGACTTCACCATTGCTGATTTCATCGCTGATGAGCGCGCACCAACCCCCTCAGGGGCCGCGGAGATTGCGGTTCCTGATCAAAGAAATCTTTTAAAAGATATCGACGGGATGAAAAACCGCATGCAAGAGGCGAGTTATCGAGTGATTCAAGAAGGTAAGCGCGATGTCAACCGTTTCTTAGACCGCTATATCTTCAAAGACCCTATGCGTCTTTTACAACCCCATGAGCGGGCTTTTGATGAGATGATGCATCGTTTAAACCGCGCCCATCCGAAAAAGAGACTAGACGATGCCTTAGAAAAAAAAGCCGAAGCTTCACATCAGCTCTATCGTAATTATCAACGTTTATTAGAGATAAAACATCAAGCCTTGCGCGAGCATTATCATCGCTTAGAGGCGTATAATCCCAAACGGTTATTAGAAAAAGGCTACACGCTAACCAAAAAACAAGGTAAAATCATCAAAAGCATTAAAGACGTTCAAAAAGGCGATCACTTAGAGATGGAAATGCAAGATGGAAAATTACATGTCGATGTGACCAATATTGAGGAGGATACCCATGAATAAAGAAAGTTTTGAAAAATCCTTAGAACAACTAGAAAGTATCGTAAAACATTTAGAAAGCGGCGAGCTCCCATTAGAAGAAGCCGTTAAAAAATACGAGGAAGGCATCAAACTATCGAAACACTGTCAAAGCCTACTTAAAGATGCTGAAAACGTCTTGACAAAAATGATGAAAGACAATGAAGAAAAGGATTTTGAGCTCCCAAAAGACGACCAGTAAGGACGGATTTTCATGGATGTTAAAGACATCAAAGACCCCGCGTTTCTAAAGGACATGGATATACCCGCTTTAGAAAAATTAAGCGATGATATCCGCAAATTTCTTATCCACCAGCTCGCCCAAACCGGCGGGCATTTCGCAAGCAATATGGGCATTGTTGAATTGACGATTGCTTTGCATAAAGTCTTTGATTCACCAAAAGATAAATTGATCTTTGATGTTGGACACCAAGGCTATGTCCATAAGATTTTAACGGGTCGCGCCAAAATGTTTCCTACCCTTAGAAAACTCGATGGTCTCTCAGGCTTTTTAAAGCGCGATGAATCGGTTCACGATATCTATGAAGCCGGGCATTCATCAACCTCAATCGCCGCGGCTGCCGGATTGCTATTTGCGAAGAATATAAACCAAGATATCGGCCATGTCATTACATTGATTGGCGATGGCGCTTTTGCGAGTGGGACCGCTTTGGAGGCCTTAAATTTTCTCGGTCATTATCCGAGTAAACACCCTATTATCATCTTAAACGATAATGAGATGAGCATATCACAAAACGTGGGACATTTATCTAAGTTATTGACCAATTTACGGATGAAGCGCAGCTACCGTTCTTTAAAACGTGGAACCACAAAGCTAATGCCAAAATGTTTACGCCCTTTTGCGACTAAAATAGAGAAGCGCTTAAAAGGTTTTTTAAGTGGTCAAAACACCTTTGAATCCCTTGGGTATCAATATTTTGGTCCTTTGGATGGCCACAATTTTAAACAGCTTTTAAAGGTGTTATCCGTCGCTAAGAAAACACAAAAACCCACCGTCATTCATCTTAGAACCATCAAAGGCAAAGGCTATTCATTCAGTGAAAGTGATCAACTAGGCCATTGGCATGGCACCCCACCTTTTGAAATTGAAACCGGGATTCCTATAAAAAATACAGAAAACGGCATGCGTAGTTATCAATATATCACCGCATCGTATCTGATGAAGACCGCGCATAATCATGAACAATTACGCGTCATTTCACCCGCGATGAAAACTGGAGCGGGCTTAGAGGAATTTGCCCAAACGCACCCCGATAAATTCATCGATACCGGCATTGCTGAGGCCACAGCGTTAACGATGGCCACCGCTTTATCTTTATATCAACGGCCCATATTTCTCAGTATTTATGCGACCTTTTTACAACGCGCATACGATCAGCTTATTCACGATTTAGCCCGCCATAATGCCTCTTTAATTATCGGCGTTGATCGCGCCGGGATTGTCGGTGGCGACGGCGAAACCCATCAAGGTATCTACGATATTCCTATGCTGATGCATATTCCCAATATGACCATTGCGCATCCGAAAGATGGCGCAGAACTTTTAGGGCTTTATAGCTATGCGTTTAATCAACATCAAGGTCCAATCGCCATTCGTTATCCAAAATCCAACACCCCTTATAAACCTTATGAACTCAAAGACATCAATCCAATTCCTCCAAGCTTTGAGGTCATCACCAAAGGAGAAAAAGGAACCATTATTGCGTTTGGAGAAATCATCGATGAATTAAAAACATTGATCGAAAAAGACAAACATGCCATCACGTTAATCAACGCTAGGTACCTCAAACCCTTAGATGAGCATATTTTAAATCAAATTGCCTTTGACCAACCGATTATCATCCATGAAGAATCGACATTATCCGGTGGCTTGGGTAGTGAAATTTTGCGTTACTTGACCGAAAAAAACATCGCGTTTAATAAAATTCGTCTGCGCGGTTTTGACGATGCCTTTGTACCACAAGGCTCACGCGTAGAAATTTTGAAGCGCTATCAACTCGACGCGCCTAGCCTTTTAAAGTTGATCTGGGAGATGGCCGATGAGACTGGATAAACATTTAGTCGACAACCATGATTTTGAAGCACGCCACCAAGCGCAAAACGCGATAAAAGATGGGCATGTTACGGTCGATGGCACCGTCGTTTTAAAACCGGCATTTAACGTAACACCCACAATGGAAATCAAGGTACTGACCAGTGTCAATCCTTATGTTTCTCGCGGTGGTTTGAAACTTAAAAAAGCACTAGAAGCGTTTAACGTTGAATTTCAAGGCTTAAACGTTATCGATATCGGTGCCTCTTATGGCGGTTTTAGCGATTGTGCTTTACAAGCCGGTGCGAACCATGTTTTCGCCATCGACGTCGGTGATAATCAGATGCATCCTAAGCTTAAAGAACATCCCAATATTACCCTAAGGGAAAAGACCAATTTCCTCTCCTTACAAAAAGCCGATCTTAAGGCCGTTGATTATGCCATCATGGATGTGAGTTTTACATCCTCTGTACCTTTAATCGTTCACCTTAAATCGTTAAAAGATATTCCTCTAATCGTTTTGGTTAAACCACAGTTCGAAAGCCATTTAAACCGCAAAAAAAACATTATCAAACATCCAGCCGATCATTTAAAAATCTTAAAACATTACCTAAGACGACTGCAAGATAAAAATATCTTCATCCATCGTCTAATCCCTTCACCCATTAAGGGTCAAGGCGGTAACCTTGAGTTCTTAGCATGGATAAAAAACAGCCAAGGCCTAGATATTTCTGATTTAAAAGCCATCGTAGATGCGGCACACAAGGAGGCATAAATCATGTTAAAGTATTTAAACGTTTCCCGTTTTGCGATTATTGAAAACTTAGAAGTGACCTTTGATCGCGGCTTTAATGTTTTGACCGGTGAAACCGGTGCGGGTAAAAGCCTACTGATCGATGCGATCGGTCTTTTACTTGGCGATCGCGCTAAAAGCGACATCATTCGCAGTGGTGCTGAAGACGCTGAGGTGACCGCCATCTTCGAACCATTGAACGATACCTTAAAAGCGGCACTTGATGAACACGGCATTCCCCGCTCAGATGAAGAGATGCTCATCAAACGTGTGGTTAAAAAAAATAGCGGCAACATCATTAAAGTCAACGGTGAGATTATCACCTTACAAACCTTAAAATCTCTAACCAAACATTTAGCCGATATCCATACACAACACGATACCAAACGTCTATTCACCAAAGAAAACTATCTTTTTATCCTCGATATGAACGAAAGTAGCATCCTACCCCTTAAAAAAGCCTACCAAGAGGCCCGGACCGACTATTTAGCTGCTTTTGAAGCCTATAAAAAGCTCACAGAAGAAAAAGACGCTTACTTAGAGCGTTTGGATATGTTGAAATATCAAGACCAAGAAATCACAAGTTACGATTTAAAACCAGGAGAATTGGAAACCATTGAAAGTGAAATCAATACGTTAAAAAACTTTGATAAAATATTTCAGTCCCTAAAAGATGCCCATGATCATCTCGAAGATAGTGGGGCTTTAGCTCATATTTATGACGCCGCCAGCGCCCTTGAAACAATCCAAAATTACGATCAAAGCTATCAAGACCAACAAGAAAGACTCCATAGCGCTTATTATGATTTAGACGATATTAAAAGTCTTTTATTCGATAAACTCGAGAACTTAGATTTTGATCCCGACACGTTAGAAAGCCTTGAAACACGTAAACACGAACTTGATACATTGCGCCGTAAATACCACAAAGAATTGGATGAATTGCACGATTATCACGATAAAATCAAAGCTGAAATCGCCGCTTTTGACAACTATGATGAAACCTTGAATCAAGCGTACCAAACGCTAGAAAAAACCCATGCATCTTGTTTATCCAAGGCACAAGCTTTGTCAAAAAAACGCCAAGAACTCGCCCATGATTTAGCGAAAAATCTACGTGAAGAACTCAGTGATTTAGCTTTACAAGATGCCCGGTTCAAAATCGAATTTAGCTTTGCACAGGCTATAAAAAATCCAAAAAATACACAAGCGTTTAAGAAAACCGGCATCGATTCTGTGGAATTTATGCTTTCCTTCAATAAAGGAGAAGCGTTAAAACCCTTGCAAAAAATCGCCAGTGGCGGAGAATTATCACGGATGATGCTCGCACTGAAGACACTTTTGGCCAACCAACAGACCATCAACCTCATGATTTTTGATGAGATTGATAGCGGTGTAAGTGGTTATGTTGCTTCCCAAGTCGCAAAAAAAATGCGTAACATCGCCAAGCAAGTGCAAGTTTTATCGATTACCCATCTTCCCCAAGTAGCCGCTAAAGCCGATACCCACTATAAAATCTATAAAACGACCACCAAAGATGAAACGCTTACCCATGTAGATAAACTGGACCATCAAGGCCGTATCGAAACCTTAGCGGCCATGATTTCAGGCGATCAAGTCAGTGAACGGGCTAAAAAAAGCGCCGAGGATTTGCTCAAATAAAAAAAGCGCATATGCGCTTTTCATTTAACCGAACATAACGGTCCACATGACGAAAATCGTCGTGGCCACCAATCCTAAAAGGAATGCAACGACCAAAATAATGACGACGGTCTTGCCCCAAGTTTGTTTTAGTGGGTTAGTGTAAACAGGTTTTTCTTCTTCCTGTTTTTTCTTCACACGTTTACGACTTTTTGGCATCATTTCACCTCAATATCGAATGTAACATATTCGTTAGCTTTATTCATTATACTAAACTTGACGCAAAAAGGAAAGTTGTTTGATGAAAAAATACAAAGTCATTTTCCATATTGATTTAAATGCTTTTTTTGCCAGTTGTGAAATGGCAGAAAATCCAAAACTAAAAAAAGTCGCGCTTGGCATTGGTCCAAAAAACGACCGCGGTATATTAACCACGGCCAATTACGAAGCCAGAAAATATGGCGTAAAAAGCGCCATGCCTCTAAGCGAGGCCAAACAACTTTGTCCGCATCTAAAAGTATTGCCAACCAATTTTCCTTTATATGAGAAATATTCCACATTATTTTTTGATTATCTTAAGACCTACACCGATCAAATTGAACCGGCCTCCATCGATGAAGGCTATTTGGATATGACTGAAGTCTTAAACGATCAACATCCTTTTGATGTCGCAAAGAAGATGCAAGATGATCTATTAAATACATACGACCTTCCTGTCTCCATTGGGATTGCGCCCAATATGTTTTTAGCGAAGATGGCCAGCGACTATAAAAAACCGTTGGGTATCACGATTTTAAGAAAACGCGATGTCAAAGATAAACTTTGGCCTCTTTCCATTGAAGCCTTGCATGGAATCGGTAAAAAAACCGTTCCCAATTTAAAGCTATTGGGGATTGAAACCATTGGCGATTTGGCCACCTTCAAACCAAAACGAAAACTTCATGCTTTTTTAGGCAATCAAACCGATAGCTTTGTCCAAAAAACGCACGGCCACGACCAACGCGTCTTAGATCCTAAAAGAGAAAACAAACACCAAAGCATCGGAAATTCTAAGACATTTGAAGGGTTTTTACACGAATACCAAGAGATGTTACAAGCCTTAGAATCTTTGACCAACCGGGTTATTGAACGTTTGAAAAATCACGGTCTCTCAGCTAAAACCATCGCGGTTTCGATTCGCGATAAAGACTATAACAACCATTCCAAACATCATACACTTTCTTATCATAGCGATCATTTTTATGAAATTTTTGAAGTGGTTGAAAATCTATTTGACACATTATACGATGTGGTTCCTATTCACCTTTTAGGGGTTAGTGCTTCAAATTTGGTTAAAAACGAAGAACTTTTCAAGCAAATCAATCTTTTTGAAAGTCAGAAAGACGCCCCAAAAGATACCCACATTAAAAACGTATTAAACGATATCAATGCCCATTACGACAAACCGCTTATTAAACGCGGGCTAAAAAAGTCAGATAAATAACCCCATTTTTCATGATTAAGCCCAAGCGATTGGTCTTTTTATAATTGTTGTTTTATGGTAACTATGGTAAAATTAAGACTAGAAATCAAGGAAAGGGAGAAACGTATGCGAAGACGTTTAATTCTATTGTTTATTTTAATATCGAGTGCCTTCATTTTAATGGCTTGTGGGGAGGACCCCATCGATGATGTCGTGATTCCATCTTTTGATGAAATGCTTGTCAATGAAAGAAATCCCTTGGCTGGCGACGACAGCTTTGATACCTACATGGTTGAAAAAAATGATATTTTAATGATTGAAATTCATTTGAATAACCCATCGAATCTACCTATTAACTCAATTAACATCAATGGTACAACCTACCGACAAAGTCGTTTTGAAGAAGATTCTAGTCATCATCTTATCGTCTTTGGTTTCGATGTTTTAAGGGTGCCAGGTGAACGAACATATACCCTTGAGGCCATCGAATATACTCACCCTGAAGATGGGGTTAGTGAAATTAGTATTCAAGCAAACAACCAATTTGAGGTTTACGTCCTTGAGAGTAAACCGGCGGTTGAACTCAATTCAATCACGCCAAACCAAGAAGATGTAAGTCTAAATCTAACCTTGCGCGATAACGATACCATTTTAGAAGATGCCACTTTGGTGCTTTATCATGATGGAAGTGAAATAGAGACAGTGCCCTTAAGCAGTGGCCAAATGTCGCATATATTTTCAGATTTGCTGTCAAATACGTCTTATACCTTGCGTGTTTTAGCCTCTTTTGAGCGGGGCGAAGGCAGTTTTATTAGCGACGATGAAATGATCTTTGAACTCGAAAGTATCATGACCTTAGAAAAAACAACGCCTGAGGTCTTTTTAGACCTTATCGATGTCGATAAAACCAGTATCGTTTTTGATTATGACATTCACGATCCAGATGAAACGGGTAGTTTTGATCATTTTGAGCTTTATTTAGACGATACTTTAGTCGATACAACGCTAAAGCTTGAAGATTTGAATTTCACCTCTTTATTAAGCGATAATACCTATGAAATTATCGGCATATACTCGTATAATTTAAACGATGGTGAAGGCGACCGCGTTATCGAGGTTTCCCTTACAGCCACGACCGATTCTAAAAGCGCGCCTACCATTGATATTTTATCAGATGATCCTCACTATAATGAAATCACCTTTGATCTTGACATTACCGATATTGACAGTGTTTTATTAGACGAAAATCTTGAGATCGTTTTAATGCACGATGATGACATCTACAAAACCTTAGAAACCCCATTAGATGAAATAAACGAATTAACCTTTGTGGACATCTTAAGCGACAACACCTTTACCATCCATGTTTATGGTCATTATGATTTGAATGATGGTGAGGGGACAAAAAGCGAACGTTTGTTGGGGACCTTGGAGTTCATTACCCCACCGCGGGCACTGCCCGAGGTGAATGTTACCACGCAAACGCAAACCGAATCATACTTTATATGGCAGATTGATGCGTCATTATTATCGGATCTTCTAGTTGATGATACCATGACCATTACCATTTATGATACAGAGGATAAGCGACTTAAACAAACGACCATGTTTAAAGACACTTTAAGTTTCGAACTGCACAATCTTTTGGCCAATCAAACGGTACGCTTAGTGATTGAAGCCGATTATGATTTAGAAGATGGGGCGGGGGTTCAATCGGGCATTATCTTTGAGGACACCTTCACCACGACACAAAACAGTGTCCCTAGTGGTTCTATTCAAAGCGTTAGCCTAGAAGAGAGTACCATCAGCTTTAACATTAGTTTTAGTGACCCACAAAATACCACGACTGAAGGTTCCTTAACCGCTTATCTTTACCGTGATGATGGTGAAGGCAACATTGAATTAATCGATACATTGAATGTTGATCCGGGTGCGGGAAGCTTTACCCATGAACCGGAAGAAGGGTATACCTATATCATAGAACTGTATGTCGATTATGATCTTCGAGATGGCGATGGTGTTCATAGCGATTATCATCTAAGCACCTATCAAATCGCCAATATCGACGAGATTGAAGAGAATGACGATGAAAATGGCAATGATAACTCAGATGAGTAATTCAAAAGCGCAGATTAATTCTGCGCTTTTTTATGTTAGAATAAAGCTATAGGGAGGGGAACCACAATGAATGAGTATTTTGAGCAACAAAGAACTTTTTTCTTGCGCCATGAAACCAAAAGTTATGCTTTTCGAAAACAACTGTTATTAACCTTGAAAACAACGATTGAACAACACGAAGAAGAAATCAAAGTTGCCTTACGTAAAGACTTGAACAAACACCCCACCGAATCCTACAGCACCGAAATTGGGGTCGTGCTTTACTCACTTAATCATGCTTTGAAAAACTTAAAGCGGTGGATGCAACCGCAAAAAGTCAAAACACCATTTTTTAATCTATTTTCTAAAAGTTACCTTTATCAGGAACCCAAAGGGACCGTCTTGATTATCGGGCCTTATAACTACCCGTTTCACCTAGTTATCGAACCACTGATTGGCGCCCTCGCAGCTGGGAATACCGTGATTTTAAAACCATCTGAATTCACCACACACACCGAGAAAGTCATTGAGAAAATGTTCCAACAAAACTTTGATCCAGCGGTGGTCAAAGTCCTATGTGGTGGTAAAAAGACCACCGAGAAACTATTGAACTTACCGTTTGATCACATCTTTTTTACCGGTTCAACTCGGGTGGGCGGCATTGTCTATGAAGCCGCCGCGAAACGTCTTATTCCCGTGACGCTAGAGTTAGGCGGAAAGTCTCCCGCTATTGTGGATGGGACGGCCAAACTTGAAATCGCGGCGAAACGAATCGCCTTTGGCAAAATGTTAAATGCGGGACAAACCTGTGTTGCCCCCGATTATGTATATGTCGAGAGTAGCGTTAAAGACACCTTTGAAGAATATTTGATTAAGGCGTTTAAATCGATGTATGAAAACGATAAGCAGCAATTGGCATCCATCGTTAATCAAAAACACTTTGATCGCCTCATCGGTTTAATCGATAAAGAAAAAATTGTCTATGGCGGTAAAACCCAAGCTGAAAAAAAACATATAAGTCCAACCGTATTAAGTGATATTTCGTGGGACGATGCGATTATGCAAGCAGAAATCTTTGGACCACTCTTACCGATTATAACGTTCTCAAATATCGATGAAGTCATCGATACCTTGCAAAAAAAAGATAAACCTTTAGCGACTTATGTATTTAGCGAAAATAAAGTCACTAAAGCGCGGATACTTAATGAACTCTCCTTTGGTAATGGAGCCATCAACGATACTATCATGCAGGTGGCCAGTCCTTATCTGCCGTTTGGAGGGGTTGGTAAAAGCGGCCTTGGTGCTTACCACGGGAAAACCTCATTCGATACATTTTCCCATTATAAATCATACATAAAAAAGACGACCTTATTTGATTTCAACCCCGCTTACCCACCGTATCAAAATCAAGAAAAATTCATCAAGAAATTATTAAAATGAATAAAAAAAGCCTTTTGAGATAAAGATTATATCTCAGAAGGCTTTTATTCTAATTCGGTTTGAACTTTATGAGGCCGACGGATCGATAAAGCGAAAAGCATCGCTATTAGGGCATGGCCCATCATGATGTAGATGGCAATGTTAAATGAGCCGGTTAAATCATAAGCAATGCCAAGGGGCAAAGGACCAAGGGCGGTGGATAAAACCATAAATACCGTCGTAGCGCCCCGAATAGAACCTAGATATTTACGACCGAAATAAGTGGGCCATATGGTATTCAAAGTCACCATTTTTACCGCCACAGCAACCCCATAAAAGAGAATAAACCCAACCGCACTAATCACCCCGTTGACGAAAAATGCTAGCCATATCATCGCTAAGAATATCATAATCAAAGCGCCAAAGAAAATATATTTCATAGGATATCTATCAATTAAGAGTCGCGCTACAAACGGCATGAAGAATGCTGGAAAAGCTATGAGACCAATAATAAATGATGCGTGGGCATTACTAACGTTTCTAAGCGCCATCATATCAAAAAAGTGGAAGGTTACGCCTGTAGAAAACAAGGGAACCACCGTGCCCATTAAGCCTATCATCCAAAATTCTTTTGTTTGAAGTGCCCCCTTGAGGGTAAAACTTTCATCCTCTAATTTCTGGGCATCTTTTTTAGCGTCTTCATCGTTCTTGATTTTTCCGTTGTCGATGGTTAAACCAATATCGCTTGGTTTATTGACAACTAAGATATAGGTCATAGGCACAAAAACAACCAAAAGCACAACACCCCAAACCCGCCAAGCGTTTTGCCAACCCACTTGTGTGATAAGCCAATAGTTAAACGCTGGGACCGTCATGGTCGCGATTAATGCGCCAAACGTTTCCAAACTAAGCGCTAAAGCGCGTTTTTTCTCAAACCATTGCGGGACGAGTGAATGGGGAATCAACGTCATCGAGCCTTGTCCGAAAAAACGCAAAAAGAAAAATCCTGAAAAAATCATCGCCACATTGATGACAAAAGAATGATAAAACGTCGTCAAAGCTAACAATATACCGACAATCATCATCATGAGTCTTTGACCATAATTATCAACAAATCTTCCGATAATCACCAATAACGACCCACTTAAAATCGTGGCAAGGGTGTAGCCCAACGACATCATTGAGCTAGAAACGTTGAATTCTTCTTGATAAATATTTTTAAATACACTGATAGAATAGGTTTGTCCAGGTGCAGAAAAAAACAGGCCAACGGCACTGATAAAAACAATGACCCATCCGTAGTATATGTATTTATTTATTCTTCTCGCTAAACTTTTCACAGGGTTCACTCCTCAAAACTCTTCACCATTATAACAAATCCTCTCCCGTATGCAAAGCCACAATCAAAAGTTTTTAAAACACGTTCTTTTTCATGCTATAATGAAGATAAGTAGGAATTTAGGAGGGAAGCAATGTTAAGTAAGAACAGTGAATACAAAGCCATCACGAATCTTAGCGAATCGATAAAAAAAGCGAACGAACTACGTGCGCAAAAAGAAGAACTAGAGGAAAAAATCGAAAAAAAGCGCGCGATTAAACTCAGCGACCGCCACAAATCGTTTCCTTATGGCCAGTTGGTTGAAGAAAAAGAAGAAATATTAGCCCATCGCAATGTTTTCCATCATCTTGTGCAGTGGCTTAGTAATATGCTTATATATGGTGCCCTTTTAGCCCTGCCGCTTATACTGATCTATCTCTTAGATCTCTTTGAAATCTTTGCTTATCAAACCATCTTAGATAATGTTGTTTTTCAAATTGTCCTAGCGGCTGTCTATCTTATTATCTTGGTGGTTGTCTTTAAGACCTTTATCCGATTTAACCATTATTTTATCGCAGCGCAATATAACCGCCGTGATTATCGTTACAATCGTAAACACCGGAAAGCTTTAGGCGATGCCTACGAAGAAACCAAAGATCTAATCGCCGATTATCGCCGTATTATCGATGCGGAAATTGACGATTTGGAAGATGAATTATCCAAGGTTAATAGCGAATTAAACCATACCGAAAAAACCATTGAAAACAATGCACAAGTGCCGACAAAATACATTAAGCATATCGATAAAATCATCACCTATTTTGAAGACATACGCGCGAAGACAACCCAAGAAGCGATCAATCTTTTGGTTAAAGAACAACGCGAAGATCAATTCTTTGACGATATCCTTAAAACCTTGAAGATCAATATTCATGAAACAAAAGGGCTAAAATCAAGCCTCTCTAACTTACAAGAATTGGCCATGCAAAAATCGGCCGATACAGAATCATTGCCGAGTGAAACCGACGAGTTTTTAAACAAGGTACAAAAGACAAAACAAAAACGTCGGAAAACCAAAAAAGAAATCAAAGCTGAAAAAAAGGCTAATAAAAAAGTGAAAAAAGAAGATAAGACTGTGGCGAAAATCAACAAATCCCAAGAAAAAAGTGAAAACATAGGCGACTGATGAAAGGATTGTTTTATGAAGTTTGTGACATGGAACGTTAATGGATTAAGAGCGGCACGAAAAAAAGGTTTTGACGCATTCTTCTATCGTATCGATGCCGATATATTTGCGATTCAAGAAACAAAGATGCAAGAAAACCAAAAAGATTTTGCCTTTGAAGGCTATCATGAATACTGGAACGATGCGGATAAAAAAGGCTACAGTGGCACGTTGGTTTATACCAAAATTAAACCCAAACATGTCTCTTATGGCATCGATGATAAATATTATAATGATGAAGGTCGCATCATTACCCTAGAATTTGACGACTACTATTTTGTGACGGCTTATGTTCCCAATGCCCAAGAAGAGCTTAAGCGACTAGAATACCGTTTACAATTCGAAGAAGATATGCGCGCGTATTTAAAAAAACTCGATAAAAACAAACCCGTCGTTTATAGTGGGGATTTAAATGTTGCCCATGAAGAAATCGATCTTAAGAATCCTGCGAGCAACCGTAAAAATGCTGGTTTTAGCGATGAAGAAAGATCGTCCTTCAGTAAACTTCTAAAAGAGGGATTCATCGATATTTTTAGAACCCGTTATCCAGATACCGTAAAATATTCTTGGTGGACCTACCGTTTCAATGCCCGCAACCGCAACGCCGGATGGCGTATCGATTACTTTTTAATTTCAGAGCGGTGGATGCATAAGGTTATCGATATTGAGATCTTAAACGATATCTATGGCAGTGATCACTGCCCTGTTGCTTTAAAAATAAAACTTTAAAATAAGGTGTTGATATGAAAGTATCAGCATCGTTTCTTATCAACCATATAAGGTTACATAAATGCACTTGACATCCACCCAAGTGCATTATTCTAAGTTTTTCTAGCCAAAGTGTTTTTAATCATATTAAAATGGTGTATAATTAACACGATAATGCTTTTAAGGAGGGCTTTATGTTACTAGCAATTTATATTTTACATATTTTATTTGGTATCTATGCAGGATACCTTACCGCTCAAGGCAACGACGATGAACACCAAACGGTAGCCGTCCTAGTCTTTATAGCAATGCTAACAAGCGCCACCGCTTTATTTTTTGCGACGTTTGTCCATATTTTCTCTATTTTCTTTGTATGGCTGGTCGCTGCCTTTTTAGCTAGCGAATTGATTAAATATATCAACCTTCGTCGTTTTTAATATGTCAAAAACATTAATTTTATATACCACTAAAAGTGGTGTAACAAAAGATATTGCCTATCAAATTAACAAAAATCTTACCACCGAGGCCACCATCATGAGTTTAAAAGATTTGGACGACGATGTCTTTTTTTCATGCGATACTATCGTTTTAGGTGCCCCCATCTATATGGGTTATATTCGCAAACCGATGCGGAAATTTGTTATTAAACACATGGATATCTTACTTCAAAAAAATGTTTTTCTGTACGTTGTTGGCGTCGATACCCATATCGATTTAGATAAATATCTTTCGATGTCTTACCCGCAAGCCTTACTTTTGCATGCGCGCCTCATCAAACATTTAGGCGGCGAATTTAGGGCTGAAAATCAATCTTTACTTTCGCGCTTTATCGTCAATAAAATCAAAGAAGAGTTTTCAAAAGAGCGTGAACTCGAAGAAAAAATCAATATCGACATGATAAAAAACTTCGCTAGCAACATATTACAAAACGAAAAAACCGAGGTCTGAAAACCTCGGTTTTTTAATGCTTATATGATTTTCCTACTTTTTTAAGCAGGGCTTGTCATAACGTTTCTCACTCGCTATTTAAACATCAAGCCGTCTTCTTAATGTTTGTTCATGATAGGGATTGATGGTCTTAAATCACTCATGATTGAAATACTCTTTTTTTATGATTTTATCGCTACGTTTGGTATCGATGGCTCTAACGACACTTTTTATGTAGGTTTTTTGATCGCGAAACGCTGGTGGTAAAGCCAAGGTTTCACCTAAGGTATCATAGCTTTCTTGATCGTCAATAAAGCCCGGACCTTCGGTTGCGAACTCGAAAAGAATATGGGGATAAAGTTTTGTATAAAGCGATTTAAAATAAAAGCGATCAACATACCCTGAATTTGGCGCACCGAGTTTGTCAAGGTAATCGGTCCACGCATCTAAGCTTTTTTTATCGTCGATTCTAAAGGCGACGTGATGGATTGCCCCAGCACCTTGAACGCCTCTTTTTAAATCGGGCGTATGCTTAACAACCACACGACCGCCATGTCCCCCCTCACCCATTTCAAACAAATAATAAGGTTTTTCTGTTTGTATAAGACGCATGCCTAAAATATCGATCAACACATCCGATATTTTATTTAAATCACGAATATTTAAGAAAATGGGACCTAGGCCATAAATCGCAAACGCATCAGGTACCGGCCCTTTTTTCCACGGTATACCCGGTTTGATACCTTTATTATTTTGATCAGAAACCAGCGCATAAGCTTGCGCATCAAAATCCTCAAAATAGATAATATTGTGTCCGAACAACGTTTTAATTCCGGTATGTTTAACCCGATAATGATCCAATCGTTTAAGCCAATAATTTAAAGCTTCATCGCTTGGAACCCGGAACGCTGTTCTAGCGATTTCATCACTACCTTTTTGGGCTTTAGCGGCGTTTTTGAAATCAAAAAAAGTCATATCAGTTCCTGGTGAACCCATATCATCCGCAAAAAACAAGTGATAGGTATCAATATCATCTTGATTGACTGTTTTTTTCACCAACCGCATGCCAAGGACATACGTAAAAAAATCATATATTTTTTCTGCTTGGCTAGTAATCGCGGTAACATGATGGATACCATTAAGCTTTTTCATGATCATCAGCTCCTTGAAGACATTATATTTCCAATTCAAAATATATGCAAAAAAGACGCTTGAAATATCAAATCAATATTCATTGGTATAAGAACTTCATTGATATTATTTAAAAATTCATTATACTGAAGGTGAATAGTAGAAGTGAAAGTCCTTAGGGGGGGTTTCATGAAAGAAGCGATCTTATACAAGAAGTTAGATAACCATCGTGTCCTTTGTCGTGTTTGTCCGCACGCTTGCACGATTGACGAAGGCCAAAGAGGCTTATGCCAAGTTAGACAAAACCTTGAAGGTAAGCTATATGCTTTAAATTATGGACAGACCATTGCTTTGCAAGTTGATCCGATTGAAAAAAAACCTTTACACCGATTCATGCCTAAAACCTTCAGCTATTCGTTGGCAGCGATGGGGTGTAACATGCGTTGTTTATGGTGTCAAAACGCCTCGATTGCATGGGCGCCTAAAAACAATGCACCGGTTCAAGGCTATCCTTTGGATGCGGCTTATCATGTGAAAAAAGCTTTAGAACATCATTGCGATAGCATTGCCTATACCTACACTGAACCGACCGTTTTCTTGGAATATGCTTTAGATATCATGAAAGGGGCGCGCCAAAAAGGCCTTAAGAATGTCTGGGTATCCAATGGCTTTGCCACAGAGGCGACTTGGCAGAAAGTCGAGCCTTACTTGGATGCGATTAATATCGATATCAAAGCCGCCAATGCCCAAGATTACAAGCAATATTGTCAAGGCGATTATCAACCCGTGCTAAATTCAATTGAATATTTACACAACGCGGGTGTTCATATCGAAATTACCATTTGCATTGTACCTGAAATCAACGATGATGACACTAATTTAAGACACATCTTTAAAGATCTTATAGCCATTGTCCATCCCAAAACCCCTGTACACTTATCACGGTTTTTCCCGGCCCACCAGTATAAAAACCATGAACCAACCCCAATTGAAACACTAAAAAAAGCCAAAACCATCGCCCGTGAACTCGGGTTTAAAGAT
>PWMS01000059.1 GCA_003558105.1 Mollicutes bacterium | reverse complement strand
TTGTGGGTAACAATCCGCCGCCGATGTTGAAAAAATTGCAATCCGAATCTGTAATTATAACCGGCTTTGTGGATGATGTACGTCCTTTTATCGATAAAGCACAGGTTTATGTGGTTCCGCTGCGAATGGGAAGCGGCACCCGGTTAAAAATTTTAGAAGCTCTTTCCATGAAAAAGCCTATCGTTTCAACATCAATTGGAAGTGAAGGAATTGAAGTGGAGAATGATAGCCATCTGCTGATTCGTGATGACCCCGACGCATTTGCCGAGGCCGTCATTCAGCTGATGAATGATGTGGTTACTTGCAACAGGCTGGTTTCCAATGGTTATGATCTGGTGATGCAAAAATATGACTGGAACATAATCGGGCATTCTGTTGATGAGGCACTCAAAAGTCTAAAGAGCCCTAAATTAGAACCGGCATGAAACAAGACATTCTTCTTGAACCTTCGTCAGTAAAACAGATCAGAGTTGATAAATGCACGGTTCGCGTCATTATAGATTCCGATGCTTTTGATGCAATTGCTGATGAATGGACTGCGCTTGCAGAGGCATCAGATACTACGATTTTCCAGACCTACGAATGGAACAGAACCTGGTGGAAATATTTTGGCAAAAAAGGGACGTTGAATATTCTGTTATTTTATCAGCAAGACGAGCTTGCAGGCATTGCACCTCTTTTTTTTGATGAAGTTCACCTGTTGAGAAAAAAGATATATTCGTGCCTTCGCTTCATTGGATCAAACGTCATACAATCGAAAAAAGACGTTTTAATTGGATTGTCATCATATACCGATTATCTCGATTTTATTGTAAGGACGGGCTGTGAAGAGTGGCTCCGAAAACAATTTACCAACTTTATACTTTCAGTAAATCTGAAGTCCTGCAGAATACAATTTGACGCAGTGAAAGAAAATAGTTTTACTCATCAACTGCTTCCGAACCTGGGATTACATGGATTCAGATCTTCAATTTTTCTCTCAAACGTGTGCTACATTGTTAATTTACCTGAGGACTGGGAACATTATTTGATGTCTCTCAGCAAAGATACGCGTTCACATACTCGTCGTGCTCTTAAGAAAATTTATCATCAGGATCAGAAACTATTTGAGATACAGCAAATTACCGGTCCGGATGAAATCGAAAATCATTTTGACGAAATGGTGGAGATCCATCAAAACCGGTGGAGAAGAAATGGCTATCTGGGGACATTTGCAGAAAATTCGAACTATCAATTTCAGAAGAAAATTGCTCAGACTTTTTCAACAAAAGGATGGATTCAAATCAACAAACTGTTATCTGTAAACGAGCAGAATCGGTGCATTGCTGTTGATGTAAATTATCGATATAAAAATAGAATTTACGGGGCACATTGCGCTGTAGATGACCAATCGGCTTATTATAAAAAAGGCCCCGGTACAATTCTTCTGAGTTTTGGGCTTCAGGATGCAGTTTTCAATAAAATCCCGTTTTTTGATTTTTTGCGGGGTTCTGAAAATTACAAAAAGGCCTATTCTAATCATTCTAAAAAACTGTACCGTATCTTGGTGCATCATCCCGAAAACAATTCTTTGTACCGTGCAGAATTCATACAAAGGATGATGCTGTTAAAAAGAAAATTGGTACGAGAATGTACACATCTTCGATATCTGGTTGCGAATGTGTCATTTCTGAAAGGGTTACAAAAATATCAATCGCTTCTTTTTCAAAGAATATCAAAGCGGGTTAAACAGTAAAAAACGATTTTTTGATGGGGATTTTTTACATAACCGGTGCAGGTTTGGTGTCCACAGTTTCTGACTTCTTTTTCGGTTCCACGGTTACGCTCCAGGTATCTGCAACCAAATGAGTTGGCATATCCACGGTTAATGAAATCTCATCGCCGGCGTGATAGAACCCGGCAGGCACGCGATACATACGGTTATTCCAGCTTGTTTTTTTGTGTAACGGGGAAGTGCTGAAGCTGATTTCTTCATCAAAAAAAACGTTAAAATAGAGGCAAACTCCATCCATTTGCCCGGTTTGTGAAATCAGTTTTGTTTGTGACTGAAGGTTGAAATTCGGCTCACAAGGTTCTTGGTTAAAATCAATGGTCATGATGGGTGATGGCCGGCACATCAAAAAGTCCACGGCATACGGCTCCAAAAACCTCTGATTGTAACCGCGCTGTGTATATTTTGGTATAAATAAGCTGTTCTTTAGAAATCCAAAATCAAACCCATTGTAAGGATGTTCCCATATGTAAAGAACTCGGAAATCCGGTTTTAACGATACAGGTTCGAGATACAATTCAAACTTGCCGGGTAGCACTTTTCCACCTTTTTTCAACACAAGGCGTTTAATGTCCAGTATGTTTTCGATCATGTTTTCGTCGAAGAGGTCGTCACCAATCTGTTCATGCAGTAAAACATCCAGCTTTTCCGGGCATTCAAACGACCGGCTGTTATTTTCCTGAAAATCAATCCCTGAAATTCCGTTTTCCTTGGCTGCTTTTTGGGCAACTTCAATGAAACCGGAATGATCAATAGCATAAAGTTTTTTCGGGTTGCATTGTGCTG
>PWMS01000011.1 GCA_003558105.1 Mollicutes bacterium | reverse complement strand
TCCACCTTGACTATCAAAATTGACTTGATAGCTTAGTAGTTCCCAACCTGCATATAGCACAAAATCTTCTGCAGGCATTGTCCCATTTGCAAAATCCCACTCTTGACTTCTTTCCTGATCAACAAACCATCCAATAAAGTTATGTCCTTCTTTCTGAGGTTCATCAATCGGTTCTTTAATTTTATCACCTTCATAGAATGTATCCCTATGGAACTCGTCCCCTTCAGGGTGTTCAAATGTAACGGTATACATTGGTTCATCTTTAAAAGCTACAGTAAATGTGCTGAAGCGATCTACGCTGAAAGTAATGCTGTGTTGATCTTCATCATAGTAAACCTCGATCTCTTCAACTTCTTTTTGACCATCTTCATTGGTATGAACATGGTAAAGACTGAAACTTCGTCTTTCCTGAAAATCTTCAGGGTCAAGGAAAATTGTGATTTCAATCGCTGCATCAAGTTCTGTGATACTACTGGATGTTGATTCAACGTATTCGATGTCACCATCAATTAAGAGCGTTTCAATCATTTTTGTTAAAGTGATATTGTACACATCACCCATTTCATCACCCAAAATACTGTTCAAGAGTTCCGTGTCTTCAATTGTTGACTCCGAGGTGCTCTTCTCACCATCTTCAACAATCAATTTCAGACTAATGGTGCTTCCTTCTTCTGTGTCTTCCACATTGAGAGAAGTATTTAAATTCTCAGCGGTCACTTCACTATCTGTATTCTCTGTGTCTACCGTACTATTGATTAGTCCCAGACGTTCAACTAATCGGTCAAGCTTCTGTCTGTATTCTCTTAAAATCTGTCCCTTTTCAAATGAAGTAAGTCTGTTGTAAGTAGACAGTGCAGATTGAATCTCATCCTCGGCATCCTCGATCACATCATCAAAGTCTTCCGGATCCGGTAAAGTCTGAATATCTGCTTCAAGAGCATCAATTTTTGCATTTTCCACAACGAAGGTTGCAGTCTTCTGCAGAGCTTCTCCTTCAATCACTGCAGTTACCCTCACAACGATTTCACCTCTGCTCTTAACAACAAGATAATCCCTTGATGATTCTTCAAGGATCTCGCCATATTCCTGACCCTCAATGATTCTGTAAGAATAGCTTACATCTTCCTTATCCCACTGGCAATCTTCCGAGAAGCTGCTATCTGCTTGAAGAAGGTACCTTGCTTCTGTTTCATCACCAGCTATGACAATCGTTGCATCATTAAAATCGATTTCTTCAATAGAGCACTCTCTTTCATCATCAACAGGAGGTGCACTTTTCGTCACGACGAAATCTACTTCCCGACTGGCAGATCTACCTTCATAGTTGGCGGTTACTTTCACACGGACATCAAACTCTCCTGTACGATGAGGTTCCAAACGAATAGTTCCTGCTTCTGTAACCTCTGCAATCGTGCTACCTCTAAGGATTTCGTAATCATAGCTGATATCAGCTTCAGTAATTTCCATTCCATCGGAGAATACTCTGGCGTTCTCCGCATCAAGCTCAACAACTCTCATTGCTTCGTCAAAATTCATGTATTGATCGCTAACAGTAAACGTAGGTCGAGTCATTGTGATAACAGGGGCTGCCTGCTTGGTTACTGTAAACTTTGATGTGGTGCTGCTTGTATATTCGTGTTCATCTCTTGTGTAAACAGCTTCTGCTCTTACTGTTAACTCATACGTTCCTGGGTCCTCAGGGCTCAGAGTCAATTGATTCCCTTCAATCGTTGCAATCTCTTGGGAATCCACTAGTAAATAATTGTAAGTGATTTCCGCATCTTCCACTTCATTGTTAAATAGGAGTTGACTTGTGGCATGAAGGTTAATTGTGCGCGTACTCTGCTCATATCCTATGCTTTGATTGGAGATGCTGAACACAGGACTTGTTAACCGATAAGTATTCCACTTGGCATAAAGGGTGATCCCTCGAGCAGGCATAAGATCCTTCTCAAAATCCCATGGCTGTTCGAAAGCCCTGTCACGATACCAACCTGCAAACTCCAACTGCTCTCTGACAGGATCCGTAGGTTCAGTCACCTTTTGATTAAATGTCACCAATTGATTCTCGATGTCATTTCCGCCGTTTGAGTCAAACCTGACAACATAGTCATTGATCTCATACTGTGCTGAATACGTTGCTTCTGAAGTCACTTCTGTAAGTTCCGGGCTCCATCCTGTGAAAGTATATCCTGCTCTTTTAGGGCTTTCAGGAGCTACAGGTATTTCACCATACTCAACCTCATATTCGTGAATAAGCCTTGAATCATAGTCTATAAATGTTATCCAATAGGAGTTGATTGTGTACTCAGCTGTAACCACCATGTTCGAAGTTACTACCGAGAAATCGACATCCCATTTGTCAAAGGTGTGTCCTTCACGTTCCGGGTTTTCAGGTGCTGTAGCTGCAGAACCATGATTAACGGTTTCTGTTTTCAGCTCAGCTCCGTCATAATCTTCGAAGATGACTGTATAAGTGTTAATGTCATAAAGAGCTGTCACGGTTAAATCGCTTGCAACGTTGCTGTATTCAGTGTCCCAACCGGTAAAGGTATGTCCATCACGTTCCGGGTTTTCAGGTGCTGTAGCTGCAGAACCATGATTAACGGTTTCTG
>PWMS01000104.1 GCA_003558105.1 Mollicutes bacterium | reverse complement strand
GACCTATCATGCTCATCAATAACCGGGAAATCGCTATTTATAAACCTTTATAGTAATAAGTTATCAGCCTTAATGTTATAAAAAGACGCCCTTTTTGCTTGTGTACGACGAGGATATGTGAAGCGGGGTGAAAGGATGAAGACGCCAGGATTTGTCTGGATATTTCCCCTAAAATAATTAAAGGCGCGCCGGTTGTCTTATATTTAAAAAAGCCACTAATAATGTTAAAGGCATCTTCTTCTTGTCTTTGTGTGGACGAAAAAGCCTTATGTAGTCCTCTTTTAAGCGCTTCTTTAAGCTGTCTTGATCGATGGTTTAACCGGCGTGGATAGGATGAATGGTTAGGCGAGGTGCGTGCCGCAGCTTTCAGCAAATAACCATATATCCCCGCTTTTACAAATATATTTATCGCAAATCTCCTATAAATAACGTTTGTTCTAATCTATTCAAATAGTCTTAATAAAGCCATTTCCCGGTTTTCCTATAAAAATTATATTTAGGTTGTCTTGATGGCGCTTTGTCGTTCGCTTTTAGCTGGCGGCGATTATAATTTTCCCGTCGAACTTTGAAGGTGTGAAGGTTACATTAAAACCCATGAAATCTTCACCTTTAGGTTTTCTTGTCTCAATTATACTACAGCTCAATAAATAATGTTAGAGGCGAAAGTGAAAGCGTTTTATTTAGGCGTTGAATTTATACTACAAATGTGTGATAATATTACCGAATGATTACAAACGAATGGAGGATTTTTCTATGGAAAATCAAGATTTAAAGATTGCTCAACAGGCGAAGATGCTAGATGTTGGAAAGATTGCAAAACGCCTCAACTTAAAAGAAGAAGATATTGAGCGTTATGGTAACTACAATGCGAAAATTCGTCTTGAAGCACAAAAACATTTAAAGGACAAAAACGGTAAAGTTATCTTGGTCACAGCGATAACACCGACCCCTGCTGGTGAAGGTAAATCAACGACAACCGTTGGTTTGGGACAAGCTTTTTCAAAAGTCGGTAAAGATGCGATCGTTGCACTAAGAGAACCATCTTTTGGTCCTGTAATGGGAATTAAAGGTGGCGCCGCAGGTGGTGGGTACGCACAAATAGTACCGATGGAGGATATCAACCTTCACTTTACGGGCGATATTCATGCGATTACTACCGCAACCAATGCCATCTCGGCGATGATTGATAACCACTTACATCAAGGCAATGACTTAAATATCGATCCAAGACGGATTTCTTGGAAACGCGCCTTGGATATGAATGACCGCTCGTTACGACAAGTGACCGTTGGTTTAGGTGGGATTGGGAATTCAATTCCAAGAGAAGATGGATTCAATATCTCTGTCGCAAGCGAGATTATGGCGGTATTGTGTTTAGCGACGGATATTCAAGATTTAAAAATCAGAATTAAACGCATTGTGATTGCGAATACGTATGATCGTAAACCTGTAACGGTTGGCGACTTGGGTGCTGAAGGTGCCATTACATTAATCTTAAGAGATGCGATTAAACCAAACTTGGTTCAAACCTTGGAAAACACCCCGGCTTTGGTTCATGGTGGACCATTCGCCAATATCGCTCACGGCTGTAACAGCATTATCGCAACCAATATGGGTCGAAAACTCGCAGATTACGTTATCACAGAAGCAGGTTTCGGTGCCGATTTAGGCGCCGAGAAGTTTTTAAACATCAAGACGCGTCAAGCAGGTTTTGATCCTAGCGCGGTGGTTATAGTAGCAACAGTACGTGCGCTTAAAATGCATGGTGGCGTCAAAAAAGATGCTTTAAAAGAAGAAAACGTTGAGGCCCTCAAACAAGGTGTAGAAAACCTTCAAAAACATATTGAAACCATTCAAGCATTCAACTTACCTTACGTTGTCGCGGTCAACCACTTTGTCCACGATACCGATGCCGAACATAAAGCTTTGGCAGAATGGCTAGAAGAAAACAATCATCCTTACGCATTATCTAAGGTCTGGGCTGATGGCGGCGAAGGCGCTGTTGACTTAGCCAACAGAGTCTTAGAACAAATCGATCAAAACACACAAAAGTTCACACGTTTATATGAAAACGAACAATCAATAGAAGAAAAAATTGAAGCGATTGCAACAAAAGTTTACGGCGCAAAAACCGTTAATTACTCGAAAAAAGCACGCAATCAATTAAGAAAGTTTAAGCGTGAAGGCTGGGACAACTTACAAGTTTGTATGGCGAAAACACAAATGTCACTAAGCGATGATCCTAAACGCTACGGTCGTCCTAGAGATTTCGAACTTACCATTCGCGAATTAACCCCATCAATCGGAGCTGGTTTCATTGTCGCCCTAACTGGCGAAATGATGACCATGCCTGGCTTGCCTAAACGTCCGGCCGCTATGGATATGGACGTCGATGAAGACGGTAACGCAAAAGGATTATTCTAAATCACACTATATAGAGGATTCGCACAGTGAAAGCTGTGCGTATCTTCGTTATTAAGGAGCGCGTATTATGGCCGATTTTGATACGTTTAAATCGTTACAAAAAAAACAAAAAGCTTATAGTTATGTATTATCTTTAGCAGGTTGGGATTCTAATACAGAAGCCCCTAAAGAATGCTTTCCGTTTCGCTCAGAGATGCTTTCTATCATCAGTGGCGAACACTTTTCATTGATGATCAGCGATGCTTATGTCAACGAAGTCAATGACTTGATGGCAAACCGCGATGACCTCACTGAAACGCAACGAAAAGAAATCGAGAAAGCCAAAAAGAATTTAGATAAAATTATTAAAATACCAAAAAGCGAATATGTTGAATATTCTAAACTTCGAACCATGGCGCAAAAAGTATGGGAAGAAGCTCGCGAAGAAGATAATTTTGATAAATTCAAGCCTTACTTAGAGAAGTTGATCGCTTTTCAAAAGAAAATGGTGGCCTATCGTTCCGATACAGACAATCCTTACAACGTCTTGTTGGATGATTTTGAAGAAGGCATGGATATGGAAAAATACGATGCTTTTTTCAATACGATTAAAACCGAATTGGTGCCTTTTGTTAAAGAAATTTTGAAGAAAAAAGATGAACCTGAGACATTTATTCATGATAAGTACCCTAAAGACGATCAAAAGAAATTTGTCGAATATCTTTTAGATGTATTCCACTTCAATAAAGACCGAGGCCTTTTAAAAGAAAGTGTCCACCCGTTCACTTGGAATACCCACTCTAAAGATGTTAGACTGACCGTAAGATATTTAGAAAACTATGTTTTCTCTTCTATTTTTGCGGCTATCCATGAACTTGGACACGCTTTATACGAACAACAAATCGATGAAGTTTTTGATATGACCAATCTTAAAAGTGGCGCATCGATGGGTATTCACGAGTCACAATCAAGATTTTATGAAAACATTGTAGGACGCAGTAAACCATTTTGGGAAGCGCATTATAGCAAACTTAAATCCATGTTCCCCAAACAATTAAAAACGATCGATTTAGAAACGTTTTACCGTGGCATCAACAAGGTAGACGAAACGTTTATTCGCGTTGAAGCCGATGAACTGACCTACCCGTTGCATATTTTATTGCGCTACGAGATTGAACGTGCCATTTTTAATGATAATATCAGCGTTGAGGAACTGCCAGCGCTATGGAATGAAAAAGTGAAAAAATATTTAAACTTAGAAGTTGATAAGGATTCTAATGGCGTCTTACAAGATGTGCACTGGAGTGGTGGTATGTTTGGGTATTTCCCAACTTATGCTTTAGGTAGTGCGTATGCAGCCCAGATTTATTACACCATGAAAGAAGAACTTGATTTAGAAACTTTACTTAGAGAAAACAAAGTCGATAAAGTCAACCAATGGTTAAAAGATAAGATTCATTGTTTCGGCTCAAGTTTAAAACCCGAAGAGATTATCCAAAAAGTTACCAACGAACCATTCAATCCCAAATATTACATTAGATATTTAAAAGAAAAATACACCGATATTTATCTATCTTAGGAGTTGATAATGTGTTAGAACGCTATCATCAATACAGCGAACAAATGTTAAGCCAATTAAAAAACGGTATTTTTATCACCGTAAAAGATCGTAAAGGTCGGGTTAATACTATGACCATTGCGTGGGGACATATTGGTATCATTTGGGGAAAACCGGTATTTATCGCTTACATTCGGTATTCAAGGTTTACGTATGATTTATTAAGAGAAGCCGAAGATTTTACCATCAATGTACCCAAATCAGGGACTTTGAAAGAAGCCTTAAAAATCGCCGGAACTAAATCGGGACGCGATATCGATAAATTTGAAGAAGCCCCGATTACAAAACAGCGTGCACGCACAGTTAAAAGCCCGATCATTAAAGAATGCCCTTTGAACTACGAATGTAAGATTATTTATACACAATCACAAGAACCAGCGTTAATTTCTAGCGATATTAAAGAAAGATTCTATAAAAATCACGATACACACATCATGTTCTATGGTGAAATTATGGATGTGTATCATATGGAGGATGATAAATAATGGGAACAATTATTGATGGAAAAGCTTTATCAAAGAGTATTCGCAAAGAGCTTAAAGAGGAAGTTACCAGATTGCAAGAACAATCTAACAAAGCCCCGCATTTAGTGGTCGTTTTAGTAGGGGAAGATCCCGCATCACAAAGTTATGTGCGGGCGAAAAACCGCGCTTGTGAACGCATCGGGATTAAAAGCACCATTATCGAAAAAGATGACAGCATCACACAAACTGAACTCATTGACTTAGTCGAATCTTTGAACCGTGATAAAGCGGTCCACGGTATCTTGGTGCAATTGCCCTTACCCGATCATATTGATGACAACACCATCATCGATACCATTAACCAAAGCAAAGATGTTGATGGCTTCCACCCTTTGAATATTGCGGCGCTTCAAATTGGTACGCCTGGCGTTTTGCCTGCAACACCGAAGGGCATTATGACCATGTTAGAAAGTGTTGGCGTTGAATTAAAAGGGAAGAAGGCTTTGGTTGTTGGCCGTAGCAATATAGTTGGTAAACCCGTTGCACAACTATTATTACGCCAACATGCGACCGTAACGATTGCCCACTCTAGAACGCAAGATCTAAAAAAAGAATGCTTAGAGGCGGATGTGTTAATCGCTGCGGCCGGCAGAGCAAAAATGATTACAGGTGACATGATCAAACCTGGTGCCACTGTTATTGATGTCGGTGTGAACCGTGTTGATGATAAATTGATTGGCGATGTTGATTTTGAAGCCGCCAAAGAAAAAGCGGCACATATCACCCCGGTACCCGGAGGCGTTGGCCCTATGACCATCGCATCCTTATTACAAAATACCGTGGAATGTTTCATGAACATTGAAAATCTGAAGTAAATTTAAAAGTGAGTCTTCAAGACTCACTTTTAAACGGGATATATTCGTGGTAAAATATCATAAAAAGAACCGATGGTGATTAATGTGAAAACAATAAAATACATAATATGGTTATTATATCCCGTATTTTTCATTGCCCTTTTTGCCTCATTGTTAACGACGAAGACCTATATGAACATCAGTGAAGATAGATATCCGTCGCATCAAGATATTACCTATGATTATACATATGTGAGTGGCAAACTTATCGATTATTTAAACTACCGTCATGACGACCTTTATTTTGGGGCTAATGCCGGCGATGTTGAACCTATCTTGAGACATGAAGTCAATGTCATAAACGGCGAAGAAGTTGTGGTTAGTGAGATCGAACATATGGAAGATGTTCGTGAGGTTTATACGCAAATTCGTCTAGCCGGTATCATCAGTTTGATTATCGTGGTAGGCTTATCGATTTTACTTTATAAAAAACATCCCAAATTATTGTATGAGACTTACCGAGATATCTATTATTTTCCGGCGTTTTTTATCTTGTTTGTCGGGGGTTGGATGATCATTGCCTTTGATATTACCTTTACCGTTTTCCATGAGATATTTTTTGATGGCAATTGGCAATTTCGGACTGATGACACCTTGATTTTAATGTTGCCGAGCATGTTTTGGCTTGTGAGTGGTATTATCATACTTTTACTTTTGAGCGTAACCATCGGCTTCACCACATTTCTTTCTAAGAAGTATTTAAAACGGCATCTATTTGGTGCTAAGGAGGCATAAATCATGCAATCAATCAAAGCACAAGACCAAGAACTATTTGTCGCGATGCAAAGTGAAAAAGACCGACAAGAACACCATCTGGAGTTAATTGCCAGTGAAAACTTTGTCTCAAAAGCGGTGTTAGAAGCTGCGGGTAGCGTCTTAACCAACAAATACGCTGAAGGATACCCTAAAAAGCGTTATTATGGAGGATGTTTACATGTAGATACCGTTGAAAATTTGGCTCGTGAAAGACTGAAAGAACTCTTCAATGTTAAATATGTGAACGTCCAAGCCCATTCAGGCTCTACAGCCAATATGGGGGCTTACCGTGCTATGATTAAAAATGGCGATACGGTATTGGGTATGTCTTTAGACCACGGCGGACATCTGACACATGGCCATCCCTTAAACTTTAGTGGTATCGATTATAAATTCCATAGTTATGGTGTCAGCGATAAGGATGAGATGATCGATTACGACGAGGTCTTACGCATAGCTAAAGACGTTAAACCACAACTTATTGTGGCGGGTGCCAGTGCCTATGCAAGATCGATTGATTTTAAACGATTCCGCGCGATTGCCGATACGGTTGGTGCTAAACTCATGGTTGATATGGCCCATATCGCTGGTTTGATTGCGGCAGGATTACATCAAAATCCTTGTTTATATGCAGATATTGTGACCTCAACAACCCACAAAACGCTACGTGGCCCTAGAGGCGGAATTATTTTAACCAACGATAAAGATATTTATAAAGAAGTTAACAAAACCGTGTTCCCTGGCATTCAAGGGGGTCCGTTAATGCATATCATCGCCGCTAAAGCGGCCGCATTCAAAGAAGCTTTAAGTCCTGATTTTAAAGTCTATCAAAGTCAAGTTATCGCCAACGCTAAAGCTTTAGCTGAAGAATTAAAACGACTTGGGTTTAAGGTTATTAGTGGTGGTACAGACAACCATTTGGTCTTAGTTGAAGTTAAGTCCCTTACAGGTTTAACAGGAAAAGATGCGGAAAAGATTTTGGAAGATGTCCACATTACCTGTAATAAGAACACCGTTCCTAACGATCCAGAAAAACCTTTTATTACCAGTGGCATTAGATTAGGAACCCCGGCATTAACCACGCGTGGTTTTGATACAGGTTCGATGCGTGAAGTGGCTAAATTGATTCATGATACTTTGATGAATCCAGATAACGATTTTGTTTTAAATGAGGTCAAGAATCGAGTAAAAACATTAACAGATCAATTTCCACTCTATAGATAAACAAAAAGGATCATACCGACATTCGGTATGGTCCTTTGATTTTATGAGATTTCTTTAATGAGTTCGTCAATCGCCGCTTCATCAAAATGGTACTTCGTACCACAAAAATGACAAGCGGTCTCGATTTCTTTATCATCATGTTTTAATTTTTCAAGTTGTTTTTTACCAAGTGATAATAAACCCCGTTCAAATTTTTCTTTATTACAATCGCAATAATAGCTTAAGTCCAAAGTATGTAAAATTTGATGGTCACCTTTGGTTATTGCATCAATCATGGCTTCAGGCGTATAATCTTCTTCTAACATCTGTGAAACGGGTTTAAGTTTTTTTAGCCGTTTTTCAATTAATTCAATAGTTTCTTCTGGGCAACCAGGCATTCTTTGCAGGATAAAACCACCAGCGAGTTCTATGGTATTGTCAGGATTGATTTTTTCTCCTAAGGCTACAGCTGAGGGAATTTGTTCACTAACGGTAAAATAATAAGCTAAGTCTTCTGCGATTTCACCGGTTTGAATGGCAGAGGTTGAAGTAAAATAATCACGGACTTTGACATCTTTCGTAACATGTATTTTACCTTCTCCAATAGCTTGTGGTAGATGGATGCCGCCTGTGTTGTTTTTGAAAAATAATTTTGGGTTACCAACATAACCGCGGACTTGTCCTTTGGCGTTGGTCGTCGTTACCATGCCTTCAATCGGACCGTTAGATTCAACGCGAATCGTTAGTTCTTGGTCATCTTTATACATGGCACCCATAATGATACTGCCGGTCAACAATCGGCCTAGCGCTGCCGCGCTTGTTGGCCAAAGTTGATGTATTTTTTGTGCCTCATGGACAAGGTTTGTCGTACGGGCAGCATATAATCTTACACGGCCGTCAAAGGCATAGGCTTTTGTTAAATAATCTTTCATATTATCACCGCGCCTATTATAGCACGGTTATTTGAAATGACAAAACAATTGCAAAAAATGCCATATTGTGGGAAAATACGGTTTGATTGAAAGGTGGGATTTTATGTGGCAAGCTGGTGGTTATAGTTTTACCTCTCACGTTGTCGTTGCGCCGATGGCGGGACTGACCAACACAGCGTTTCGGTTGATTTTAAAGGCTTTTTCGCCCGCTTTAATCTATACTGAGATGATTAGCGACTTGGCGATTAATTATAAAAATCCTCGTACCTTGAAGATGATGAGCCTAACTAACGATGAAAATAACATTGCTTTGCAGCTGTTTGGTTCTGATTCTGAAACGATGGCGTCTGCGACGGCTTATGTTAATCAACATACCCATCCCAAATTTATCGATTTGAATATGGGATGCCCCGTACCTAAAGTTATTAAAGGGGATGCGGGTGCTAAGTTGATGAAAAACCCACAAAAAGCCCAAGCCATCATTGAAACGATGGTAAAAAATAGCGATGTGCCTATTAGTGTAAAGCTGCGCGCCGGTTGGGATCAATCCACTATCAACGCGGTAGAACTCGCCAAAATGGCAGAGGCTGCAGGCGCTTCATTAATTGCAATACACGGACGCACGCGGGTACAGATGTATCGTGGTTCTGTCGATTATGCTATTATTAAAGCGGTTAAAGAGGCCGTTAATATTCCCGTTATCGGTAACGGCGATATTCTTACCCCTGAGGATGCTAAAATGATGTTGGATGAAACCGGGGTAGACGCGGTTATGGTAGGTCGTGGTCTAAAAGGGAATCCTTGGCTTATCAAACAGATTAATGACTATCTAGAAACCGGGTCTTATGAAAAAAACATTCCCCCAAAAGCGAAGATCGATATGTTGTTAAAGCATGCACAGCTCCTCAAAGAGCACAAAGGCGAAAGAATTGCCTTGCTTGAAATGCGGTCGCACGGCGCTTGGTATATCAAAGGCTTAAAAAACGCCACAAAAATAAAAAAACAACTGATGAATTTAGATAAGATGTCTGATTTATACACCCTTTTTCAGGAATATAAAACTCAATTCTAAAAAAAAGAGACCAATTGGTCTCTTTTTTGATATCATATCAACAACTATTTTTCCCAAGGATCATCGTTTTTGTTGAGACTGAAACCATCGTCCTCATCTTCT
The DNA here is from genome assembly GCA_003558105.1 of Mollicutes bacterium. Lineage (GTDB taxonomy): Bacteria > Bacillota_I > Bacilli_A > Izemoplasmatales > Izemoplasmataceae > B1SED10-225. The sequence continues at coordinate 1,078 of PWMS01000104.1, read as the reverse complement.
TCTGTTTCGCCTTCAACCCAATCACGTTCTTGTGTTGCCGCTTCGCTTGCGTCGGCTTCAGGATCATAATTTTGATCGACAACAAAAGTATCAGCGATTAAATCGTGCAATCCTCGTTCATCATCGCGCCCTAAAATCATGAAGAAGCTAATCAATCCAATGATAGAAGAGGTTATAAACGCGAAGGAATTGATACCTTCATAGATACTATGGTTGATGAATAAAATAAATACGAAAGGGACACTTAAATAATAGCCATACATTCTTACAGCTCTTAAAGCATGGGTTTTAAAAGAAGGGTTTAAGCCTTCATTATTTATAGCTTTGATGCGCATAGCCATCTTTCCAACGGTTTTTCCATCAAACCTGTAAGGAACATAGATATAATAAAAAGCAGCACCCAAAAAAGAGATTAAAATATGCATAGCGTAAATGGAACTTCCTAATTCTGCAATACTTTGAAGATCAAATTCGTTGATGAAATAATCAAGCACATTATCGGTTCCACTAAAGAAATACATCACACCCATAGAAAAAATAGCTGAGATGGTTCCAACGATAAGTCCATCAATAATGACAGCGACAATACGTTCTAGTTTGACATGTTTTTTGTAATTCATAGCAGCCTCCTTGTTGTTTTAAACATTTTAAGAAATTTTTGGATTTCAAGGGTATATCAAAGTATAAAAATTGATCATAAAATGGATTTGTTTCCTATTAATCATAACACAATTTTTTCTTCTTGTTTAGTAATTTTGGGATTATGAGTTAAGAGGAGCGATTAAAGATTAATTCATAGTCCAGAGGTATAAATATGAATGGATGACCTTTAATCAGTTGACAATTGTTTGGTTTGCTATATAATAAAATTATCTTATAAATCGTGGAACGGACGAGTAATGTATTCCCTTTATCAGAAGCGAGTTTGGGACGGTGTAAGCCAAACGATGAATAATACATGAAAAACACCGGGAGAGATGGAAGAATAAAGTAGACCCATCCGTATGCGCGCGTTAAGCGTAAGAGAGCTTATGAATTAAGGTGGTACCGCGGTATATTATCGTCCTTTGTTGGGACG